>JALUXS010000047.1 GCA_027013185.1 Sulfurimonas sp.
CATCAAAAGACCTAAAATTGTACAAGAACAAAAAAAGATTATGTTTGAGTATTTTCAAAAAAATGGTTTCATTACATTAGACATATTTCCATTCGCACTAAATCCAAAATACACAAAAATACATTATCGAAAAATGTCAAAAAAACTATATCATCAACTTTTGAAAGTAACAACCGAAAATTATTTAATGCCTAAATTAAAATTTTGTTTAGCTAAATCAGATGAGCATACTCACTATGTTTATCGATATAAAAGACTATTTAATAAAACAGAGAATCATTTTGAAAATGTTTTAAACAACATTAGTTTAACAGACACAAAATATAAAATTGATACTATTAACGGAACAAATATGTCATTAAATAGAAACAAGCTAAGAGAACTACTGAAAGCTTAAACATTTCGCCATTTACACACTTAACAAAACCTTGGAAGAAAAATAAGTTACCCATCCGCGTTTTAATCGTTTAAACTAAAATGAGATATGATACATCAAAGACAAAAAAACTTGATTTAAGGGTAACTTATTTTTCAAGTCAGTCGTTATGAGTCCAGTATAAGAATTTATATTAGAATAAATATCTTAAAAATGTTTAAAACTAAATATTATTTTTTATAAGTATTATGTCTTTTTTCGTTTTCCAGTAATTGAAGGACTATAAATTAAAGCTAAAATTCTAAAAATAAAGAAAATAAAGACTACAAAAAGCAAAAAAAGGATTTCATGTTCTTTATATGATGGTTTTGTTATTTTTATAATAACATCTCTAATAAGAAAAATTATAAATACATCTATAATAAAACGAAGTCTAAGTTTTCTTTTCTCTATAAAATCAGCTGTCATTTTTACAACCTCTATTACTACAATAAATTCTAAGAGAATAATTATAGCTTTATAAAAAGGTATATGTAAAATTAATATTAAGCTAAAAATAACAAGAGAACTTATGATTTGATAATTTTCTATTAATAATTTTTTCATATTGAAATTTTAGATAAAAATTATTACAAATTAATTACAATAAAAAATATAACAATATTAATGAGTACAGTTATAATTATAAGAACATCAAAAACACGACATCATAACAAAATGTAGTAGAGAAATAAATGCCCTCGGCGATTTTAGAATTCTAAAGTATAATACAAAAGTGTTACAAGTGCCATATTTTTATTTTAGTAAAAATATGACAAAATGCCATATAATTGAAAAGTAATCAAAAAAGTATGTATACTTCCCTAAATTTAATAAAGTGAGCCAAAGATGGATGCAAACAAACAAAAATCATTAGACCTAGCGATGAAACAAATTGACAAAGCTTTTGGGAAAGGGGCTCTTATGCGTTTAGGCGACAAAAACATTGACCCCATTCAATCAATCAGTACAGGTTCTCTTGGACTTGACTTAGCCCTTGGAATTGGCGGTGTTCCACAAGGACGTGTCGTAGAAATCTATGGCCCTGAATCATCAGGAAAGACAACACTTGCACTTCAAATTACTGCAGAGAGTCAAAAAAATGGAGGTGTATGTGCATTTATTGATGCCGAGCATGCCCTCGATGTTGTCTATGCCAAAAATCTTGGTGTTGATGTGGAAAACCTTCTCGTATCACAACCTGATTATGGAGAGCAAGCCCTTGATATTGTTGAGACAATCGCGAGAAGTGGTGCTGTTGATTTAATCGTTATAGATTCTGTTGCTGCACTTACTCCAAAAGTAGAATTAGAGGGGGAAATGACCGATCAGCAAGTAGGTGTACAAGCACGTTTAATGTCTAAAGCCCTCCGTAAACTTACAGGAGTCCTCTCAAAAATGAACTGTACTGTCATCTTCATTAACCAAATTCGTATGAAAATTGGAATGATGGGCTATGGTTCTCCTGAGACGACAACGGGGGGAAATGCACTCAAGTTTTATGCTTCTGTTCGTATTGATGTACGTCGCATTGCTTCGCTTAAACAGGGTGAAAGCGTGATAGGAAACCGTGTAAAAGCAAAAGTAATTAAAAACAAAGTCGCACCTCCATTTCGTCAAGCAGAGTTTGATATTATGTTTGGAGAAGGCATCTCAAAAGAGGGTGAACTTGTAGATTATGGTGTTAAACTTGACATCATAGATAAAGCAGGAGCTTGGTTTGCTTATGGTGATGGTAAGCTTGGTCAAGGTCGAGAAAATGTTAAACAAAAGTTCAAAGATGAACCAGAACTTGCAAAAGAGATTGAAGAAAAAATCAAAGTTGCCATGGGAATCAGTAGTGTTATGGTAATGGAGCCAGCAGAAATCGCAGATACAGACGCATAAACTAAAACATATAATTAATGTTTTAGTTTACTTTAGATAAAATGTTTACAAGAATAATGCAAAAAGGCAAAGTAAATGTTTATAGATAGTGTAACTGCAATTGAAGTAATGGATTCACGTGGGAATCCTACCGTAAAAGCAACCGTTGAATTAAGTGATGGAACTGTTGAGAGTGCTATAGTACCTTCTGGTGCAAGTACAGGAAAGCGTGAAGCTTTAGAACTCCGTGATGGGGATGAACGCTACATGGGCAAAGGTGTTTTAAAAGCAGTTTCTCATGTAAACAATGAAATCAATGATGCACTTATTGGGCAATCTCCTTTTAATCAAGCGATGATTGATGCAATCATGAAAGAGCTTGATGAACAC
>JALUXS010000048.1 GCA_027013185.1 Sulfurimonas sp.
GATAATATTCAAAAACTACAACAACTTCAAATCATGCCTAATGTAAGACTAAATGATATTGCTAATGTGAAATGGGGTTATAAAAAACGTACAAGTGGCTACATAGGTAATGGAACACAGGCTATTGCTCTTGCAGTACAACGTGCACCAGGTGGCAGTGTTTTAGATGTTAGTAAGGCAGCAAGAGCTGAAATGAAAAAACTTGAAGTAAAATACCCTAACATCAAGTTCCAAATTTCAGATACACAACGTGACCTTATAGAGCAAGCAAATGACAATATGCTTGAAGCACTTCGTGATGCGGTTATCTATACCCTAATAGTAATCATGATTTTTTTAGGAAACTTTCGTGCGATTATCGCAGCTGGGCTTTCTATTCCTATGGTTTTCTTCTCAACTATGGCTATTATCTGGCTGACTGGTGGCGAGTTAAACATCGTTATTTATACGGCTATTATCTTAGCTCTTGGTATGCTGACGGATGATGCCGTTGTTGTACTTGAAAATATTGAACGCCATTTAACACAGGGACATGAAAAACTTGAAGATGCTATTTTTCATGGAACAAAAGAGGTTCTTTCTCCCATCTTTGCAGGAACTATTGCTACTGTAGCTATTTTGTTTCCTTTAATGTTTGTAGGAGGATTTCCTGAAAAAATATTTAAACCATTAATTGAAACACTAATCATAGCACTTGGAGTAAGTTGGTTTTTATCTATTACCTTTATTCCTCTTCTTTCTAAATGGTTGTATAAAAATGGTGTTGGAAAAACAAAGATAGAGAATGGTTTTGAGTGGTTGTATCAAAATACTATTGGGCGTTTAGTTTCTCCTTATGTTGGCATAATTAAGTTCTCAAATGGTAAATTTTGGTTCTTGCGTCGTATGATGCTTACAGGTGGTGTTATTTTAGTGCTTATGTTAAGTCTTAAAAACATTATGCCAACTATCGGTAAAGATGCTATGCCTCCTATGGATACGGGAATTATTAAAGTACAAATGGCGTTTAGCTCAAACGATACTGTTGACCGAGCAGAAAAAAAAATAAGACCTTTTTTAAAATGGCTAGATACTCAAAAATGGGTAAAAATGAGTTCTGTGGCATTTGGTACTGAACCCGGTGTTCTAAGTCTTGGAAGTGGAAATCTGCCAAGTGAAGCGATTATAACTATAAATGCGGTTAATAGATTTAAGCGAAAAGCTACTATCTGGCAACTTGAAGATAAAATTCGTGATAAACTCTCACATTTAGAAGGTATTAAACGCGATGATGTTTTTGATTTTGGTGCTACAGCACTCTCGAGCATTAAAGCAACTGTGGATGTTCGTGTAAGTTCTCCTTATGTAGATAAACTCCCTGAAGTCTCGCATACAATTGCTAATGCAATAAAAGATGTACACGGACTTACTTCAGTAAGTACAAGTTGGGACAAAGATTTTATGGAAGTTGAACTTGACATAGATGAAAATAAAGCATTAAGCTACGGCATAACACCGTATCAAATAGCGATGCAAATGCCTATAAAAGGACAAGTAGTAGGACTAAATGCTAACTTAGAATCTATGAATACTCAATATGTAAGACTCTACCTTAAAGGCAAGTTCTCTCAAAATATAGAGACACTTAAACTCTTACCGATAACAACACCACAAGGAGAAGTGCCACTAAGTTCCATTGCAACACTAAAACGCCATCTTACATTTGCAAAAATTGAGCGCGATAAGATGCTTTATAGTATAGATGTAAATGGTTATCGTGCAAAACGTCCTGTAACACATCTTACAAATGACACTATAGCAGCCCTAAAAAAAGCAGATATAAAAGGCATACAGATAGATCAAGCTGGAGATATAGCACAAATCCATGATAGCTTCTCTCGCATGGCAAAAGCTATAGGTCTTGGAGTAATAGTATTGATTATGACACTTATTGCCATTTATAGGTCTGTTAGAATGGCATTTATCATGATACTTGTACTTCCTCTCTCACTTATAGGTGCATCTTGGGGTATGTTGCTCTTTGGTAAACCGAGCTGTATGCCATCACTTTTGGGAATTTTACTACTCTTTGGTATAATCATTAAAAATGCTGTACTGCTCATAGATTTTTACCAAAGTTATAGAGAAAAAGGAGAGTCACCATTTATCTCTGCACAAGAGGCAGTGCGTGTACGTTTTCGTCCTGTTATGATGACGGCGTTTGGTACTATTGCAGGGATGATTCCTATCGCTCTTGAACAAGCTGTTGGGTTAGAGCGTTTAAGTCCTTTAGCCGATGTTGCCATTGGTGGGCTTTTAGTTGGTACACTTTTAACACTTGTTTATGTTCCTATGTATGCTTACATATTTGACAAAGGAGAAAAAATATGAGTCTAAAAGAGTTTTTTACTTATGGAGAAAAAGTATCTGGATATGAGATTCCAGTACTTAATGAGAGAGAGGCAAGAGCCGCTGCAGGTATCTTATTTGTCGGAGCTTTTATAGGTCTTACAAATGGGGTAATGCTTAAAACAGCTGTATTTTCTGAATTTTTTGTTACATTTTTTGCAGTAGATTTTACAATACGAATAATACAACCTAGATACTCTCCAAGTCTATTGCTTGCCCGTTTTTT
>JALUXS010000049.1 GCA_027013185.1 Sulfurimonas sp.
AAAATGTTTTCTAATCGTAAATTTCCCGTTACACCTTTTAAATTATGTAGCATATCTGCATTGAGTCCATTAGTTTGTATATTTTTTATACTTTCTTGAAGGGTTTGCTTAAAACTGTCAAGTAACTTTTTTATAACATCCTCATTCGTAATATGTAAACTCTCAGCTATACTTTTTGTTGAAATGGCATCATATTCTGTAAATTTAATTACTTCCTTAACAAGATACTTTTTGAGTACAGCATCGAGTTCTTGTGAAATAATTGGTTTATTTAAAGTATCATCGACTCCTGCTTCTAAAAATATTTTTTTATCAGATTCTATAACATTTGCCGATAATGAAACAATAGGTTTTGTATATCCATTTTCTCTTAAAATTTTTGTTGCACCTATACCATCTAAAACAGGCATATTAATATCCATAAATATAATATCAAAGTCATCTTTTTTTGCTGCATCTACAGCTTCTTGTCCATTATTAACAATCGTAAATCTAAGTTTTCTCTCTTCTAACATTATAGATATAAGCATTTGATTTGTTTCATTGTCTTCAGCAACAAGGATATTACCTTGATATGTAGATGTTTGTGCAGACACAACTTCATCTTTTTTCAAAAGTTTTGTACTTGAATTTGTAAATGTGATAAGCGTATCAAAAAGAGCAGAACCTGTCATTGGCTGCTCTATAAAATGAAATTTTTTATGTGAACAATTAAAATGCTCATCAATCCCTTCTATGTAAATCAATTGTAATTTTTCATGCGTATTCAATGCATCTTCACATGCTTTTGTATCAAATAATTTTGCACATACTATCAATACCTCTGTATTTTCATCAATTTCATCCAAAGAATTGATTTCTTTATAAGAATATTGCCAAGATTTCAGATATGAAAAAACTATTTCATTCACGGCACAGCTTAACTCATTATTTGTATTTAATACACATATTTCTATTTTTTTATCATATTTTTTTATTGAACTTGTTGCATCAACTATTGGAAGTTCCAAATCAAAATAGAACTTGCTCCCTTTTCCTTCATCTGATTCTACCTCAATTTTTGAGTGCATCATTTGTATATATTGACTACTTATAGCAAGTCCTAAACCTGTTCCACCGAATTTCCTGCTAATTGAATCATCTGCCTGGGAAAAAGCTTCAAAGACTGTTTTTATTTTATCTTTTGGTATTCCTATACCACTGTCTTTGACACTAAAATGTATTTTTGCAACTTTATTCATAATGGATTTTAATTGTACAGTTACTGATACATCTCCATTTGTAGGCGTAAATTTTACAGCATTACTAATAAGATTATTTATTACCTGTTTAATTCTTTGTATATCACACAACACCGTTTTTGGTATCGAAGTGTCTATATAAACATAGTAATAGACTTGTTGCTTTTTAACAATTGAAGCAAAAGTAGAAACAGCTGCTTCCATTTCTTTAAATAAATTTGTTTCAACGGGAGAAAGATGTAATTCTCCACTCTCCATTTTTGAAAAATCCAATATATCATTAACTACATGTAAAAGTGTTTGTCCGCTTTTGTGAATAATATCTATGTATCGTTTAGAATCTGTATCTAAATTTCGTTTTGTTAATACCTCTGTAAATCCAAGAATTCCATTTAAAGGTGTTCGTATTTCATGCGACATATTTGCTAAAAAAATTGATTTTGCATGTTCGGATGCATGGGCTTTAAAAAGAGCTTGTTCCAAATCACTAATATCATAAAGATTAATAATATATTCATCATTGATTTTTTTAATCATAAGCGTAAATGTATGTACTGTATCATCACGTGTAAGCATTTTTACTTTTGCTTGAGCCTCAAATTTATTTTCGGCTATATCATCCAACCAATTTGGATATCGTTTAGGGGTGATATAGCCATCTTCTTCTATAAACAAGTCACATATACATGAATTTTTACTTTTAAATTCTTCAAATGAGTTATATTCAAATGTATCAAAAAGTTTTTTATTTACATTCAACATACCTATCGTTTTTGAAGCATAAATTACAATTGCATCTTGATTATCAAAAATAGCTTTTATCAGTTTCTCTTTTTCTTGAATGCGTTTTTTTGCTTCTATTTGTTTGGTAATATTTTGACGAATGGCAATAAACTCTTTTATTTTATGTTTCTCATCAAAAATTGGCATTACTGTGGTATCTACATAATAAATAGTTCCATCTTTAGCCCGATTAGATAAAATTCCCTTCCAAACTTTACCTTGGAGTATTGTTACCCATAGTTTTTTAAATATAAATGAAGACATATTCGCATCTCGTACAATATTATGATTTTTTCCAAGTAACTCATCTTGTGAATATTGACTTACTTTACAAAAGTTTTCATTAACATATATAATTTTTCCGCTAACATCTGTTTTGGAAACTAAAGATGTATGATCAACAGCGTCTTTATATTCTTCTAACAACTGCACATTTTCTTCTAATTCACTTGAAGTTTGTTTTATGAAATGCGTTAATGCCTTAAAAGTTACACTATCTAGTCTCTGATTTACAGTAGATAAATGTTTATTCCTTTTATGCGTGTTTTTACTTTCAGAAAGAACCAAAATTGTAGTTGTACAATTT
>JALUXS010000050.1 GCA_027013185.1 Sulfurimonas sp.
GAAAATATAGGTCCAGCACCCGATACGGTCAATGGTGAAAATACAATTATTGATGGCGTAGGGAAACAAGAAGATAAAATTATTACAATTTTAAAAGTAAATAAATTGTTAGAAAGAGATTTTTAGTAGTATTTTATATGAATAATAAATTCCTTAAACTTGATTATGACAAAGAAAAACTGACTCTTGTCTTTTCAGGAGAACTTACCTTGTATATTTTGCAAGAGGTTCAAGGATATTTATTTAAACATAATATCTCACAGAGTAAAAAAGTTATTATTGATTTAGAGAACATTACTTACCTTGATACGGCATTTGCTCTTTTTTTATCTGATATTACAAAACGTTACCGTTCACAAGTGCTTTGCACTAATGAAAATTATTTACATACTCTTAAGCTAGTTGCAGCACATCATGAAGGATTGAATAAAAAAGATGATATTCACAAAAGAAATTTTTTTGAATCTTTAGGAAAATATTTTTGTAAAAATTATTTAGCTTTTTTATCTTTTATGACTTTTGTCGGCAAAATTTTCTCTTCATTCTTTTTATATTTTAAAAATAGTAAAAATATTCGTTATAAAGAAATTGCCTTTGAAATTAATGAAAGTACTATACGTGCATTGCCTATTGTTGCGTTAACCAGTTTTTTGATAGGGCTCGTTGTCGCATATCAGTCTGCATACCAATTGCGTCTTTATGGTGCAAATATATTTATAGTCGATATGCTTGGACTTTCCATCTTTAGAGAATTAGCACCTCTTATCACTGCAATCGTTATAGCAGGTCGTAGTGGTTCTTCTTATACGGCACAAATTGGTGCAATGAAAATAACACAAGAAATTGATGCGATGCAGACAATGGGTTTTGATCCGTTCAGCTTTTTAGTACTTCCTAGAATTATTGCACTTATTATAATGTTTCCAATTTTAATATTTGTAGCCGATATGATGGCAATGTTGGGTGGTATTATTGTGGCAGATGTAAGTTTAAATATAACGCCTTCTCTTTTTCTAGATAGATTCAATGAAGTCATAGCAATAAAACATTTTTATGTTGGTATAGTTAAAGGGCCTTTTTTCGCATTTTTAATTGCTTCAATCGGAATTTACAGAGGCTTGATTGTGAAAGATGATACACAGAGTATAGGGTTTAATACAACAAAAAGTGTTGTTGAATCTCTTTTTGCCGTCATAGTATGTGATGCAATATTTTCCATTGCATTTACAAATTTAGGCATATAATGCAGTCTCTTATTCAAGTTAAAAATATAAAAACTACTTTTGGTGACAACATAGTCCATGATGGTTTAAATCTACATGTAAATGAAGGTGACATTTATGGGCTTCTGGGGCCAAGTGGTTGTGGAAAAACTACACTACTGCGTGAAATGGTTATGCTACAGGAATTCGATTCCGGCAGTATAGAAATTTTAGGACAATATATAGAAAATATAAGTGAAGTAAAAGCACAAGAACTCAGACGTAAGTGGGGTGTATTATTTCAATTTGGTGCACTCTTTTCTTCACTTAGCATTGCTGAGAATATTGCACTTGTTTTAAAAGAGTATGCAAGCCTTTCAAAAAAAATGATAGACGAAATTGTTGCATTTAAACTGGATTTAGTGGGATTAAAGCCGAGTGATGCTTTTTTATATCCTTCTGAAATAAGTGGAGGCATGCGAAAAAAAGCGGGTATTGCACGAGCATTGGCAATGGATCCAAAACTACTTTTTTTAGATGAACCTACTAGTGGTCTTGATCCTATTTCAGCAAGAGAGTTTGATGAACTTATATTGCAATTACGCTCCATGTTGGGATTGACCATAGTGATGGTCACACATGATTTGGATTCAATATACCATACATTAGATAGAATGGCTGTTATTGATAATAAAAAAATAGCATATGAAGGCAGTTTGGAAGAAGTGACTTCTATGAAAAATGATTTTATACAAAAATTTTTTAGAGAGAAAACATGAATAATAAAGTAAATTATACACTGGTTGGTTTTTTGGTTCTAATAGGCTTGCTGCTTATGCTCGGTTTTTCATATTGGATGTTAAAGCCTTCAAAAGAAGCAGAAAATCAAAAATATATTATTTACTTTAATGAATCGGTACTTGGCTTAAACCTAGATGCACCGGTGAAATATCGTGGTATAAAAGTAGGACGAGTCAGTAGACTGAGAATAAATCCTCGTAATAGTGCACAGGTTGAGGTGATGGTAGAAATTTTAAAAACCACACCTGTTAAATCAGATACTGTTGCTAAATTAACGGCACAAGGCATTACAGGTTTAACTTACATTAACTTGAGCGAAGGTAAAAATAATACAGAAATACTCAAGAGAAAAAATGGACAAAAATACCCTATTATAAATTCTGCACCTTCTTTTTTTGAACATATTGAAAAATCAATCGGTTCTGTTTCAGAATTACTTGTTTTAACATTGGAAAGAACAAATAGAGTACTAGACGATAAAAATCAAAAGCAATTTGCTCTTTTACTTCAGAAAACAGCAAGTGTAATGAATAAAGTTGATACTATGTTAGATGATA
>JALUXS010000051.1 GCA_027013185.1 Sulfurimonas sp.
ACTAAAAGAGTGTATAATAGAACTCCAGGAAAAAGGTTATGCTTTACCAAACTACCCTGAAAATCCTGAAACAGAAGAAGAAAAAAAGGTTCAGGCAAAATATGCAACATGTTTAGGTTCAGCGGTCAACCCTGTTCTTCGTGAAGGCAATTCAGACCGTCGAGCAGCAGCTGCTGTTAAAAACTTTGCACAGAAAAATCCTCATAAATTACGCCCATTTGAAGAAAATGCAAAAACATATGTTACTTCTATGGATAACGGTGATTTTTATGCAAATGAGCAATCAATTATTGTCGATGGTGAGCAAAATGTAACTATCGAATTAAATGGCAAAATACTGAAAAATGTAGATGCAAAAGATAAAGAAATTTTAGATGGCACTTTTATGTCTGTAAAAGCATTACGTGCCTTTTATAAAAAATCAATTGAAGATGCAAAAGCAAATGGTGTTTTATGGTCACTCCATTTAAAAGCTACTATGATGAAAGTATCTGATCCTGTTATGTTTGGTCATGCTGTTGAAGTGTTTTTTGAAGATGTATTTGCAAAATATGCTGATGAATTCAAAAAACTTGGTGTAAATGCCAACTTAGGTCTTGGTGATTTAGAGAAAAAACTTGAAAATTCAGATAAAAAAGATGAAATTTTAGCGGCATTTAAAAATGTCATAAATAACGGCGATGTAAATATTGCTATGGTTGATAGTGATAATGGTATTACTAACTTACACGCTTCAAATGACA
Source organism: Sulfurimonas sp. (assembly GCA_027013185.1). Classification (GTDB taxonomy): domain Bacteria; phylum Campylobacterota; class Campylobacteria; order Campylobacterales; family Sulfurimonadaceae; genus Sulfurimonas. Next base: position 744 of record JALUXS010000051.1, read on the forward strand.
TTATTATTGATGCTTCACTCCCAGTTGTTATTCGTGACGGCGGTAAAATGTGGAATAAAGATGGTAAAACTGAGGAGTGTGTAGCAGTTATACCAGATCGCTGTTATGCAAATTTTTATCGTCCAATGATTGAAGATTGTGTAAAAAATGGACAATATGATGTAACAACTATGGGTAGTGTTGCTAATGTTGGGCTTATGGCTAAACAAGCTGAAGAGTATGGCTCTCATCCGACTACTGTTGAAGTACCAGAAGATGGTATTATGGAAGTAAAAGATGCAGCCGGTAATGTGCTTATGAGTCACAAAGTTGAAAAAGGTGATATTTGGAGAATGTCTCGTGCAAAAGATATTCCAATCAAAGACTGGGTTCGTCTTGCAGTAGAACGTGCTCGTATAGAAAAAGTACCGACTATTTTCTGGTTAGATGAAAATCGTGCGCATGATGCAAATATGATTAAAAAAGTAAATGAATACCTTAAAGAGCATGATACTGAAGGCTTAGATATTCGTATTATGGAAATAGAAGAAGCTACAAATTTTTCTAATGCTCGTGTGAGAGAAGGTGAAAACAGTATTGCAGTTACTGGTAATGTTTTACGTGATTATTTAACTGATATGTATCCAATCTTAGAGCTTGGAACATCTGCAAAAATGCTTTCAATCGTTCCATTGTTAGCTGGTGGCGGTCTTTTTGAAACTGGTGCTGGTGGATCTGCTCCTAAACATGTTGATCAATTCCTTACTGAAGGTCATTTAAGATGGGATTCATTAGGTGAATTTTTAGCACTTGCTGAATCATTAAGATATATTGAGCAAAAACATCCAAGTAAAAAACTTGAGGCAGTTATGGCTGCACTTGACGTTGCAAATAATAGATATTTAGACAATAATAAAGCTCCATCAAGAAAAGTGGGTGAGCCGGACAATAAAGCTTCTCACTTTTTTGTAGCTCAATACTGGGCACAAGATTTAGCTGACAGTGATAATGCAGAATTATCTGCTAAATTTATTCCTGTTGCAAAAGCTTTAGTGAAAAATGAAGAAAAAATTATTGCAGAACTTTTAGCTGCTGAAGGTAAAGCACAAGATATCGGTGGTTATTATCTTCCGGATGATGCAAAAGCTACTAATGCTATGCGTCCATCGGCTACATTAAATGCTATTATCGATTCAATAGCATAAATAGGTTTGGAACTGTATGCATTATGCATACAGCTTTCACTTTTTATATGTAGCTATGAAAAGCTATATATAAAAGATGAAATTTAATTTCATCTGTTGATGAGGACTTTGTATACTTAAGCGTTATGTGTTCGCACATATTGTTTAAGTGTATCTTATTAGTCATCATAGTATTTAATATTAAGGAGCATATATGAGTCAAGGAAAAAGGGTAGGGATAGTAGGTGCTGGTAATGTTGGCGCAACAGTAGCTTATTCTCTTGCAATGCTTGGGTCATGTCATGAAATTATACTTCGTGATAATAAAATAGATGTAGCAAAAGGAAAGGCTCTTGATATGTCACAAGCTGCTTCTGCTGTAAGAAGTCATACAGTTGTTTCTGTGGCAGAAGAAATGTCAGATTTAGTTAATTGTGATGTAATTGTTGTAACTGCCGGTAGTCCAAGACTTCCAGGTATGAGTCGTGATGATTTACTTATGATAAATGCGAAAATTACAAAAGAAGTAATTGAAGGTATTGCAAAATATTCTCCAAATGCAATTGTAATTATGGTTTCAAATCCTCTTGATGCTATGACTTATGTAGCACTTAAAGAAAGTGGATTTGACAGAAGTCGTGTTATTGGAATGGCTGGTATACTTGATAGTTCACGAATGGCTGCATTTATTCAAGAAAAACTTGGATATGGCGGTGGACAAATTCGTGCTTCAGTTATGGGGGGACATGGTGATGATATGGTTCCTCTTCCTCGCTATTCAACTGTAGCAGGCGTTCCACTTTCTGATGTTTTAACAGCAGATGAAATTGATGAAATTGTTGAAAGAACACGTCATGGAGGTGCTGAAATAGTTGGCTATTTAAAAACAGGTTCTGCTTATTATGCACCGGCAAAATCGGCTGCAATTATGGTTGATGCAATACTTAAAGATACAAAACAAATTCATCCTTGTGCTGTTTGTCTTGAAGGTGAATACGGCTACAGTGACGTTGTTTCAGGTGTTCCTGTAATGCTTGGTGCTAAAGGTGCTGAAAAAATCATTGAAGTAACTCTTGATGAAAAAGAAAAAGCTATGTTTGCACAATCTTGCACATCTGTTCAAGATTTAATAGATACTCTAAATGAAAATAATTTTTTTGAAGGAAAATAAAGAATGAAAACTCGTATAGAAAAAGATACAATGGGAGAAGTTAACGTTCCTAATGACGCTTATTGGGGAGCTCAAACACAAAGAAGTGTACAAAATTTTAAAATTGGTGAAGAAAAAATGCCATATGAAATTACACGTGCATTTTCTTACCTTAAAAAAGCTGTTGCTCTTGTAAATAAAGACTTAGGAAAACTTGACGCTAAAAAAGCTGATGCGATTGCACAGGCTGCTGATGATATGCTTGCAGGTAAACTTGATGGGAATTACCCTTTAGTCGTTTGGCAAACAGGTTCAGGTACACAATCAAATATGAATAACAACGAGGTACTTGCAAATCGTGCAACAGAAATTCTTGGTGGAGATTTTAGAACAAAGAAACTTGTACATCCAAATGATGATGTAAATAAATCTCAAAGTTCAAACGATACATACCCAACTGCTTTACATGTAGCTTCTGTAATCGCCGTAGAAGAGCAACTTCTTCCTGCAATTGCAAAACTAAAAGCAACACTTCAAGCAAAAAGTGAAGCATTTAGTGATATTGTAAAAATTGGTCGTACACATCTTCAAGATGCTACTCCATTAACACTAGGTCAAGAAATTTCTGGTTGGGTTGAAATGCTTAATAAATCCCAAAAGATGGCTAAAGATTCACTTGAAGCTGTACGTGAACTTGCACTTGGTGGAACTGCAGTTGGAACAGGACTTAATGCTCACCCAGAACTTGGTGAGAGAGTTGCTAAAAAACTAAGTGAACTTACTGGACATGATTTTATTACTGCTCCTAATAAATTTCATGCTTTAACTTCTCATGATGCTCTTGTTTTTGCTCATGGAGCCTTAAAAGCTCTTTCAGCAGATATGATGAAGATAGCAAATGATGTACGATGGTTAGCATCTGGTCCTCGTTGTGGGCTTGGTGAGATTGAAATTCCTGCAAATGAGCCGGGAAGTTCAATTATGCCGGGAAAAGTAAACCCTACACAAAGTGAGGCCGTTACTATGGTAACATGTCAGGTTATGGGAAATGATGCAACAATTGGCTTTGCTGCGTCACAAGGTAATTTTGAATTAAATGTATTTAAACCTGTAATTGCGTATAATTTCTTACAATCAGTAAGACTTTTAAGTGATTCTATTGTTTCATTTAATGACAATGCTGCAGTAGGTATTAAACCGGTTCATGCAAGAATAGACCACTTCTTACATGATTCACTTATGTTGGTAACTGCATTAAATCCGTATATTGGATATGAAAATGCAGCTAAAATCGCAAAAACAGCCCATGCAAATAATTCAACATTAAAAGAAACAGCTGTTGAACTTGGTCTTTTGACACCTGAACAATTTGACGAATACGTAAAACCAGAAGAGATGATTGCACCTAAGGCTTAAAAGCCAATACATTTTTTATTTTAAATTAAGGAGAATAGATGAATATACATGAATATCAGGCAAAACAGATTTTCAAAAAATATGATGTACCTACACCAAAAGGTATTATGGTTGACAGTGTTCAAGATGCTGTGAAAGCTGCAGAGCAATTAGGTGGCCCAGTATGGGTTGTTAAAGCACAAATTCATGCAGGTGGTCGTGGTCTTGGTGGTGGTGTAAAACTTGCTAAGTCTTTAGAAGAAGTTGAATCTTTATCTCACGAGATTTTAGGTATGACTTTGGTGACACACCAAACAACTGCAGAGGGTAAGTTAGTACAAAAGCTCTACATCGAAGATGGTGCAGATATTAAAGAAGAATTGTATCTTTCTGTTGTTCTTGATAGAAAATTAGAAATGCCTTTAATTATGGCTTCTACTGAAGGTGGAATGAATATTGAGGATGTTGCAGCAAATACTCCTGAAAAAATCATTACAGTTCCAGTGGATCCAACTATTGGTTTTCAAAGCTTTCATGGTCGCGAACTTGCATTTGGTTTAGGTATCACAGATAAGAATGAACAAAAAAATATCATTAGATTTGCAAGTAAACTTTATAAGTTATACATGGAAAATGATGCAGAAATGATTGAAATTAATCCACTTGTTAAAACAGGGACAGGTGAATTTATTGCTCTAGATGGTAAAATGGGATTTGATAACTCTGCGTTAGGTCGTCATCCTGATATTGCAGCGATGAGAGATCTAAGTGAAGAAGATCCTGATGAAGTAGAAGCTGCTAAATATGGTCTTTCTTATGTAGCACTCGATGGAGAAATTGGTTGTATGGTAAATGGTGCCGGTCTTGCAATGGGTACAATGGATACAATTAACCACATGGGCGGAACTCCTGCAAACTTTTTAGATGTTGGTGGTAGTGCAAACGCAGAAACTGTTGCAAAAGGTTTTGAGATTATTCTTAAAAATCCCAATGTAAAAGCTATCTTTGTAAATATTTTTGGTGGTATTGTTCGTTGTGACAGAATTGCAAATGGTATTATTGAAGCAACTAAAATTACTGATGTTAATGTTCCTGTTATTGTTCGTCTTGATGGAACAAATGCACCAGAAGCTGCTGAAATTCTTAAAAATGCAAATATTTCAAACTTAATCGTTGGTAATGATTTAGGTGACGGTGCAGCAAAAGCTGTAGCTGCAGCAAAAGGAGAATAATTAAATATGTCAATTTTAGTAAATAAAGATACAAAAGTAATCGTTCAAGGTTTTACAGGAAAAGAGGGTACTTTTCACGCTGAACAGTGTCTTACTTATGGTACTCAAATTGTTGGTGGTGTTACACCAAACAAAGGTGGTCAAGAGCATTTAGGTAAACCAGTTTTTAATACTGTTAGCGAAGCTATAAAATCTACAGGTGCAACTGTTTCTATGATTTTTGTTCCACCTGCTTTTGTTGGTGATGCTGTAATGGAAGCTGCTGAGGCTGGAATTGAGCTTGCTGTAATTATTACAGAAGGTGCACCAGTAAAAGATATGCAAATGGCTAAAGCCTATGCAACTAAACATGGTATGAAAACATTAGGGCCAAACTGTCCTGGTATCATAACAGCTGAAGAATGTAAGATAGGTATTATGCCTGGCTCAATTTTCAAAAAAGGGAATGTTGGTCTTATTTCTAAATCTGGTACACTTACTTATGAAGGTGCAAACCAAGTTTGTAAGGAAGGTTTTGGTATTACTACTGCTATTGGTATTGGTGGAGATCCTATTATTGGTCTTTCATACAAACAACTTTTACCAATGTTTGAAGCAGACCCAGAAACAGAAGCAATCGTTATGATTGGTGAAATTGGTGGAGATCTTGAGATTCAAGCGGCAAAGCTTATAAAAGAACAAATCACTAAACCTGTTGTTGCATTTATTGCAGGTCAAACTGCTCCTAAAGGCAAAACAATGGGTCATGCTGGTGCAATTGTGTCAGGTACTGCCGGAACTGCAGCTGAAAAAATGGCAGCACTAGAAGCTGCTGGTGTAAAAGTGGTTGTTTCTCCTGCTGAAATTGGAAAAGCAATAGCTGAAGTATTGGCAAGTAAATAATTTTGTTTATTATTATTTGTGTGAGCCTCTTAACGTAACTTTTTGTTACTGCCAAGGGGCGATAGGAACACATTTTAGAATATAATTATCAAAACTTAGATACTCTATGAGTAGAAAAGTATTATACGAATTTAATTTGTATTTAAATAATAGGAGAATAGATGGGAACTTTTAAAACTGAAAACCCAGGCGATCAACCTGTATGGGTTAATACTAGCAACTGTAAAGCATGTGATATTTGTGTATCTGTGTGCCCTTCAGGTGTACTTGGAATGGTATATGAAAAAACTTCAACGCTTGGTGCAATGATTTCCATTGATCACCCTGAAGCATGTATAGGATGTAATGAGTGTGAACTTACATGTCCAGATTTTGCTATTTATGTAGCAGACAGAAAAAGTCTTAAAGCTGCCGGCAAAAGTTTTGCTAAATTAACTGATGAATCTAAAAAGAGACAAGAAGAAATTGTTGCAAATAATTATATGTCTTTATCACAACAAGGAGCTAAATAATGGCAAGAGAAGTAATTTCAACTGGTAATGAACTTGCTGCAAAAGCGGCAGTAGAAGCTGGTGCTAGATTTTTTGGTGGCTATCCAATTACACCATCATCAGAGATTATGCATGTATCTTCAGATATGTTACCAAAAGTTGGTGGTACAGCAATTCAAATGGAAGATGAAATAGCTGGTATTTCAGCTGCTCTTGGTGCTTCTATGACTGGTGTTAAATCATATACTGCGACTTCAGGTCCTGGTATTTCACTCAAAGCAGAACAAATTGGTCTTGCTTTTATTGCTGAAATTCCATTAGTGATTTTTAATGTAATGCGTGGTGGTCCATCAACTGGTCTTCCAACTCGTGTTTCTCAATCTGATATTGGTCAAGCACAGTATCCAACACATGGGGATTATGCATCTATTACTTTATGTGCTGGTTCATTAACTGAGTGTTATACACAAAGTGTTCGTGCATTTAATTTAGCTGAAAAATATATGACTCCAGTATTTATGCTTTTAGATGAGACAATTGGTCATATGCATGGTAAAGCGATGCTTCCAGATATGGAAGAAATAGAAGCTTCTATAGTAGATCGTGAAAAATTTCATGGAAATCCAGCTGATTATAAGCCTTATGATGTTCCTATGAATAAGCCTGCGGTTCTTAACCCTATGTTTGAAGGGTATAAATACCACATTACAGGTCTTCACCATGGTGATGAAGGTTTCCCTACAGAAGATGCTGCACAATGTGAATTTAATATTGAGCGTTTAGTCGGAAAAATTAATACTGTCCATTTAGAGAATGATGGTCTTGATGATTTACCAGATTATGAAGAGGTAGATTTGGATGATGCTGATATTTGTATTGTTGCCTATGGTTCTATTGCTCTTGGTGCATATGAAGCTGTTAAAAAACTTCGTTCAGAAGGCATTAAAGCAGGTCTGTTTAGACCAATTATGTTATGGCCAAGTCCAATTAATCGTTTAGAAGAAATTGGCAAAAAATTTGAAAATAGAATCTTAGTTACTGAACTTAATATGGGACAATATTCAAAAGAAATCGAACGTATCATTAAGCGTAATGATTTTACTACGCTTTTAAAAGCAAATGGTCGTCCAATCGCACCTGCTGAAATGGTAGCAAAAGTTAAGGAGATGATTTAATGGCATTTAATTATGATAAATATTTACGTGTAAACAAGATGCCGACACTTTGGTGTTGGGGTTGTGGTGATGGTGTTATTTTAAAAGCGACTATCCGTGCAATTGAAAAAATGGGCTGGGACATGGACAATGTCTGTGTTGTATCTGGAATCGGATGTTCAGGACGTTTTTCATCATATATAGATTGTAATACAGTGCATACTACTCATGGTCGTACTGTTGCATATGCTACAGGTGTGAAACTTGCTAAACCACATGCAAATGTAGTCGTTGTTGCTGGTGATGGTGATGGTCTTGCTATTGGTGGTAACCATACTATCCATGGTTGTAGAAGAAATATTGATTTAAACTTTATTATTATTAATAACTTTATCTATGGTCTTACAAATTCTCAGACATCTCCAACTACTCCTCGTGGTATGTGGACTGTTTCTCAAAAGAATGGTAATATTGATCCAACTTTCAATGCCTCAAATCTTGCAATCGGAGCAGGTGCTTCTTTTGTGGCTCGTGAATCTATGACAGATCCTAAAAAATTGGAAAAAATTCTTGTAAAAGCATTCTCTCATAAAGGTTTTAGTTTTATAGAAGTGCTTTCTAATTGCCATATTAATCTTGGACGTAAGAACAAAATGCTTTCTGCAATGGATAATCTAAAATGGATTGATAGTATTACACTTCCACTCAAAAAATGGGAAGCGATTGAAGATCCTATTGAAAAAGAAAATATTTTACCAACAGGCGTATTAAGAGAAGTAGAACAAGAAGAATATTGTGATATGTATGCAGAGATTCAAAAAGCTGCAAAAGGTGAACGTGCTAAAATTACTCAAAATGACTTTGAGAAAAAAATATAAGGAGTAATAAATGAGAAATACTTTAAGATTTACTGGTGTTGGAGGACAAGGTGTTCTTCTTGCCGGTGAAATTATGGCTGCTTGTAAAATTAAAAATGGTGGCTATGGACTAAAAACTGCTACATATACTTCTCAAGTTCGTGGTGGGGCAACAGTTGTTGATATTACTCTTGATGATGAAGAAATTCGTTATCCATATGCAAATGAGGGTGAAATTGATTTTATGCTTTCTGTAGCAGATGTTTCTTATCACCAATTTAAAAATGGTGTAAGACCAGGTAATAAAATTGTTGTTGACCCAAACCTTGTTCATCCAACTGATGAAGATAGGAAAACTTGGGAAATTATTGAAATTCCTATTATTACAATTGCAAAAGAAGAGGTTGGTAATGTTATTACTCAATCTGTTGTTGCACTTGGAATTACAAATACAATGACAGAAGTACTTCCTGATGAGTCTTTGATTGAGACTATGCTTTCTAAAGTACCTGCAAAAGTTCATGCAGCAAATAAAAAAGCATATGCTCTTGGTAAAGCTTATGCCTTAGATGCAATGGGAACTAAATAAATTTAGATAATACTACGTTTAAAAGCAGTACTCACAAGAGGCTGCTTTTTTTAAATTATATATTTAATACTAATTAATATCTAATATTTTTTAGTATTAAATTTTTATACTTTCCCAAAAAAAATCTACATGTTTTTCAAATTGCGTTGATAAACTATTTGTTGAGTTTGCATCAAATCTTAATAGTGTAACCTGCAAACGTATATAGAAGAGGGTGCTTATAAATTCATAGGCTATAAGCATTGGGTCTGAAGAACGAATTAAAGAGTTCTGCATCATAATAAAAAAGCCTTCTGAGAGTAATTGAATATTTTTATTGTGAAATTCACTCATAAATTGCTCTCTAAGGCTCTTATTTTGCATAAGTTCTATCATCAGTAGTCTAAACATACTTTCATTACTTTTATCAAATGTCAGCATTTTATATTGCATAGTATATTTTTGCAAAAATGCTTTACCTCTCAAGGCTAATTCTTTTATTTCTTCATTGCTAAAAGAGAAGGGTGAAGAGAAAATATTCTTAGCAACTTCTAAAAAAATCTCTTCTTTATTTGTATAATGATTATAAATTGCACTTTCTCTAATACCTACTTCTGAAGCTATTTTTCGTACGCTTGTGCCTTTATAACCATACTGAGAGAAGAGGGTTGTTGCTATTGTCAATATCTTTTCTTTTGTACCGCTTCTTTTTATTGTTTCCCTATTTTTGGGCATTTATACTCCTTTTTTCTCTTATGAACAATCGTTAACTATTACAGAAGTATATATGAACAAATGTTAATATATACTGAAATAAAAAGAACACATGTTCATAAATAAATACTTAGGTATGAACAAGTGTTAATATAAAAAATTAGGATAATAAATGACAATTAAGTATAATTTCATAGGTATAAGAGATAGTGACTTGAAATTATTTCAAGAGGAAAGTCCGAGCTGCTGTAAGACAGTGTTCCATTTAACTAATGGCCGTAGTAATACGAGGGAAAGTGCAACAGAGATTAGACTTCTACATTTTATGTAGTAAAGGTGAAAAGGTGGTGTAAGAGACCACCAGTCTTTATAGCGATATAAAGAGCTTGTAAACCCAACATGGCAGCAAGAAACAAATGGTTAGCGTCTTACAATGCTATTGTTTCGCTAGAGGCACAACGCAAGATGTGCAGTAGATTAATACTATCATACAAAACTCGGCTTATCTTATACCTGTATAAACTGCTCGTGAGAGAGTAAATAATTTTCAAGAGAATTTACATTATGTTAACCAATATATATTATATTTTGCCCATACGGTATATCGTGCTTAGTATATGCATAATAACTTCTTCTTTAAATGCTGATTCTTATAGCTTTAGAAAATATTCCCATGTAAAAAAATTTTATAAAGAGATAACACCTATTGTTCTTAATATTTGTCAAAAGTATAAACTTCCTGCTGCATCTGTTTTAGCTATTGCGGGATTGGAATCTGGATATGGGAGAGGATATGTTGCACAAATTACTGGTAATATAATGAGCTTAGGTGCTTTTAAAAGTGATTCGGAATTACCAGCACTTGTTCTTCCCTATTCTAAAAGCAAACAGCAAATTTTATTTGACCCAAAACAGATAAAAAAGCACAATCGGAATGACTTAGTATATAAGAAACGTCATAAAAGTTTTAAAAAAGACTACAGACCATTACCATATGCTGGTAGCGTAGATAAACTTACCCTCTTAAAATACAATAAAAATTTACGTCAAAAAGCTTATAAAGCCTGTTTTGATGATTTTGCAAAGAAATGGATAAGCAAAACATCAAATATAAAAGCTTTTAGAAATACAAGAAGTTGGCTTAATAGACTTATTGCAAAAAATAATAATAAAATATTATTTAGTATGAATACCAATAAAGACTTTATAAATAGAGTTGGTGGTATCAAAAATTCATTTAATTATAGAAAATCATGGCCAATAAAAGCAAAAATTATTATGAAAAAAACTGGTTTAGTTGCACTGGTGAACAATATTCAAAATAAACATATGAGCTTTAATCAAGCTTGGGAGCAAAAATAAAATGCAAAAAAAAGAACAGTTAATACAAGATATACAAAATTTATTAAACAGTTATGAAGGTATCAACCCTACTTCCATTAATCCTGATTTATTAAAATTTATGGATGAAAAAACACTTATTAGTATTATTGATTCACTTTTGACACAAAAAGAAGAAAATAGTGTTTCTGACACTGAATGGCTGGAACAATTTAAAACAGATTTGTAAACTTGTTTATAAACGTTGTCGTTATTTACTATTAATAGTGTATAATATAACAAATTAAAATATAGGAATATACAATGGCTAATTTAGACTTAATTCAACTTACGGAACAAACAAAGAAACTTACTGCAATGGTTGTAGAGGATGAAAAAGTTACAAATGAACTTTTAAGTTCTACTTTTAAAAACTTTTTTGCAAAAGTAGATTCATGCTTTGACGGCGACAGTGCATTAAAAGTTTATGAACAAAGCAAACCGGATGTAGTATTTGTAGATATTATTATGTCAGGTATGGACGGGATTGAACTTTCTCGTAAAATTCGTGAAATTAATCCAAATCAAATTATTATTGTCATCTCTGCAAGTAATGATATGGAAAAAATCTCTGAATCAATTGAAGTTGGTGTAAATAGTTTTATTCAAAAACCAATTGATACGAAAAAAATTATTGAATTACTTGGTAGTGTTGTTTCAATGATAGCTAAAAAGAAAAAAATTGAAACAAAAACATTTTCAATTTCTCTTCCTTTAGACTTATATGAAACTGTTAATGATAATGCAAAAGCTGAAAGTATTTCTAAAAATGCTGTAATTATTAGAGCGCTTCGTAGCTTTTACGAATAATTTAAATTATAAGATATTTTATCTTTTTTTAAGGGTAGTGTCTATATAATTTCGGCTCAACAAATATGTTGAGCCTTTACTTTTAAGTGGCCCCGTCGTCTAGCGGTTAGGATCCATGGTTTTCATCCATGTTACAGGAGTTCAATTCTCCTCGGGGTCACCAAATTTTCTCTATAACTCCCAAAAACAAGCACTTTTACAAACACTTAATTAAGCCTCATTGTATTTTGTACACATTTTTTGTGCACAGAGGGGTCACTCCGTGGGCAAATACATCATGCAAATCAATAAATCACTCTACTTTCGTAGAAGAATTCCACACCATTTATCACATTTTTTTCAAAATAAGGCTGAAATCCGCATTCAATTGGGAAAAATCTCTCATTTTCATGCTAACATGTATGCAAAAGAATTGAACAATTTGTTCGAGGAGTTAATTACTATGTTACAAACTGATACAGACAATAAATTATTCAAAACCAAACAATATATTGATGCGATGCTTTGCTACTCAAATAACAAAGCCAAAAAATACACTGTTACCCAATCATTTTCTCTTAAAGAGAGTAAAGAGTACATAAAAGAAGTGGAAGAAGCTTTACAGGCTAAATTAGAAGCACTTACAATCAAAGAAAAAAAGAAACTCTTAGACAATCTCGATGTGCTTGATAAACTTGTGCATATTATAGACCCAAAAAATGATTTTGCACATCACCCTACCCACTCGACTACACAACAGAAAAAAAGAGAAACAATCACATTTAAAGAACTCTATAAAATTTTCATCAAAGAAAAGATCCAGGAGAGTGGCGAAGATGTTGCACAAAGTACTTGGAGAGATTATCAATCATCTTACAATGATTTCATCTATGTAATCGAAGATGCAGAAGATAGAGATATAAGTGAATTTACACGAGAAGATTTTAGAACATTTGTTGATGCATTACACAATCATCTACCAAAAAGTAGAACAAAGTTAAAACAGTTTAAATCACTCCCCTATTTCGAGCTTAAAAAGCTTGAACTTACAAATGATGAAAAACTTGCATCTAATACGAAGAAAAAGAAAATGTCAACTATCAAACAAATGTTTGATATAGCACTTGATGCACGTTATGGCTATATTGACATAAACTATGCAGAGGCATTTCTCATCAAAGAGACGAAAAAAAGTAAAAATAAAGAAAAACCCGAACGACTGCCACTCAGTAATGAAAATTTAAACAAGCTGTTTAATTCTAAACTCTATACAACACAGCTAAAAAGCACTCTACAACATAAGCTCGAGCAATACTGGATACCGATCATCGCACTTTATACAGGAATGAGACAGAATGAAATTTGTCAGCTCTATATTGAAGATGTAAAAAGTGAAATTATAAGCACAGGGGAGAGAGTCTATTACTTTAATATTAATGACGATAAAGATAAACATCTAAAAAATGACAATGCCAAAAGACTT
>JALUXS010000052.1 GCA_027013185.1 Sulfurimonas sp.
GGAGTTTTGGTCTAAGAATGGATACGCTTCAAGACTATGTTAATGAGCTTAAAAATGAGAAAAAAGTTGACTGTGTTGTTGTACTTTCTCATGATGGTTTCAGTGTTGATCAAGAGGTAGCACGCCAAGTTAAAGGAATTGATTTTATCTTAAGTGGGCATACGCATGACCCTTCACCCAAACCTATTACCATTAATGACACGGTAATTGTTATTGCCGGTAGTCACGGTAAATATATTGGTCGACTAGATATTGATGCAAAAGATGGAAAAGTCAAAGGCTATGAGTATAAACTTATTCCTATTGCTTCAAATCTTATTCCTGCAGATTCTGAAGGTGTAAAACTTGTTAATGAGCTCTATGCTCCTTATGACAAAGAGTTTAATGAAGTACTTGGAAAAACAAAAGGAATGCTTTATAAAAGGGACACATTCTTTTCAACTTTTGATCAGCTTATAAATGATGCTGTAATGGATGAAATGAAATGTGATATCTCTTTTACACCAGGATACAGATGGGGAACGACAGTACTTGCAGGTGAGAACATAACAATGGACCATGTTTATGAAATGTGTGCTATTACTTATCCGAATGTTTATACATTTGAGTTAAAAGGTCAAAAAATTGCTAATCTCCTTGAAGATATCGCAGATAATGTATTCAATGCCAACCCTCTGTATCAACAAGGTGGAGATATGAGTCGTTTAGGTGGTGTAACATATAGTATTGCCGTTGCAAACAAATCAGGTGAGAGAATATCTAAACTTATGATTGGAGGTAAACCGATAGACTTAGAAAAAACATACGTTGTCTCATCATGGGGTGGTAACTTACAAAAAGCAGGTGAAAATTTGCAAAAAGAAAAAATCCGTCCTGTATATGATGTAGTCCGCGATTATATTAAAAAAGAAAAAGTAGTTGATGTAAGTAACAAAGGAAATGTGACTTTAGTTGATTATAAATGTGGTTGTCCGAAAAAAGGTTCTATGGGTTCTTAGGAACTGAGAAAAAAATTAAAATAAGGGTAAATAATGAAGAAAAATATGATTAAATTAGCTGCTGGAGCAGCTACGGTACTTTTAATGGCTACATCAGCACATGCTGGTTACACAATGAAGAAAAAAGTAGGTGATATTGATACTAAACTTACTTTCTTTGGTTTTGCACAGCTTGAGGCTGTTGGTGGAAATGGTATGAAACTTAAATATGCTAAAGATGGCAGTGGTGTCAAAGTTGGTACTAATTCAGGTTCTGACATTAATTTTCGTGCACAAAGAATTCGTCTTGGTTGGAAATATGTAGCTGGAAAAGTTCGTGGTAAAGTATTTTTAGATTTTAATCAAGATCATACTTCTCCTGGTGCAACAAATGGTGCTGCCGTTCCTAAAATGATTAAAGATGCTTTCATAGCTTATAAGTTTAACAATGCATTCATCCCGAAACTCGGTGTAATTAAAATGCCAAATGGTATGGGATTCACTATGCCTGGATGGAATCTTGACATTGCAGAGCGTGGTTTTGATAAATCTTTAGTGTTAGAAAGAAATATGGGTCTTATGATTTCTGGTAGAGATATTGGACTTGGTGACCATGGAAAAGTAAACGGCTTTGAAATGGGTCATGAACGTCCTTGGAAAGGTTTTGGATATGATGTTATGATTGCAAATCAAGCAAATAGATCAAAAGCTGTTAAAAATACATCTGGAATGGGTGGAAATTCGTATGCAGCACGTGGTATGTTTGATTATACTGAGAAACTACATGTAGAAGCATCATATGCACTTTCACAAAATGCAGGAGGATACGTAGCAACTGGTGCAACATCTGCTGATAATCAAGATTATTCAAATGTAAACCTTGGAGTCGATTCTAACTTAGGTGAACTAAGTCTTAAAGCTGAATATACTACTGCACATAATATTACGGGTATAAAAGATTATGATGAAGACACATATACTGCAACTGCAGCATATTTTGTTATGCCAAATTTAGAGTTGGTAGCTAAGACCATTCAAGGTTCTGCACAAAAAGGTACATCGGCAATAACAACCAAGTTAGGCAATACTTATCTAGGTTTTAACTTGTTCTTATCTCAACCACATTCAGATTTTTCTCGTAAATCTAAGCGTGCTAGAAATCAGCAAAAAATTGTATTCAACTACATTCTTGCAAGTGGTTCAGGTGCAACAGAAGGTGCTGGTAAATGGACAGGTTTAAGTGGTTATAGAGACGATGCATTTATCGCTCAGTACCAATTCAAATTCTAGAACAGTCTAAAAAAAGGATTATGCTTTGAAGTTACTTTTGTTAAGTTTTATACTTGTAAATTCTCTTTTCTCCTTTGATTACAAACTTCAACCCAAAGAAGTCAATAACAATATATTTTGTTTCTTTGGGCTCCCAGAAGTGATGGATAAGCATAACAATGGAAACATGTCTAACTCATGTTTTGTTAATATGGGGACTAGCTATCTTGTGATAGATAGTGGTCC
>JALUXS010000053.1 GCA_027013185.1 Sulfurimonas sp.
TTCAAATAGAGAAGTATTCGGGGAAGGTTGTGAAGGAATGGTTTGTGTTTCGCCTTTTGTAACAGAAATGATGATATTTTTTAATGATGGTGTTGCCAAAGGAGACTTACATAATCAGGATTTTTTTTCTGCATTTGGTTTATTTATGGGTTACCTCGGTGGAATGGTATTTCTCTTTGGAGAGAAAATTCTTCCCCAACCACTAGAATGGTATCAAGAATCTATTTCTCAAAACATATATAATGCACTCAAAACAAGAGACTAAACCAAAACTTCTTTGGTTACAAGGTGTTACATGTAATGGTAATACGCACTCTTTTTTAAATCTTCCGTCTCTACCTTTATTGCTCTCTCAGTTTGAATTACTCTATTTACCGTCAATTGAAACAAAATACACTCTTGAAGAGATTTCGAAATGCAAACTTTCTTGTGATATTTTAATATTTGAAGGAGCCTTTGACCCACAATTAAAACGTAATGATGTCCTTATGAGTGAGATGTTAAATCACTATGCTCAAAGTGCAAAGTACATCATTGCAGCCGGGAGTTGCGCAAGTTTTGGAGGAATGTTTAAAGCTTCAGCTCCCCAGAGGAATAGCGGCTTATTATTTAATGAAGCAGATAAAACCGGACCAATGTTACATGTAGATAATCATGTAATCAATTTATCAGGTTGTCCGATACATCCAGAATGGTTAGGCTATACGCTTAATATGATTCTTAATAATCAAAAAATTGCAGTTGATGAATTACATAGGCCAGTAGAACTTTATAGTACTTTGGCACATCATGGGTGCACCAGAAATGAATATTTTGAATGGAAAATTGATGCGAAAGGATTTGGACTAAAAGAGGGTTGTCTCTTTTATGAACAAGGCTGCCGCGGTCCTATGACGCATGCATCATGTAATAAAATTTTATGGAATGAAGTAAGTTCGAAAACTCGTAGCGGGACACCCTGTTTTGGATGTACAGAACCAACGTTTCCTAGGGAAAATCTTTTTCACACAAAAACAAATATGTCTATACCTGAAGATGTACCTCTTGGGATATCTAAGCGGAGTTATTTGACAATGGCAGGTATTGCTAAAACATTTCATATTAAACGATTAGAAGGAAAATTGATTGATTACAAAACAACTCCTTGAACATATAGAAGGTGAAGCTTCTGTATATTTTGATATTAAAGACGATAAAGTTGACTTTGCAACGGTAACTTTTCCTCATTTTAGAGGTATGGAAGCTATTTTAAAAGGCAAACATGCTCTTGATGCTCTGGTGATTACGCCACGTGTATGTGGAATATGCGGGCATGCACATCTTATGGCTGCAACAAGAGCTATTGAAGATGCATATAAAAATGCCGATTGTGAAATAAAACTGACACAAAAAGCACAGAAAATACGTGAATTTACTTTAATAATGGAAATGATTCAAAATCATTTTAAGTGGCTCTATATGGTTATTATTCCAGAACTTGCAAAATTGACAGATGTGGCACCTGAAAAAAGACCACTCAAAGGAGCTTATGCGGCATCGTTGGCTGCAAAAGCGATTGCGCTATTTGGTGGACAATGGCCACATTCTTCATACATGATACCAGGCGGTGTTACAAGTGATCCGACATTTATAGAAATAATGCAAGCACAGAGTCATCTTGAGGAATTGATACAGTTTTTTGAAAAGGAAAGTTTGGGAATAAGTTTAGATAAATTTCTCTCTCTTGAATCTTGTAAAGATTTTAATGATTTTTCTTCTGATTTTACACACTTGGAAAAAGGATTGATTGCTGCAGGTATGCATACAAAAGGTTTTGCGAAAGATCAGTTTATTGTAATGGGTAAACATGAATTTACATATCCTGCCAAACTAAAAGGAACGCGTACTTTCGGAATTAGCAGTAAATATGTTTCTGATACCAAGGCATATTCTCCGAATGAAACTAGCTATGCAAAAAATGCTCTTTATAAAAATGAATATTATGAAGCAGGTCCACTTGGACGCATGATATCCGTAGCTTTACCAATTATAAAAAATATGCATAGGCGTTATAAAGATAGTGCCTATTCCAGAGTAATGGCTAGAGTTTTTGAAATAGCTTATATGCTTAATTACTCAAAATCACTTTTACAAAATCTTGATTTATCGCAAGAATCAGTAGTTGCTGTTGCAGATATTAAAAAAATATCTGCAACAGGCATAGGGGTTGTAGAAGCTCCCCGTGGTTTATTATTACATAAAATAGAAATAAAAGATGGAATAATAAGTAAATATCAGATTACGACTCCCACACAATTTAATATAGGAAGTTCAGCACCTCAAAAACTTACTCCCGTACAACAAGCAATGAAGGCTTTATCTAAAGAAGATGCTCTTTTTATTTTTAGAACTTTTGATGTGTGCTCTGTATGCACTACTCATTAGTCCAAAATGAATATAAGAAAATGGATGGTTTAGTTTCTATTA
>JALUXS010000054.1 GCA_027013185.1 Sulfurimonas sp.
AACCTTGGTATATTCAAAGGGTGAAAGATGTTTAATGTTTTTTTGATACTTTTTGTATTTGCAGAGCTTAGTTTTTATCTCCTTATCGCGCAGACTGGTGTGGTGGAAGTATTTCATTCTGATATTTTCTCAATTATGTATTTGCCTATAGGCGGTATAATAGGAACATATTTGAATGTATACATTCCTTTTAAAACAGACCATAAAGCCATCGCTTTGCTCGCCCTACAAATGTTTACAACACTTTTTTATCCAGATTTTAATGCTGTGACACTCTTTCTTCTTGGTTTGAGTGTCGGGGGTATTTCTCCTATTATTATTCAAACATTGAAAAAGGCTACACTTATTGATTTGGGTGTTGCCCTTGGTCTGTCTTATACCTTTTCAACACTACTTTTTAATACTAATCCAATGCACAGAGAAATACTCGGGCTTTTTTTGAGTCTCGCTGCAATGATTGGGTATCTATTTTTACAAAGAAAAAAAATTACTGCAGAAGCCCTTTGTTTTAATAAATTTTATTCCTACCCTCTTTATTTAATGGTGATTTGGGTATTTTTAGATTCATCACTCTTTGAAACACTCTCACGTGATGATATGATGGCTATTTGGAGAGGTGGTTTTAGCACTGAAATTATTCTTTTTCATCTTTTAGGCGTTGTCGCTGCAATTAGTATAAGAGTAGAATATTCACTCAAAGCACTCTTGATTAGTTTGCTTTTTGTACTCTCTTATCTCTCTTATTTTATGCATGAAGCACTTTTGCTGAGTGTAGTCTATCCCTTTGTTATATCGTATTATAATATTGTGATTTTGCAGAGTCTCATCAAAGTAAAGTCTTTAAAAAATATAAGTCTTTTTATGGTTTTTATAGGATGGATGGCTTCTGGAACAGGACTTATGGTGGCATTGCATGGTTTTATTCAATATGTGCCAATTCTATTATTAATGGTGCTATTCTTTGATATAGTCAAACAATTAAATTTTACAAAAGGAGTTATCTCATGGTTAAGAGAATAATGTTTTTATTGGTGTTGCCATTGGCAGTTTTTGGAGGCAATTTAAGCCTGACAAATGGGCTTATTCAAGCACATACAAAAGTCTTTGGAGACACATCAATTAATCCATCTGTTAAAAATATACAGGCAGATTTATCAATGCAAAATAATAATATTACTGGTATTAAAGGAACAATATCATTTCCTATTATAGATTTTAAATCATCTGAAAGTGTCAGAGATGAGCATATGCAAAAGATGTTTAGTATGACAACATATCCAAGTATTACTTTGCAAATCAATAAAGTGAATGTACAAAAAAAGCACTATGTAATAGAAGGTATTTTAAATATGCACGGGGTTAAAAAACCGATTGATATTAATAGCTCAATTATGCAAAATGGCGACACTGTAGCCATCAATGCAAATTTTAGTGTCAAAGTCAGTGATTATGGAATGGAGCCACCTTCATTACTTTTCTTTACAGTAAGAGACAAAGTTGATATTAATGCTTCTATTACACTTAAAACAGAAGAATAAATAAAGTTTTTGGATTAATTTTGGTAGAATTAATCCATGTTAGAACAGTATAAAGAAGCGATTGAAAAAAGCAATATTATCTCAAAAACCGATGTGAATGGTATTATAACTTTTGTAAATGATGAATTTTGCAAAATTTCTGGCTACTCAAAAGAGGAGCTCATCGGTAAAAATCACAATATTGTCAGGCATCCTGATGTATCTGCTGCCCAATTTAGAAAATTGTGGCAAACTATTAAAGCAAAAAAGACGTATAAAGCTACAGTGAAAAATAGAGCAAAAAACGGCTCTACCTTTTATGTCAATACCACGGTCATTCCTATACTTGATACAAATGGAAATATTGAAGAATTTGTAGCCATTCGTTATGATGTTACTAAAGAGGTTTTTTATAAGCAGAGTCTCGAACTCAAAGAAAAAGAGCTGCAAGAACTCAATGCAACATTGGAAAAAAGAGTATTGCTTAAAACAAAAGAACTTAAAGAATTAAATGAGACACTTGAAAAAAGAGTGCAAGATGAAATAGAAAAAAATGAGCAGAAGCAGAGAATAATGTTTTGGCAGTCACGTCTTGCAAGTTTAGGTGAAATGCTTGCAAATATTGCACATCAATGGCGACAGCCTTTAACAGAACTCAGTCTCACACTTTTTAGCCTGAAAAAAGCTGCTTTACATGAGAACGTGGATGAGATGCAGAGTTTATACCATGAGAGCAAAAATATCATCCAAAATATGTCTACGACTATTGATGATTTTACCAACTTTTTTAAGCCAACAAAAGAAAAATATTATTTTAAAATAGCAGACAGTATTAATGAATCGCTGAGTATTTTAGAAAAAATTATTATAAAAGAGATGATTAGTGTAAATACTGAATTTGAAGATGTAGAAGTTCTTGGTATTTCAAATGAGTTGACGCAGGTACTTATTAATTTGATTCAAAACTCAAAAGATGCTTTTTTACAATCTTCTGTTTTAATAAAAGAGATAAATATCCGTGTAAAAAAAGAAGATACTTTTGCCGTGATAGAATTTGAAGATAATGCAGGTGGTATTAAAGAAAAAGATGTATATAAAATATTTGAGCCTTATTTTACAACAAAACACGCTTCGTCTGGTACAGGTTTAGGGCTGTTTATGTCAAAAATGATTTGTGAACAGGGCTTAAACGGTTCTATCAATGTGAAATCGAAAAAAAATTCTACAATTTTTCGTATCAAAATTCCATTGCAAAATAGGAATGAAATTGATGCGAAATAAATTTTTAAAAAGTCTGAAAGTTTTACTTGTTGAAGATGAAGAAAAATTAGCGTTATTACTTAAAAATGCTATTGGTGATAATTTTCATAGTTTTTTACTTGCAAAAGACGGCGTAGAAGGTTTAGAACTGTATAAAAAAGTTTTGCCAGATATTGTGATTACGGATATTATGATGCCAAATAAAACTGGTTTAGAAATGGCACAAGAGATAAAAAAGATAGATCCAAACTGTAATATAATAATACTCAGTGCATTTAGCGAAGTTGATAAATTTCTAACGGCTATTGATGTTGGAGTGATGAAGTATTTTATAAAACCTTTTGACCCTGATGAAGTTTTGACATATATACTTTCAATGGAAGAAAATATAGGTAAAAAACAAATCATTTTGCAAGATGATTTTACTTTTAATAAAACGACAAAAAGTCTGTATAAAAAGAATAAATATATTGCACTTACAAAGAAAGAAGTTTTATTATTAAATACGCTACTTGAAAAAAATTTATTGCAATATGAAGAGATTAAAAAGTTGATTTGGGATGAAGATGCAAGTGATGAGAGGCTTCGAACATTTGTAAGACGTTTTAGAAGTAAAACTTCAAAAGAGTTATTAATTAATAAAAAAGGGCAGGGCTACCAAATAGCCCTAGGCTAAATTATCTCCATTCTACATGTAAATTATTTGAGAGTTTTGATTTGTCAAAAGATAGGGAAGATTTTTGCAAATTTCCAATGGTGCTTTTTGTATCTAAAAACTCTTGAATATAGTAAGTATTATCATAGCCTCTGTGTTTTAAATCAGACATAATAGAGTTTATATCATTGCAATTTAGTAAATCTACATGTAAGGTCGTTCTAACTTCAAATGCTATATTACCTGTTATAAGCATATCAAGTGTTTTGCTAAATTCATTGTATTTATTTGAGTGGGTTATTTGTGTAAATTTTGATTGTGGAGCTTTATAGTCAAGGGCAACATAGTCGAGCAACTCTAAATCTATAAGCTTCTTTACATGTAAAGGGTTTGTACCGTTGGTATCAAGTTTTATTAAAAACCCGAGTTTTTTGATTTGTCTGCAAAAATCGGTCAAGTCATAAAAAGAGGCTTCCCCTCCTGAGAGGACGACCGCATCTAAAAGAGAGACTCTTGTTTGCAAAAAGGAAAGAACATCCTCAAAAGTATAGCTACCTTCTTTGGCAAAGACTATATCCTTATTGTAACAAAAATCGCAACGCATATTGCATCCGTTGAACCAGACAATACAAGCCAGCTGATTAGGATAATCAAGATGTGTAAATTTAGTTATATCATAGATACACTTTTTATTCTTTAAACTGTTTTCGCTGTCGGTGTTCACCTGTTTTTCCTATATTAAAACTTTCAACAGGTCTATGATAGCCCATAACACGAGTGTAAACTATACATTTTTGTCGATTTTCTTTGACTAATTCTAAAATTTCATTTTTACTCATGACGCTTCCTTAATTTTATTTTTATATTCATTAATCAGTTCTTCGTCGCATTTCGGGCAGTATTCATGTTCTCCCGAGAGATACCCGTGTTTTGGACAAACTGAAAACAATGGTGTAACCGTAATATACGGCAGTCTGAAATTTGTAATGACATTTTTTACCAATTTACGGCAGGCTTCGGTTGAGCTGAGACGTTCTTGCATGTAAAGATGTAGAACTGTTCCTCCTGTATATTTTGTTTGCAAATTATCCTGCAGTGTTAATGCTTCAAAAGGATCATCCGTAAGCCCTACAGGGATTTGCGAAGAGTTTGTATAATAAATGTTCTCATCCATGCCGGCTTGTATGATTTTACTGCCGTATCTTTTTTTATCTTCTTTTGCAAATCTGTATGTTGTTCCCTCTGCAGGTGTCGCTTCAAGATTGTATAAATTACCTGTTTCTTCTTGAAATACCACCATCTTTTCTCGTATATGGTTGAGTATTTCTGTCGCAAAATCAATGCCTTGTGTTGTACTAATATTGTATGTTCCACCTGAAAAATTCAAAATCATTTCATTCATACCATTAACACCAATGGTAGAAAAATGATTTTTAAATCCCGGCAAATATCTTTTTGTGTATGGAAAAAGCCCTCTATCATACATTTTTTGAATGAAAATTCGCTTTTTTTCCAAAGTGGATTTTGCATATTCCATTAAGGTGTCAAGTTTTGCTATAAGAGCTGGCATATCTCCTTTGTATAAAAAACCGAGCCTCGCCATATTGATAGTGACAACACCTATGCTTCCTGTCATTTCTGCACTGCCAAACAGGCCACCGCCTCGTTTAAGAAGTTCTCTTAAATCAAGCTGTAGTCTGCAACACATACTTCTAACATGCCCTGGTTTATATGCCTCTGCATTTGCTATAAGTTCGCCATTTTCATCTCTTTTGTATTGGCTCCCTATGAAATTTTGAAAGTAGGAAGAGCCAATTTTTGCCGTATTTTCAAACAGCAAATCTGTATTTTCACCATACCAGTCAAAATCTTCAGTGATATTGACTGTAGGTATAGGAAATGTAAAAGGTTGACCAGTTTTGTCGCCCTCTGTCATAATCTCGTAGTAAGCTTTATTGATGATATGCATCTCTTTTTGAAAATCTTTATAGGTCATACTCGTGAGGGATGAAACACCCCTCTCTTGTGCTTTGAATCTAAGTTGAGTGCTTGAAATATTTTTAAAAAGATGCTCTTGCTTACAGGTTGGGATTTGATCCTTCAAATCATCAGGAACATTCCAATCTATAGTAATATTTGTAAAAGGTGATTGTCCCCATCTAGCAGGAACATTTAAATTGTATATGAAACTACGAATACTTTTTTTTACCTCCTTATATGTGAGTTGGTCCTTAAAAAGATAAGGTGCTAGGTATGTGTCAAATGATGAAAAAGCTTGTGCTCCAGCCCATTCGCTTTGTAAAATACCTAAAAAATTTGCCATCTGTCCAAGAGCTTCTCTGAAATGCTTAGGTGCATTACTTTCTACTCTTCCTCGTACTCCGTTAAATCCTTCATCCAGAAGAACCCTTAAGCTCCAACCGGCACAATAACCGGTTAAACAGTCAAGGTCATGTATGTGATAGTCCCCGTTTCTATGTGCATACCCTTCTTCTTTAGAGTAAATTTTATCTAGCCAGTAATTTGCTATAACTTTGCCTGCAGTATTGTTTACCAATCCTGCATTCGAGTAGCCTGTGTTCGAGTTTGCTTTGATTCTCCAGTCACTTCCGTTAATATACTCTTGCACAGTTTGCGTAGAATTAATATACGTTGTATCATCTTCAATAAGCTTCTCTCTTTGGAGCTTATGCAGATGACGATAGAGCATAAAAGAACGCATAACATCAAAATATTTTGCTTTGTATAATTCTTGCTCTATAATGTCTTGGATGTCTTCTACAGCAATAACACGTTTTGTATCAAGCTTTTGTATAACTTTTATATAAACTGCTTCGTCAAAATCTACATTTTCACTTAAAAAAGCTTTTTTTATGGCATCTTCTATTTTATACGAGAAAAATTGTTTGTAAGAACCATCTCTCTTTAAAATATGTTCTACCATCTCTGCTCTCCTTAAGTGATGCTGACAGTTTATAAAAAGTGCTGTTAAAAATCCATAACAAAATTTGTCACTTTTGTGTCACTCAAAGTGCCAGATTACTTGTAAATATGTAAGGTTTAATAATACTTTTACATTATTTTATGTATAATTCTCATCCACTTTACTGTTTTAACAAAGCAAAGAGTATTTCTATCTATGTAATAGCTACATAGTTAAAAGTATTGGCAAGCGAAGTTACAACAAGTACTATGTGCTTGCCTAGAGGCAGTAAAGATGTTACCACAGGAGACTTTCAATGAAAGTACGTGCTTCAGTAAAGAAGATGTGTGATGACTGTAAAGTTGTCAAAAGAAGAGGTATTGTAAGAGTAATCTGCAAGAACCCTAAACATAAACAGAGACAAGGATAACCATGGCTCGTATTTCTGGTGTAGATTTACCTAAGAAAAAAAGAGTAGAGTATGGTCTAACATACATCTATGGGATTGGTCTTCATACTGCTCGTCAAATATTAGACGCAACAAGTATAGACTATAATAAAAGAGTTTTTGAACTAAACGAAGCTGATGTAGCTGCAATTACTGCGGAAATCCGTGCTAACCATATGGTTGAAGGTGATTTACGTAAAAAAGTAGCTATGGATATTAAAGCACTTATGGATTTAGGTTCATATCGTGGTCTTCGTCACCGTCGTGGTCTTCCATGTCGTGGTCAAAAAACTAAGACAAATGCGCGTACTCGTAAGGGTAAACGTAAAACTGTCGGCGCAGCAGCGTAAGGAATTAGTATGGCAAAAAGAAAAGCTGTTAGAAAAAAAGTAGTAAAAAAGAATATATCACGTGGTATTGTTCATATTGCAGCATCATTTAATAATACACTTGTAACTATTACTGATGAAATGGGTAATATGATTGCTTGGAGTTCTGCTGGAAGCCTTGGTTTTAAAGGTTCTAAAAAATCAACTCCATTTGCTGCTCAAGCTGCTGTTGAAGATGCAGTTGCAAAAGCTCAAGTACATGGTATAAAAGAACTTGGTATAAAAGTTCAAGGTCCTGGTTCTGGTCGTGAAACTGCAGTGAAAGCTGTTGGTGCTATCGAAGGAATCCGTGTTACATTTATGAAAGATGTTACACCATTACCACACAACGGTTGTCGCGCACCTAAGCGTCGTAGAGTTTAAGGAGATTACTGATGGCAAGATATAGAGGTCCAGTAGAAAAAATCGAAAGAAGATTTGGTGTAAGCCTTAACCTAAAAGGTGAGCGTCGTTTAGCAGGAAAATCTGCTATAGAAAAGCGTCCTTATGGTCCAGGTCAACATGGTCAACGTCGTAAAAAAGTTTCTGAGTATGGTTTACAACTCAATGAGAAGCAAAAAGCGAAATTTATGTATGGTATTTCTGAAAAGCAATTTCATGCATTATTTACAGAAGCTAATCGTCGTACTGGAAATACAGGTACAAACCTAATTACATTAATTGAGCAAAGATTAGACAATGTTGTTTACAGAATGGGATTCGCATCTACTCGTAGATTCGCTCGTCAACTTGTAACACATGGTCACATCTTAGTAGATGGTAAAAAACTTGATATTCCTTCTTACCGTGTAAAAGCAGGTCAAAAAATAGAAGTAAAAGAAGCTAGCAAAGCTAACAATCAAATTGTTCGTGCTATAGAGCTTACAAACCAAACTGGTCTTGCTCCATGGGTAGACATTGATGCTGAAAAAGTATTTGGTATATTTACTCGTCTTCCAGAACGTGATGAAGTTGTTATTCCAGTTGAAGAACGTTTAATAGTTGAACTTTACTCGAAATAATAATTAATATAAAAGGCGTAAAAGATATGAAAAAAATTAAAACTACTCCACTCGCTCCTCAAGAGTTTGAGGTAGAACAAATAAGTGATAATGAAGCTAATATAATGGCATACCCTTTTGAAGTGGGGTATGCAATATCATTGGCTCATCCACTTCGCCGTTTTCTATTAAGTAGCTCAGTTGGTTATGCACCAATCGCTATTAAAATCGAGGGTGCTAAACATGAGTTTGACTCAGTTCGTGGTATGCTTGAAGATATTTCAGATTTTATTTTAAATCTTAAAGAGATTCGCTTTAAATTAAACAATGAGGCAACAGAGGCAGAATTCAACTATAGCTTTGCAGGACCTTGTACTATTAAAGGTGCAGATTTAGGTAATGATGAAGTAGAAGTGGTAACACCTGATGCTCCTCTTGCAACTTTAAATGAAGACTCAACACTTAACTTTAGTATTAAAGTTGCACAAGGCATCGGCTATGTTGCAAGTGAAGATACTGCTATAGAAGTTGATGATGATGATTATATCGCGTTAGATGCATATTTTACTCCGGTAAGAAGTGCAACATATAAAATTGACAATGTATTGGTAGAAGATAACCCTAACTTTGAAAGAGTTATTATGAACATCAGAACTGATGGGCAAATTTCTCCTATTGATGCATTTAGAAACTCTTTAGAGGTAATGTATGCACAATTAGCTGTGTTTAACTCAGAAATTAGCATAAAAGCTCCTACAACTATTGAGAGAGTTGAAGAATCACCTGATTTGAAAAAACTAACAACTAATATTGATAGTTTAGGATTAAGTGCACGTAGTTTTAACTGTCTTGATCGTTCAAGTATTAAACTTATTGGTGAAATTGTACTTATGAGTACAAATGATCTAAAAAATGTTAAAAATCTTGGTAAGAAATCATATGATGAAATCGTAGAAAAAGTTCAAGAGTTTGGTTTTGAAGTTGGTGCTGATGTAGCTGATGATGTAGTCACTGCACTGAAAAAGAAAATAGAAGCCGTTCAGGCGTAACAAGAGGAAGAAGATATGAGACACCGTCATGGATATCGTAAACTAGGTCGTACGAGTGCACACCGTGCAGCTCTTTTAAAGAACCTTAGTATTTCGTTAATAGAACATGGTAAAATTGAAACAACTGCTGTAAAAGCAAAAGAGCTTCGCTCTTATATTGAGAAACTTATCACAACTGCTGGTAAGAATGACTCAAATGCACACAGATCAGTATTTGCTGCGCTTCAAAGTAAAGAAGCAACAAAAACTCTAGTAAATGAATTAGCACCTAAGTACGTTGATCGTGCTGGTGGATATACTAGAATTACTAGAACTCGTATTCGTCGTGGTGATGCTACACCAATGGCATTTATCGAACTAGTATAATAATAACTTTTGCAATAATAGGCTTATGCTCTGTTATTGCAACTCCTTTTAAAAATTCCCAATTCTAAAATACTTACAACATAGGATAATATTATGAGTAATTTCGCATTCGGAACATATAGAATTACAGATGAAAACTCCCTCCATATTGAAGCACTCAAAGAAGCAGTTAATGCCGGTATTGAGCTTATTGACACAGCCACAAATTATACTGATGGCGGAGCTGAGCGAGCTATCGGAAAAGTTTTGCGTAACTTTTCTGATGAAGTTAGAGATAAAATAAAAATCATTAGTAAATATGGATACATTCAAGGCTCAAATATGCGTCAGCATAAAGAAGAGCCTTTTGAAGATGTAGTTGAATTCAGTGAAGATTGTTACTACTCCATAGCAAAATCTTTTATGAAAAACCAGCTTGACGCATCACTTGAGCGATTACAACTGAATTCAATAGATTGTTATTTGATTCATAATCCAGAGTATTATATTTATGATGCCCTCAAAAAAGATAAAAATAGAGATGATATTCTTGACACGATGTTTGAGAGAATATATGAAGCATTTGTAGGACTTGAAGAAGAGGTCAAAGAGGGAAGAATCAACTCTTACGGCATTAGCTCAAATAGTTTTGCAAAAGCACAAAATGATGCAGAATTTTTACCTTATGAAGATTTACCGACATTAGCACAAAAAGCAGCACAAGAAGTAGGGAATAAAAAACATAGTTTTACAACAGTGGAATTACCGATTAATATCATTGAGCAAGAGGGTCTAAAGTGTGCACAATGGGCAAAGAGAAATGGTCTGCGTGTACTTGCCAATCGTCCATTAAATGCACAAAAAGGGCATTTAATGTATAGACTTGCTGATTATGAGGAGAGTAAAGAATATTATCATTATTTAAATGAGCTCTTAGAAGCTTGCGATATAGATTTACTTAGAAAATTATATAATTTAATAGAGCAAATGGATATAAATAAGCATAAATTTGGTTGGGTAGGAGAATATGATAGTTTTTTACACACACAAATATTGCCACATATTACACAAGCCTTGAAAAATCTTGAGCCAAATAGTTTAGAAGAGTTACTGAGATTTATTGATTTGTTTTTGCATGAGTATAGAATTATGGTTGCCTATGAGTGTTCAAAACGTGTAAGAACTGAACTTAAAGAAGAATTTAAAGAATGCAAAGCGAATATTCAACAATGTGCTTTAGAATTTTTATATAAACAAAAGAGTATAGATTTTATACTTGTCGGTATGAGAAAACCCACTTATGTACAAGAAGTCATGGCTTTAAAAGAGAAGTTAAATAATAATTTTATGACTTGTTAAGCGATTTTGTCATATTTTATGATAACAAAAGGCTTATACAATATAAAAAGGTGAGAAATGATTCCATTTTCAGATGAAGAGTTACTAGATCCGGTGAAGAATGTTATAGATAAGGTGCGTCCTTCTTTAGCATTAGACGGTGGAGATATAGAGTTTATTACAGTGAAAAACGGCAACGTATATGTACAATTAAAAGGTGCATGTATAGGATGCTCAAGTAGTGGAAATACACTTAAATACGGTGTTGAAAGACAACTAAGAATGGATATTCATCCAGAAATTAGTGTTGTAAATGTTCCTGCCGGAATGGAACATGATATAGAGGGCCTTTCAGGTGAGTGACAGAAAAGAAGAATATGCTGACAATAAGTAAATATAAAATATTATCACAAGCAAAAGACAGTTTTAGTAAAGCAGAGTATAAGAATGCCTTGGAAAAATTTGCAGAAGTGTTACAAAATTATCCAAATTCAAAAGAAGCTTTTAACGGTGTTATACTCTCAGAAATGGCTATGAGCGGTGAAGAAGGTGCTGAAGCTCTTTTTGATTATTATGAAATACTCAAAGAAGAAGATAAAGAACAGGCAGATTCCATTATGAGTGAAATTCTTGAAGGTATGGATGGTTCTTTAGAAAAATTGAGTGAAGTGTTTGCTGAACCGTTACGAGATAGACTTGAATTTGAAGATGGAATACTTTATAGTGATTTTAAAAACATCTTAGATCAAGGCGGAGATTTTGTAGAAACATTTGAAAATATTATGTTTTCTACGCGTGTAATTATAACGCGAAAAGAAGATTTTTTAGATTTTTTAGACAAGTTAATAGAACATGATTTTACGCAGATGGCATTAACGTATTTAGAAAATGCTTTGAGTGTTTACCCAGGTGATAAATTACTTAGAAAACTGTTGAAAAAACTTGCACAAGGCAGAGCACTTGAAAATTGAATTGCCAGAGCAGCCTTATAAATATATAACAGAAAACTCAAAAGAGTGTGATGCTGATACAGCTTTTGTTGTAACGCACCAAAATAAAAATTATGTAAAAGATGCTAAAAAGAATAATGCACATTCTATGATTAAAATAGAAGATGTTGCAGAACTTTTTGGTGTAAATAAAATAAAAATTATTGGTATTACAGGTACGAATGGCAAAACAACCACCGCCAGTGCAATTTATTCATTTTTACTTGATTTAGGATACAAAGCTGCTTTTCAGGGAACTCGTGGTCTTTTTATGAATGATGAAGTGTGTGAGGGGAAAACTTTAACGACACCTTCTGTTTTAAATACATATAAGCATATTTATCAGGCAGTACTTGCAGGATGTGAATACTTTATAATGGAAGTCAGCTCTCATGCATTGGTACAAAAAAGAGTGGAAGGTTTGGACTTTGAGCTGAAAATTCTAACTAATATTACGCAAGACCACTTGGATTATCATAAAACCATTGAAGAGTATACCGCTGTAAAAAACAGTTTTTTTCAAGATGAAGGGAAAAAGCTTATCAACAAAGATGAACCGCGAGCAAAATTTAATTTTAAACATGCTTATACCTATGGAATAGAAAATCCTGCAACCTACAGGCTGATGGCATACTCTTTAAATGAAGGTTCTAGCGGTATTATTCAGCATTTTCAAGAGATTGTACCTTTTACGGCTTCGCTGCATGGTTTTTTTAACCTTTATAATCTTATGGCTGCAATATCTGCGACACACCTTGTCACAGATAAAACTCTTGAAGAGATAGCTGATGTTGTAGACAATTTTGCCGGTGTCAGTGGCAGAATGGAACAGGTGTGTGCCGCTCCCAATGTAATTGTTGATTTTGCACATACTCCAGACGGCATGCAGCAGGTACTTAATGCACTAAAAGAAAAAGAACTTATAGTTGTTTTTGGTGCTGGTGGTGACAGAGATAGACTCAAACGCCCACTTATGGGAAGGGTTGCTGCAAGTTTGGCAAAAAAAGTGATTGTTACAAGTGACAATCCGCGTCATGAAGACCCTGAAGTTATTGTAGAGAATATTTTAGAGGGTATTTCTGATACATCAAATGTTATCGTTGAGCTCAATAGAAAAAAAGCGATACAAATAGCACTTGATATGCAAGAAGAGGAAGAAGTTGTTGTTATACTCGGCAAAGGCGATGAAGCATATCAAATTATTTATGATGAAAAATTTGTTTTTGACGATAGAGAAGTGGTAAGGGAACTTTTAAACCTGAATTAAAAAGTAGACTTCTTGCAGAAGTCTAGTAGAAAAAGTAGCTTAAAAAACTAAACTTATTTGTGCGTATTAGAATATTAGGGCATTATTTTGCTATAATTGCAAAAAAATTAAGGACAATCTTTATGGGAATCCCTCAACCGGCATTTTATATATTTAAATGTGAGCAATCAGCTCCTCCAGGTATGCCAAAACCTTCATGTGTTACACCTGCAACTCAAGACCTTTTTCAATATCTTGCACAAAAACTAATGCAAGAGGGAATTATGGGAACTGTCCAACCGATTCGTACTTCTTGTATGAACAGATGTTCTGCAGGACCGGTAATGCTTGTTGAACCGGGACATACAATGTATGCAGGGTTAACAAAAGAGAAAATTGATAAAATTGTAAGCGAACATATTATTGGCGGTAATGTAGTTGATGAGTACGTTATTGATGCTGAAATGTGGGATGAAGCTATTTCACCGGCTGATATGCAAAAGCAAATGGGTAGATAAAAAATGACGATAGAAATGTTGTACAGCAAAATCCATCGTGCTACTGTAACAGACGCTAATTTAAATTATGTTGGCTCGATTACAATAGATGA
>JALUXS010000055.1 GCA_027013185.1 Sulfurimonas sp.
TTAAAGGTGATACTTCAAGTGGAAGTAAAAAACCTGCAACACTTGAAAGTGGTGCTGTTGTTCAAGTACCATATCATGTGTTAGAAGGTGATACTATTAAAGTCAATACTGTAGAAGGCGAGTATTTAGAAAAAGTGAAATAATCACGAAATATATAAATGAAGAAAGTAATATGGCATTATGTGACTATATTTTAAGTTTTTTTGTCATTCAAATTTTTTGGAAAAAGCTTCTTGTTTAAGAAGCTTTTTATTAGTTTTTTTGAAATTTTATGTATGAAATTGGGATATAACATTTTGTTTTATTTTTGTAGATGAAGTTTTCGGATTATAGGTAACTTGAACTATTTTTTTTCCTTTGGATTTAAGGTATTTTTCTACTGCAATATTGTGTGGCTGATTTCCCCAATCTTCTCCAATAACAAAAATATCTACATCTAACTCTTTACAAGCTGATACATATTCAAGCTCATGATATGCTCGTACATCATCTACACATTTGAGAGCTTTAAGCATTTCCATTCTTTGCTTTAGTGGAATAACAGGAACATTTGGTTTATAAGAGTGTACTACTTCATCAGAAGCAACACCCACAATAAAAGTATCACCTAATGTTTTACAATATTCTAACAAAGCTAAATGCCCTACATGTAACAAATCAAAAGTACCAACGGTATATACAATCATAATTTAATCTCCTTTAGTACATAACTGACTTTGCATACTATATTTAATTGTTTAAAACTCTTTTATCGTGCTATTGAAAGCACAACAGAGTTATCAAATATTATTAAAATTATCTTGTTGGATAAATAGAGAGCATTCACTATGGAAGAAAATATAGTATATGAGGTCAGTTAGTAATATGATTTAGGGTATAATAGCATTTTTATGCTAAATGCTTGCTACTATTCTATCATTCATTCAATCATTCAATCATTCAAAATTTATTTATCTCAAAGGACCCCATTTATGTCAAAAAATAACTCTACAACTAGAGAAATACAACAACCAACAATTTTATCTTATGTGAAAGATATTCCAAATCTTTTATCACTTTCAGGATTGGCTTGTACAGTCCTTGCTATCTATTTTAGTATTACAGGTCTTTACGGGGCTGCTATGATTGGTATGGTTTGGGCTGTCGCTTTTGATTGGGCTGATGGGTTAGTGGCTAGAAAACTAAAAGGTAGGACTGCAACAGATGCTAAATTTGGTGGACAGCTTGATGTTTTAATAGATATAGTAAGTTATGGAGTAACGCCTGCTATTTTACTGTTGAGTTATGGACATTTTGGGCCTATATATTTAATAGGAGCTTTTATAATGATAGCTGCTGCAGCTATACGACTGAGTTATTTTAGCACTTATGGATTAGCGGGTGGCACAAAATATACAGGACTTGCTCTTGATAACAATAGTTTGATTTTGGTTTCTATATTTTTATTAGAGGGTATTGTAAGTCATGGTACTTTTTCAATAATTTTATATATTAGCGGAGTTACTCTTGCTATTTTAAATGTATCAGAAATTAAAACACCAAAGCTTTCAGGAAACCCAAGAAATGTCTATTTACTTGGAGCTTATACTTTAGGGATTACAGCTATTTATGGTTTACAACTTATCTAAAATTAAGTCATTTTAACTATAATCCAATTAATTATTTATATCTTTTTAGGGAATGATTTTGAGCAAACAACCATCTTTTACGCACTTACATTTACATACAGAATACTCACTGCTAGACGGTGCAAATAAACTCTCAAACTTAGTTTCTCGGGTCAAAGAACTAGGTATGACTTCTGTTGCTATGACAGACCATGGCAATATGTTTGGAGCTATTGACTTTTATAAGCAAATGACAGCTGCCGGACTGAAGCCAATTATAGGGATGGAAGGCTACATTCATAATGGGGAAACTTTAGACGACAAAAGTACAAAACAGCGTTTTCATATTTGTTTGTATGCTAAAAATAAAATCGGATACGAAAATCTTATGTATCTTTCTTCAAAGTCTTTTATAGAAGGGTTTTATTATTTTCCGCGTATAAATAAAAAAGAACTTCGTGAACATAGTGAAGGACTCATTTGCTCTTCTGCCTGTTTGCAGGGTGAAGTAAATTGGCATTTAAATCTTCAAAATGAGAGAAATGTAAAAAATGGTGCGTTAGGATATGAAGGTGCATTAGCTGTCGCACGTGAATATCAAGATATTTTTGGTGATGATTTTTATCTTGAATTGATGCGTCATGGTATTGGTGATCAGCTTTTTATTGATGAACAAATACTTAAAATTTCTCGTGAGACAGGTATCAAAGTGGTTGCAACAAATGATACGCATTACACTTACCCTAATGATGCACAATATCATGAAGCTTTTATGTGTATTGGGATGAATAAACTTTATGATGATCCAAACCGTATGCGTCACTCTGTGCATGAATTTTATATAAAATCACCTGATGAAATGGCGAGACTTTTTGCAGATATTCCTGAAGCACTAGAGCATACACAAGAAATAGTTGAAAAAATTGAAGAGTTTGTGCCTATTGTAAAAACACCGACACCGCCAAATTTTAAATTTACAAAAGAATATTCAGATAAAGAAGGATTAAATCTTCATTTTGAAGACGATGCACCTCTTGCTCCAAATGCAACAGAAGAAGAAAAAAAGAAACATTTCAGTGCAGCAGACAAGTATGATGCGGCTTACTTTATCATCAAGTGTCGAGAGGGTTTAGAAAAACGTCTGAAGATTGTTCCTCCTGAGCGTCATAAAGAGTATAAAGAACGCTTAGAATTTGAGATAAACATTATAAACTCTATGAAATTTCCCGGATATATGATGATTGTTTGGGATTTCGTTATTGAAGCTAAACGAATAGGTGTTGCAGTGGGACCTGGACGTGGTTCTGCGGCTGGAAGTCTTGTAGCATATTCACTTGAAATTACAGATATTGACCCTATGAAGTATGATTTGCTTTTTGAGCGTTTTTTAAATCCTGAACGCGTCAGCATGCCCGATATCGATATGGACTTTATGCAGGCTCGACGGGGAGAAGTTATAGATTATGTACGAAGAAAATATGGTAAAAATCAAGTGGCACAGATTATTACCTTTGGTTCATTGCTTGCAAAAGGAGTTATTCGTGATGTTTCTCGTGTTTTGGATGTACCACTCTCTAAAGCAGATCAAATGGCAAAACTTGTTCCAGATGAACTTGGTATTACACTGAATGGTAAAACAAAAAATGGGGAATTTAAAGACGGAGCATTTCAAAAAGAGCCAAAACTTCGTGAACTTGTAGAGAGTGACCCTCAAGCAGAACGTGTTTGGGAATTTGCCAAAAAACTTGAGGGATTAAAACGAAATGCTGGTATGCATGCAGCAGGTGTTGTAATAAGTAATGAAGAGCTTTGGAAAAAAACTCCTATTTATAAGCCATCAGGTGAAGATACTTTTATAACGCAATATTCGCTTAATTATATGGAAGATATTGATCTTATTAAGTTTGACTTTTTAGGTCTTAAAACACTTGATGTTATAGACAATGCTATTAAACTTATTAAACGAAGATATGATAAAGATATTGACTGGCATGCTATAGATGAAAATGACTCAAAAGTGTATGATGTTATACAAACAGGTGAAACAGTGGGAATGTTTCAAATAGAATCCTCCGGTATGCAAGATTTAAATAAACGCTTAAAACCTTCAACATTTGAGGATTTAATTGCAGTCTTGGCCTTGTATCGTCCTGGTCCTATGGAATCAGGGATGCTTGATGATTTTATAGAACGTAAACACGGGCGACAGGAAATTACGTATGTATTTGAAGCACTTGAAGAGATTTTAAAACCTACGTATGGGGTTATTGTTTACCAAGAACAAGTTATGCAAATTGTACAGGCTATTGGTGGATTCAGCCTTGGCGGTGCAGATATTGTTCGTCGTGCAATGGGTAAGAAAAAAGTCGAAGAGATGATTAAATATAACAAAGAGTTTTCTGAAGGTGCAGCAAAACAAGGGCTTGATTATAAAACCGCTTCAGAACTTTTTGATTTAATTGAAAAGTTTGCCGGTTATGGTTTTAATAAATCTCACTCAGCAGCGTATGCAATGGTTACATTTCAAACAGCATGGCTCAAGACTTATTATCCAAATGAATTTATGGCGGCACTCTTAACATCAGATAAAGACAATACCGAAAAAGTTGTTCGTTATATAGATGAAGTAAAACGAATGGGCATTGAACTTGCTCCGCCTGATATTTGTGATTCACAATTAGAATTTTCAGCTATTACAAAAGAGAATCGTGAAATTATTTTATTTGGTCTAGGTGCTATAAAAGGTGTTGGTGAAGCTGCCATACATGCGATGCTTGAAGAGCGTGAAGAAAATGGTGATTATGCTTCGTTACAGGATTTTGTAAACAGAATTGAGCCATCAAAAGTAAATAAACGTGTAGTAGAAGCCATTATAAAGGCAGGCGGATTTGACAGGTATAACTACTCGCGTAAAGCACTTTTAGATCAGATAGAGCTTATAGTAGATACTGCAAAAAAATCAAGTGAGGCAAAGAAAAATGTTGTGGGCAGTCTTTTTGGTGATGATGAAGAAATTACAACCGTAAAACTTGAACTTACAAATTCTGATGAGTATGAACTTAAAGAGATTTTAGAGTTTGAAAAAGATACCTTGGGCTTTTATGTTTCAGGCCATCCTATGGATGATTATCGTGAAGAGTTGGATGAGCTTAATTATACACTTTCATCAGAATTAGAACATATAAAAGATGGTTCATTTGCAATTTTTATAGGAAAGGTAGAAGGGGTAACAAAAAAAGTTTCTAAAAAAGGGAATCAGTTTGGTATAGTCAGTCTTATGGATTTTCATGGAAATATTGAAATTATGCTTTTTTCTGATAAACTTGAACAGCTTACTGAAATGGACTTGGAAGAACCGGTTGCTTTTAAAGCAAGAGTAACCCATACAGATTTTGGTCCGCGTTTGAATGTAACAAAAATAATGACACTTAAACAGGCGAAAAAAGAGACAAAAAAAGTCAAAACAGAGATTCAAGAAGCACCGCCGGAACCTATAAATTTGGCTGTAAGACTCAGTAGTGATTTTGATGTTTTAGAAAATTTATATACACTTATTCGACAAAACCCAGGGAATAGACCGTTGAAAATAACAATAGTTTCAAAACTTCATAATGTAGTTATTGACTCGGCAATAAGAGTAGATGGCAAAATTAGTGCGGCATTAGAAGGTAATGAATTTGTGGATATTATAGGATAAGGGTTATAAATGAATAAACAAGATTTTAATGAAGGACTATTAGGCTTTTTAGATGCTTCGCCAACGCCTTTTCATGCAACGCAAAATATGGCAATGATGTTTGAAAATGCAGGATTTATAAAGCTTGAGGAGGTTGATAAATGGGAACTTCAAGAGGGTCAAAAATATTATGTAACGCGTAATGATTCATCTATAATTGCTTTTACCTATCCTAAAATAAGAGCTAAATACCTGATGGTAGGGGCACATACAGATTCGCCAAATTTAAAACTAAAGCCAAATCCTGTTATAAAAGAGCATGGTGTTGTAAAATTTGGTGTTGAAAGTTACGGCGGACTACTTTTAAATCCTTGGTTTGACAGAGATTTGTCTTTGGCAGGTCGGGTGAGTTATTTAAGTCATGATAACAGCGTTGAGAGTGCTCTTATAAATGTTGAAAAACCAATAACAGTTGTACCTTCACTTGCAATACATCTTGATGATAAAGCAAATAAAGATAAAACTATCAATAAACAAACAGATATGTGCCCAATTTTGACAACAAATGAAGCGTTTGAATTTGATGAGTTTATAAAATGGCAGTTGGATAAAATTGGAATTAGAGATGTAAAAGAAGTTTATGCTCATGAATTGAGTTTTTATGATACACAAAAGGCCTCTTTTATTGGACTGCACAATGACTTTATATCGAGTGCAAGACTCGATAATTTACTTAGTTGTTATACTGCAATGGTAAGTATTTGCAGTCTACATGTAGATAAAGCCATGCTTTTTGTAGCAACTGATCATGAAGAGGTGGGAAGTGAGTCAACAAGTGGTGCAGGGGGTAGCTTTTTAGAAAACACACTGCATAGAATATTTGATGATTATGAAGAATATACACAAATGGTGAGAAGCTCTTTAATGATTAGTGCAGATAATGCTCATGCAATTCATCCAAATTTTCCATCAAAACATGATGCACATCATGCACCATATATCAACAAAGGTGTTGTTCTAAAAGTAAATGCAAATCAGCGATACGCTTCGAATTCTACTACCATATCAAAGTTTATGAACGTAGCTTCTTTGCTCAATGAACCTTTGCAAAATTTTGTAACAAGAAGTGATATGGGTTGCGGTTCTACCATAGGGCCAATAACTGCAACAAGAATAGGGATAGATACTATAGATGTTGGACTGCCAACTTTGGCTATGCACTCTATACGTGAACTTGCAGGAAGTGAGGATGCACACTCTTTGTATAAAATACTTGTTGGGTTTCAGGTGTAATGGCAGCTATAACGCCCCAAGAACTTAATGTCTTAATAGAGCAGACATATAAAGTAGAAAATGAGTTTAATGAATTAAAAGCTTCGTATGCTCATTTGCAAGATACTGTTGAAAAAGTTGTTGAGTTTTTACCCAATGCTATTTGGATAATAAATAGTGATAATAGTGTCTTTTTACAAAACTCTTATGCCCGAGAGCTTTGGGAGCTTTTAAAACTCTTGAAATACAGAGATGAAGATTATGAAATTACATTTAACTCACGTTCCTATATTGTAAAAAGTGCATCATATAAAGATAAGATTATGCTCTCGGCAACAGATATAACAGAGCAAAAACGTAAAGAAAATCTTGCGACAATGGGGCAGATGGCAGCACATCTTTCTCATGAAATCAGAAACCCAATCGGTGCTATCTCACTTATGAGTTCAACACTTAAAAAACGAGTAATACCTGAGAATATTCCTATAGTAGAAGAGATACAAAAATCAGTGTATAGAATTGATAGAATTATAAAAGCAACTTTGATGTTTTCTAAGGGTGTTCAAGCACAAAAACATGAGTTTAAATGGAGTTTACTCAAAGAATCTATTGATATGTCGATTAAATACTATGGATATTCTAAAGATATACATTTTAGTTTTCCAAAAATTGATTTTATGATAAATGGCGATAAAGATTTACTTGAAATACTCTTTTCAAATTTTATTATCAATGCTATTGATGCAATTGAAGAAGATGATAATGAGGAAGGACTTATTGAAGTCGTATATAGTAATGATGAAAGTTATCATATTTTTAAAATATATGACAGTGGAATAGAGATAAAAAATAAAAAGGAATTATTTGAAGCATTTAAAAGTACAAAGCTTAAAGGCAATGGTTTAGGTCTTGTTCTCTCTCGTCAAATAGCCCAAGCACATGGCGGAAGCGTAGATATATCCATGAATAAAAGAAAATATTTTGAAGTCAAACTTAAAAGATAAAGAATAATGGTATTTATCACAGGAATATCACATTATAAAAAATTATACTTTAAAATATACTAATTATAAATTTTTCTTACTCTTTAATCTCCTTTTAAATAACAAAATGTGATACTCCTTTTAATCTTAAAGTAGAGGAGATTTACACTATGAAAAAAAACAATATATTAGTTGCATTAGTTGCATTTATGTTTATAGCAACGTCTTCTGCTTTTGCTTATAATACGAACCCACCGTTCAAATTAAATAAGCTTAAGCAGTATGTCACAGTTGGAGCAGATGGTAAGAAAATTAGGGGGTATGAACCTAAGAATGATTACAATGTGTTTATTAATTACGAACTCGGAATGCATTGTGTTGGTTTTAGTATGGATTACTGTTGTGTTATTCCTCCATATAATTCGATTCAGGCACAAGCCGTTAAGGGTGGAAAAGATGGTAAATTACCAAAACTATTAACTCCAGATGATGACGTTAAACTTTATTACTATGTAAAAGATAACTCTTACAGTGAAGGTAATAAAATGAAATACTGGAGTGTCAGAAAAGATGCTGATGGTGACGGACATTTGGATTCTGCAGGAGATAATGTTGCCAACTATGTTTGGACACACCTTTTTATATATAAAGATTTAGAAGGGACTATTCCCGCAGGTGCAACAGATAAAGATCGTCTCCGTATAGGTCGTCAGATACCAGTTAGAATTGATGCTGGACCTTCAGGAATGCCACTTTCTGGGGGATATCTTAAATATGCAGGAAAAGATGGTGGAAATGTTGTAATGACTGACACACTTGTTCCTGCTGTGAAAAATGTTAAATTGGTATTGACTGCTTCACATGTTTGGGATGCACTTGGGCTCCCTATGACTGCATTTAATGACTCTACGAGAAAAGGGACTATTCGTTCTGTAACTCAAAAAGATTTTCAACCCTTTCAACATGCTACTGTAGAAATGCATGACAGAACCGGTAAAAGTATGAAAAACTCAAATGGAACGGATGTTTCTTACTTCGGTACAGAACCAGTTGATATTCCAAACTGTTATGCTTGTCATTCGAGAAATGGTAAAGCAGCACAAATGGCAAGAGATGAAGGCCTGAAATATTCTGATCAAGAGTATAAATATTGGAAGTCATATCCTGACGAGAGTGAATACATGGCTCGTTTGGCAGAAGCTTCTATAGATATTCTTGCTTTGCATGACAAAAATCAGGGTACACATTTTTTAGCTGACTATAAACCAAATGCTTCTGGAAACAGACTAGGTAAAGTTGGTATGGTAAGCTGTACAGACTGTCATGGTGATAATGTTTCGGGAAATTTACAAGAACCTCGTCCGACTGCTACAGGGTATAAAGCTGTTAAAGCGAAGCCTCTTTCTGAAGCGATTCATGGTTTTCACCTAGGAATGGTTCCTATGCCTGATGGTGCAGGTAGAACACAAGCATGTCAATCTTGTCACCCAACGCACTTTCAAAATCCAAATATGAATGATGATTCCAATCCGTATCGTGTAACAGATAGATATGGTGAAGGTAGATTTTCTAAAGGTGACATCAGGTTATCTGGCGGTGGGTGTTATGTAAGACGCGATGCACACTCAAATCCTGATGCGAAACCGCCTTTCTTTTTGAATAATTATGGTAAATGGCAGTATAAAAATGTTTCTACAAAAGATGAACATGGAAAACCTTCAAAAGTATTACGTGGTTTATACTGTACAAACTGTCATACAAAAGTTGCACAAGCATTTCAAAATTATGACAATATTACAAATGATTCAAAACAAGAGGGTAAAACTTTAAGAAATAAATCTCTTAGAGAAATGATTAAAGTGATTGCTGGTGGTAATGCTAAGAAATTTGCATCATTTGCTGATCCAAAAACTACAGGTGATAATGAAGTTATGAAGTTTTATACTGAGCATAAATCAGCGACACTTGTTAAAAATGTTGGTAAAGACGGTAAGTTAGATCTTAAACCTTGGAATCATCCAAAAGGTGGAAAAGTTCCATATGCAGCCGCATCTGGTGGTAATGACTGGTGGTTGGCAGCAGCAGAACCACATTGTGCAGACTGTCACGCAGCTCCATTTGTAGAACAAAATACCGGTGGAAAATATTTCCCAATTGATTTACCAAATAAGTATTCTCTGTACAGATATTCTAAAGCACATGGTAGCATCGCATGTCAAACATGTCATGAGTCTACACATGGTCTTTATTCTACAAGATATGATGGTAAAGAACGCTCAGTGGATGTAACAACACACGAACAAGCATTACAATATTCTCCAGATGGAAAATATGCAGGTCCTGTAACATGTGCAGCATGTCACACAGTAAATAAAAAAGGTGTTCCATTACAGCTTAAAGATACTGCGTATGCAAATGATTATTGGGCTGCGGTAACGCTGGCTCACTTTATGCGAGAAGGTGATCAAAAACTTTCAGTTAAAGAGCTCGTTGTAAAATATCCATATAAAAAATCTTCAAAAGTCGTGAAAGACAGTTGGAAATAATTTTTCTTCTTTTACTTCTCCCTTAAGGGGGGAAGTAATATAACCTCCACACTCAAATAATATTCAAGGATATCAATATTATGAAAATACCATATACATCTTTACTCTTATCAGCACTTTTGACTTCAAGTATGGTGCATGCAGAGCTTGTTAAAACTTATTTTAAAACAGGTGAGTTGAAGGCTCAAACACATTATATAGATGGTACAAATACAAAAATAAAAAAGGGTATTAAAAATGGTGTTGAAAAGGTTTACTATATTCAGGGCACATTGGCATATCAAGTAAATTATATTCAGGGGAAGCGTGATGGCAAACTTGTTTGGTATGGTAAAGAAGGACAGAAGATAGCACAAATGAATTACAATATGGGCAAACTTGAAGGTAAAGCTATAGATTATTTTGCAAATGCCAAAATAAAACATAGTGTAAAATATATAAATGATATGAAAGAAGGTCTACAAAAAGAGTATTTTGATAATGGTCAACTTGCATTGGTTGTTCCTTACGTGCATAATAAAAAAGAGGGAATACAAAAAGAGTATACTTATGATGGTAAGCTTTATGCGGAAGTACTCTATAAAAATAATTATAAAGAAGGTTTACAAAAGTGGTATGATAAAAATGGCAATGTTGTAAAAACAGAGCTTTTTAAAATGGACAGACCTGTGAACGTAATGAAAAAGATTGAAGATAAAAAAAATACGACCAATATTATAATAAACAATATTGATTTTTCTCCTAAAAAAGTGAAATAATTACCGTCTGTTTGCTAATATCTACTAAAATATCTTTTTTAAGAAAGGCTTGAAATGAAACAACTTATTTCCTTTATTGGATCAATAAAAACGATGATTGTATTAATGCTTATATTTGCATTTTCAATCGGTTATGCGACGATTGTCGAAAATGATTTTGGCACAATGACTGCCAAAGCAGAAATTTATAATGCGATATGGTTTGAAGTACTTCTTGGACTTTTAGCTGTGAATTTAATTTACAATATTATCCATTATAAGATGTACACACTGAAAAAGGCTCCTGTTTTTATCTTTCATATAGGATTTTTAGTGATACTTTTAGGTGCGGCTATCACAAGATTTGTTGGTTTTGAAGGGACTATGCATATACGAGAAGGTATGGCTTCTTCTACAATGTTAAGTTATAGCCCTTATTTAGTAGTTAGAGCACAAGATATGAAAAATAAAGCAGAATATAATAAAGTTGCATATTTTTCTAAACGAGGAGATAACTCATTTGACAAATCTTTATCGTTTGATAATAGAAAAATAGATGTAAAACTTTTAGAATATATTCCAAATGCTGTTGAATCATTAGTAGCAGATAAAAATGGTAAAGCAATTGCTAAACTCATGGTTACAGGTGGAGGTTCAGGAAAACCACTTGCATTAGATAATGGTAAATATTATGATGCAGGGAACTTTATATTAGATTTTAATTCTGGTAAACATTTTGAAAAGCCGGTGATTGGTTTATTTATTAAAAATGGTCAATTATATATGAAACATGATATGAAATTATCATATATGAAAATGGCTGATCGTTCCAGTGGTGAGTTGAATGCAAATGACAATGAAAAGTTAAATAAAAGAGTTCTTTATCGTACAGCATTAGGTGGTTTTGTATTACGTAATTTTATGCTTCATGCAAGTAAGAAAATTGTGAGTAATAGTACTTCTGCAGTGAATAGAAAAATGAAAATGAATTCGGGTGGTGTTGATGCTCTTAAATTTTTAGTAAATGTTGATGGTGCGGAGCATACTATATTTGTTTATTATCAAAAAGGTATATTAGCTCATGCTAGTGTTGTTGAGTTAAAGGGTGTAAATGTAAGTATCGCTTACGGTGCAAAAGTAATTAAGCTCCCTTTTGCAATAAAATTAAAAGATTTTCAACTCGATCGTTATCCTGGCTCTATGAGTCCAGCTTCATACGCAAGTAAGGTTGAATTGATAGATAAAAAGAATGGAGTAGATATGCCATATAAGATTTATATGAATCATATTTTAGATTATAAAAATTATAGATTTTTTCAAGCTTCATATGATAGAGATGAAAGAGGTACCGTTTTATCAGTGAATCATGATCCAGGGACACTTACAACTTATGTTGGATATGCAATGTTGGCATTAGGATTATTTTGGGTGCTTTTTTCTAAAAAATTTAGATTTGCTAAATTATCAAAAAGGGCAAAAGATGCAGCACAATGTAAAGTTGTTCCTGGATTATTGGCGA
Organism: Sulfurimonas sp.; assembly: GCA_027013185.1. Classification (GTDB taxonomy): domain Bacteria; phylum Campylobacterota; class Campylobacteria; order Campylobacterales; family Sulfurimonadaceae; genus Sulfurimonas. The sequence continues at coordinate 12,341 of JALUXS010000055.1, forward strand.
TTGGATTACTTTTTAGTGTTACACAGTCAAAAGCAGAAGAATTAAATCCTGGCATAAAGACTATTTTGTCCTTTAACAAAGAACATTCACAGGAATTTGGAAAGTTAATTATACAAGATACAAAAGGGCGAATGAAGCCTATTGATACGCTTAGCACAGAAATTTTGGCAAAAATTCATAGAAGCAGTAGTTTAAAAGTTGGAGATAAGCGATTAACTGCAAATCAAGTGATTTTAGGAATGATGATTCGACCAGATATCTATAAAAATATAAAATTGATTAAAACAGGGAATAAGCACCTAAATATTGCAATTGGTGCTCCAAAAGATGCAAAGTATGCTTCTTTCTCGCAGTTTTTTCAAGATCCTCAAGGTATGCGTGGTTATAAACTTTTAAATCTTGTTGAAAAAGCCTCAAGAAAAGCACCTATAGATAGGAGTAGATTTGACAACAAGGTACTTAAAATTGATGAAAAAGTAAATGTTGTATATATGGTTTTTACAGGTTCTATACTAAAAATTTGGCCTAAACCAAACGATATAAACAATAAATGGTATGCAACCATAGATGCTCTGCAAAAATTTCCTCCAAAAGAAGCAACAAAGGTTAGAAATTTAGCATTGACATATTTTACAGATATTGACAATTCATTACATAGTGGAGATTGGAGTAAAAGTAATGCAGCTTTAGCTAAAATAGCTCAATATCAAAAATTTTATGGCTTAAGTGTGTATCCTAAAGAAGGTAAAATAAAAGCTGAAGTATTTTATAATCATTCAAATGTTTTTGAAATATTATGGCCAATTTATTTTATTCTTGGTTTTATTCTTTTAATATTAAGTTTTATTAAAATTATTAAACCTGAATTTGGAATGAAAAAGATTACAAAAACTTCTCTTATTTTATTGGGTATTTTATTTTTTGCCCATACAATGGGACTTGTACTTCGTGGATATATTTCTGGACATGCACCATGGTCAAATGGTTTTGAGTCTATGACTTATATTGCATGGGCTACTGTACTTGCTGGATTTATATTTTCTAAGCAATCTCCAATTGCTTTAGCTTCCACTTCTATTTTAGCGGGACTTATTTTATTTGTAGCACATTTAAGTTGGATGAGCCCTCAGATTACAAATCTAGTGCCTGTGCTTCAATCGTATTGGTTAGATATTCATGTTTCTATGATTACTGCTTCTTATGGCTTTTTGGGTCTTGGTGCATTGCTTGGATTTATCGCATTATTGCTTTATATTAGTATGAATGAAACAAATGAAAAAAGAATTATGCTTTCTATTAAAGAGTTGAATGCTATT
>JALUXS010000056.1 GCA_027013185.1 Sulfurimonas sp.
CAGATATACCATAAGATGGAACATAATCAGATGTTTTATACTCATGACTCGCATCAACTTTAAAGCTAAGTGCATCATTTATATCATAAGTTGTGCCGGCACTTACAGAAGAAGTTTTAAATATTTGATGTGTCGAAGGGTAAAAGCTGTTGCTTTTTTGTGTTACATCATTATTGTATTGTGCTAATGTTAGGTAAGATGGATAAATCACATCTATATTTGAGAAATCCGCTCCCAATCGTAATTCTAAAGCTTCATTTGGCGTATATGCAAGACTAAATGTTCCTGTAGAAAATTTGTTTTTATCTTTGTTGCCATTGTTGTCAATATATCGAATACCATCATTTTTTTGTGCTTCACCGCTTGCTGATATTGCCAGTTTGTCATCTTTGTGCCCAATATAAAAAGAACCGTCAACCAAACCGTATGTTCCCATATAAAATGCGATTTCTTTTTCATTCGTTTTTTTGGTTGTTATATTGATAACACCTGCGTTTGCACCATCTCCAGCCGTTACAATGCCAGAAGATTTTATGATTTCAATTTTGCTTATTGAAGAGGGAGAAATAGAACTGAGCAGCTGTGCGGCATTATCAATGTTATTGAGTTTTCTTCCATTGATGGTAATTACTATATTTTGATTCCCGTTACTTGTTCCGTACCCGTGTATATCGAGCAATTGTGTGAATGGATTTCCAAAAGAAGGCATTGAAGTGACAGAAGTCTGCTGATTTAAAAACTCATAAATATTTTGTACATGTGCTGCTTCTATATCTTTGGTTGTGTAAACTTCTACCGCATCAGTAGATTTAAGCTCATCTGTTTTTATGGCAGTTGATGTAATTTTTAGCGGTGCGAGTGTTACTTCTTGTGCATGAAGCTGGCTCAAAAGAGCAACAGATAAAAGTGAAAGTTGTATCGTTTTTTGCATTATAATCCTTTGTGTTATAAAAATTTAGTTGTGTGTGTTGTGATAAAAGTGGATTATGCTGCAGGGGGGTGAAGCTATTTTGATGACAAGGGGTTTGCCGGTTAAAGTACATACAGAACTTCCAACTGCTATAATCTTTTGCATAGATATATATGCTTGAATCGCTGCGAGTGTAAAGTAGTTTTTTCCAAAACCTCTGGGTGTATGCACGTACTCTGCCTCTTTATTTTTCGAAATTTTAGCTAAAATACCTTTATGAAACTTTCACATTTAAAACAAATCACTAACTATTTACAAAAATTTAAAAAAATATCGGCTATTCATAGAGTGAGCGATACGATTGTTAAAATTGTATTTGACAAAAATGATGCACTTTATTTCAATATGCAACGCTCTAACTCTTCCATCTTTAAATGCAAGGAGTACCCTCGTTCAAAGGTTTACAATGCTCCTTTTGATGTGATTCTTGCAAAAAGAATGAACCGCTCAAATATTCTACATGTAGAACTTCTCAACAATGATAAAATCGTACGCTTTAAAACCTCTCTCGCTTCGGCTTACAAAGAAGAAATAACATATATGCAAATAGAATTTACAGGAAAATATACAAATATCATTATTTTAGATGAAGCAAATGTTGTCCTCGAGGCTTTGCGTCATGTTGATTTGTTTTCATCTTTTCGTGAAGTTCGCGTTGGTCAAAAACTGCTTGATGTTCCACCTGCACCTTTTACTCCAAAAGAGTATCCGCTTGAAGATGTAGAACAATTTTTATATGCAGTGTATGAAAAAGAGCAAAATTCAAAGCTTGAAAACCTTAAAAAACAGAAAATAAACCTGCTGAATAAAAAACTGCAAAAACTGCAAAAACTTTATACAAAACTTGCTTCCAAAGAAGGGCTTGAAGAAGAATCAAGAAAAAGTGAACATTTAGGAAATCTTGTTCTCTCCAACGTACAAAATATTACGCCGTATGCGAAAGAGCTACAACTAGAAGATTATGATGGAACATCTGTACATGTAAAACTGCCAAGGCAGTACCCAAGTCCTTTTATGATAAGTGAAATGTTTTTTACAAAAAGTAAAAAAGCAAAACAAAGAGCTAAAAATTTGCACATAGAAGAGGAATCACTGCGTTCAAAAATAGAGCATCTCCAGCTTTTTATACATGTTGTTAAAGAGGCAAAAGATGTTGCTAAAATAGAATTGCTTTTTCCTAAAAAAATACAAAATAAAAAAGTCAAACAGAATGATTCTATAGAAATTTTTTGGATAGAGGGGTATAAAGTACAGCTTGGTAAAAATGAAAAAGGCAATATAGAACTACTTAAAAATGCACGCTCACGTGATATTTGGCTGCATATGAAAGAGCGGCCCTCAGCCCATGTTATTATTACAACCGACAAGCAAAATCT
>JALUXS010000057.1 GCA_027013185.1 Sulfurimonas sp.
ATTAAAGAGACTTCCAACATAATCCCAAAAGTTTGTTTTTAGATTATTATTACTATCTAATATACTTGTTGTATTATATTTTCCATTTAGACTTGCGATAGATTCATAAGTCACAGTTACCCCACTCATCACATGCTTGTTAGAAGTTCCATCTTTCTTAATCAACTGAGCATCTAAATTGTTATATGGTGGCAGAATTGAAAATACAGAAAAATCTTTTCCATCCATACAGTGCATTCCCAGGTCATTCCAGGCTAAAAGCGTATAAGGTGAAGTTGAAGAAGCACTATTATTAGAATCAAATAAAGCACCTTGTAAAATCCATTCTTTTAAAATGTGTGCTTCAGAACTATCATAAAGCAACTGTTCACCACCACCATGGAGCTCTATATTGAGTGCTTTTTTATATAACAATGAATGCTCTACATCATTAGCAACAATAAAGTGAACATAACCAGTTGACACCCTTGGCGTATCATTCATCAGAAGCTGATATGTTGCTTCAGGTGTTGTGACACTATAATTACCATTGTTTCCATGACATGTCTGACACTTTTTGACCAATATCGGCATAATATCTTGACGAAATGAATAGTTTTGTACTGCAGTATTTGAACTATTGGTGTCTTCTGTAGAATTGGAAGAGCCACCTCCGCCACCTCCACCGCATCCAATAAGAAAGTAAGAGAGTGTTATTATTGTAAGTATTTTGTAGAACATGAAAAACTCCGATTTTATATGATAGAGTTTATCACACTAATGTTCATTCAGTGTTCATGAATCCATAATATGTTTAGAAATATCAAAAAAGAAGGTTGTTCCTTCATTCTCTTTAGATTCTATTTCAAAACTAATTTGACAATCTTCACTAAGTTTTTTAACTATACTGAGTCCTAATCCATAGCCTTTATTCGCCTTATTTGATTGCTGTGCACGGTGAAGTAGTTTTGGATCCATGATACCAATGCCATTATCTTGAATAAAAAAACGTTTTTTTGAATCTAATCCAAAAATAACATGAGGGTTTTCTTTTGTATACTTTGCAGCATTTTGAATAAGATTTATAAGGATTCGTTCAAATGCAAAGGAATCTATTTTGACTTGCAATGAGGGGACTTTAGATTCAAAGTTTATGTCAGGGTAAAGGGGTTGTACTTGCTCAATCATAGTTTGTATGTATTCATGAATATCAATAATTTTCGGAGTGCCTTTATAACTATTTTTAAGGATTACTTCAAGATTTGAATAAAGATTACGAATCGTATCAACAGATTTTCCTATGCGAATAATTTGCTTATACTGACATTTTTCAGAAAGGCTTTCAAGGTTGATGCTTATAGCAGATATAGGAGCATTTAAGTCATGGATGACATCATCAACAAACTCTTCAAATTCTTGATTTTTTTTTCGAACAGGTTGCATTGAAATCCATGCAAGAAAAAAAGCAATAAAGAGATTGGCAACAAATGCAAGAGACATAAAAATGAGAATTTTTTCTTTGATATACTTTTTTTTATTTGCAATCACTTCGGGTTTTGCATATATGGCAACAATTTTATGTGGAAAGTCAAGACCACCACATGAAGTGCTCATATAAGAGCCATTTATATCTAAAAATGCAGGATATGGCAGAGTTCCTTTTGGAAGGAGTTTGACACCATATTCCTTGGAGTCTTTAAGCTCTTTGTTAGCTCTATAGTAACTGCCATATACATTCATCTCTTTTGCTATAGCATCTTCTATCTGCTGCGTTTGATCATAGTAATAATAGAGTGAGGTTATTATAAAAAGAAGGGCCGATATACCCATATAAATAAGTAAAAATCGAATAAATGTTTGTTTTTCAGAGACTCTCATAGTGATATCCTATTCCTCTTTTATTTAGAATTCTTTTCTTTTGGAAAAGAGCATTTATTTTACTAATGTGTACTCGTACAACAGTATTGCTTGGTATTTTATCTTGATAGACTTCATCAATAATTTGACTCATTGTAAAGACTGTATTGGGATGTGCAATAAAGAGTCCTAAAATTTCTAAAGCTTTTTTATCAAGCAGACATACTTCATCTTTTATTTTCAGTATATTATGTTCTATATCGATCGTAATATCATCGTAATGTAAAAGCTTTTCTTTTGCTGTACGTCTTAGAAGGGCTTGAATACGTAATTTAAGTTCATACAAAGGGAAGGGTTTTACTAAATAATCATCACATTTTGCTTCAAAGCCTGCAATCTTATCTGATTCCGTATTTTTCGAAGTTAAAAATATTGTCGGTGTTGTATCATTTGATGCACGTAATTCTCTCAAGAGAGTC
>JALUXS010000058.1 GCA_027013185.1 Sulfurimonas sp.
CTCTCAATTTGTCCACGAACCATACCTGAGTATTTCTCTTTAAAATTCTTAATAATGTTAAAATAGACCTTTTTATTTTGTAAAGAAGAAAAAGAATAAATTGCAAATTTATCTTCCAATCGTTCAAGCGCTTCACTAAAAACCATAAGAGCGTCTTTAATCACATCTATAATTCTTACATCTTGCGTGATACCACTTTCTGTAGATAAAGAAACATCAGCTAAAATAAGGGTAGCCATATTTCTCGTTTTTTTCTCATATGTAGTATAAAAATTTTGATGATGCATAGATTTATTTTGATGACTGGAGTATTCTATCCATGTATCTATATTAAGTTCATCACCATAAGGAAGTCTATCATTTTTAATTCTATCAAGTGCTAATAAATCTAACTCATTTTGAATTGTTCGCACCGTTTTTTTGAGTCTGACTGGTAGTTCTATAGGCTCTACATTAATGGTAACTTGTGGTTTTATTCTTACATAATTTATAAGATAATCATTCTTTCTGTAATCCCACTCATCTATTAAATGCCCTTTGCCTAGAGGGTATATCTCTGTCATATCTGGTTTTAAATCTAAATCCATTTTAATACGAGAGGAAAGATTTGCTCGTTTTTTCCCTATAGTAATTTCATCTAAATCTTCCGCATGGTACAAAGCATCTTCATCAAAACTATCATCTTCAAGTCTATCAACATTAACCTGTTCAAAAATACTCATCAAAGATTCCGGTAAAAAAGCCAAAAAACCATCAGTATCTCTGTCGTCATCAGCTTCATTTGTTTGTTTTTTCATCTCAAGTTCATCTCTTGAATTTCGTTCTTGTTCTTGTAAGAAGTCTTCTTCATCTTCTATAGGTTTTGTAGTATTAGTTTGCAAAGGAGAAGCATAAATCCATAATGGATTTGGATATTCTTTTATAAGCAGTTCATTTTCTAAATTTTCAAACGAATTAATAAATGATAATTGTTCAAATTCTTTACTTAAATACTCTGTTGCTTTTTTATAAAACGTCTCAAATCCAAAATATTTTTTGATTAGATACAAGCTCGCTTGAAGATTTTGTTTTTGTAAATTAAATGCATTTACCTGTGTTTGTGTTGCCATAGCAACAAGCCAATAGTAAAGCATCTCATTTTCTTCTTTTGTTTCAAAATATGCAAACGATGCGGGCAGATAAATAGATTTTTCATCTTGCCATGTAAGATAAAACTCTTTTCCTAAAAAAGAGAACTTTTCTAAAAGTGATCGTGATACTTTAAGATGTCTTTTGTCTGTAATTTGTAAGTCTTTGCCTTTTTCACCACCTAAAAGGCGGTAAAAAATATGAAGTGGCTTTGTGATTTCAACAAAGAATACACGAGCCTCTTCATGAGGTTTGTGTACCTTTTTATTGAGATATTTATCCCATTTTTTGCCAATACTTTCTTCAAATTCAAGCCAATAGTTAAGCATTACTTCTGAGTCTCTTCTTTAACAAAAAAACTAGAAAAATAAACAAAAAGACCTAGTATAACTAACACACCAAAGCCGAGGCGAACAAGATATACACCGTCTATAGATGCTTGTGCTGTCATAAAGTCAACTAAATGTGTTCCAACTCTTTGTGCAAAGATTTGCATAATACCAGCAACTGTCAAAGCCAGAGTAAGCCCTAACATTCCAATATTCATCATCCAGAATGCTATTAATTCTCTTTTTTGAGCAGCCTTACAATTTCCGTGTGGACGTCCTCTTAAAATAGGCATCGCATAAGAAATAACCGTGAAAACAATCATAACATAAGCACCATAAAAAGACAAATGTCCATGTGCTGCGGTCAATTGTGTACCGTGTGTATACATATTAACAGGTGCTAATGTATGCATAAATCCCCAAACACCAGCACCTAGAAAGGACATTACGGCTGTTCCTTTTGCCCATATAAGTGCTATTTCATTATCATGTTGTATTTTTCTTTCTCGTGACATTGTGAATACAAACAGAATCATCAAGAAGAATGGTAGTGGTTCAACTGCAGAAGAAATAGAACCTATCCACAACCAATACTCAGGCGCTCCCATATAAAAAAAGTGGTGCCCAGTTCCTAAAATACCAGAAATCATAGTCATTGCTATAATTAGATACAACCATTTGTCAATATGCTCTCGATCTACACCTGTAACTTTAAGTACAACAAAGGCTAAAATTGCACCAAGGATAAGTTCCCAAGTGGCTTCAACCCATAAGTGAACAGTAAACCACCAAAAAAACTTATCTGCTATAAGATTATCTGGAACATAAAAAGAAAATAAG
>JALUXS010000059.1 GCA_027013185.1 Sulfurimonas sp.
TTTCTTTTGTATCAATAGAAACCACTACTTCATAAAATGAATTTGGAGAGGATAACTGCTTTACAATATGTTTTATATTTTCTTCGATAGTCGCAGTATCTTGGGTGCAAGTTTTTATAAGCAGTGTTACTTTTTTATCAATAGGTACAATTTCTCTATAACCTATTCTCAAATTTATAGGCTCAAAATAATTATCACTATTCAATTTACAACCATCAAAATAGATTCCTGTTATATATTTGTTTTCTTTAATTTTAGAGAAGAATATCTTCTCCAAATGATCATTAATGTTGATTTGTTCTTGAATTTCATCTTTTGCAGTGTTTTCAAACATCTTAAAGTGCTTTGATTCTTCAAAAATTATATTAGAAAAAACGCTATTTACAAAAATACGCAATCCTTTCAATTCTGGTAATTCAAAATTATTGATAGCACTTCGTTTTACTTTTTGAAACTCTGTATATGGATATTTATTATAATAATTTGCATATAAATACATTCTTGCACACATATTTAAAAACAAATTATCATTGTACTCTTTACCATCTAAATCAACGATCTTTATAACTCCTTCAACTCGAATACAGTTCTCTGGTTTACAGTCTAAAATGATGATTTTTTGTTGCCAAAGCTCAGTCAGTATACTAATAGCTTCATTTTCTGTATAAGCACTGCATTTTTCACCTTTTTCAAAAGGATATTTTATAATGATGGCTTCTTTTGTTTTTATTAATTCAATACTATTTAAATGTTTTAAATCTTTAGGTATATTTATAAAAAATGATTTTCCTCTATAGACACTTTCAAAATCAGATGTATTATCATTTATCGGTACAAGAACTTTATATACACTTTTTGTATCAGTAAAAACCACTCCTTCATGCCCAACTCCCAGATATTCAGAAGATTTAATACCTTGGTTTAACAGAATATTTTTTGTTTTTTTTATTCTGTTATGAGATTTAAAAAACTCGTAAAGTTCCTTTCTACTCTCTTCAAAGATATTTGTTTTTTTGTTTTTTATGGTAGTATCTCCATCTAATGAGTAAATAGAATAAATCAAATCTTGATTAATTTGAATATTTAGATTTTCCTTTTGAAGAAGAAGTAACACTGTGAACCAATGGTCTTCTGCACTTGATTTTTTTGGATATTCTATATTTACAGATGGTTTTATAAAAGTATTACAAGAAGGAAGTTCTGCTTTTGGATTCCCTTTCATCATTTCTGATAGTTGCTCTAAAAGATATTCCTCTTGCAATAATTTTGAACTGGGTTTATTCTCCCACTCCAAAACCATGCCACTCTTAACCTGCTTATTGCCACATACTAAAACATCAAAATTTGTTTCATCATACTGTTTTTCAATCTGGCTAATTGTTTTGTTATTGTAAATCACATCATCGGCATCAAGTCTTCCAATGAGTATACAATTTGGATAGTTATTTCGAGCATATCCGTTTAAATAATTTCTGACTAAATATATTTTTCCAAAATTTACATTGAGTAAAACAATATTTGGGTTTAGAGAAGCAATTTCTTTAAGTATTGTTTCTGAATCGTCAGTTGAATTATCGTTTCCTATTAATAAAATAATTTCATGTTCTGTATCAGTTTGTTTTAACACAGAAGTAACCGCTTTTTTCACAGTCTTTTCTGCATTTTTTACAGGCATACAGATTATTATTTGTTTGGTAGACCGTAATTGAAGCATTTCTTTGCCCTTTTTAATGATTTTAAATAAGCTTCTTCTGAAAAATATTGTTTGTATTTCTTATAGAATAAATTCAAGCCTTGTTGTTTTTTAGGTATGTTATTGTTAACTTTTTCTCTTTTATGGTTATAATGAATTACTCCAATTTTTTCGATAACTTCAATTTTAGACAATTCATTTTTCCAAAGGAAGCGAATCATTAAATCTCTATCGGTTGTATTTGGTAGTGTCTCATCAAATCCACCAATATCAACAAAACTTTGTGATTTAAAAAACATATTACTTCCCTGAACTCCAGGGTTTCCTATAAAAAAGTTTTCAGCAGTCAAAGATTCTTTTGTTAAATCTATATTCATGGTTGATTTGTCATTATTATACCAAACCAATCGCTGAAATACGGCAATAGTATTAGACTCTATTGCTGATACACAATCTAACAAATGCTTAGGTAAATACTCGTCATCATCATCCAAGATACTTACAAAACTCTTATGGTAAATATTATATGCTTTAAAAATACCTGTATTCCATGCACCCGTTCCAGACATAAATTTAGTTCGTCTATTTTTTATTACAGTTGTTGGAAAATCAGTAGAATTAAGATTTAATTTATTTCTTAGAGAATCAATTCGTTTCTTGATTCTAACGAACTCTAACCTATCTTTATTGTCATCAACTACTATTACACTCCACTCTGATTTATTAATTCCAACTTGATTATAAACAGAAAATAAACTTCGATTAATTAACCAATTTGTTCTTTTTTGTGAAGTAGCTATAATCACAGAGAAATTCATTTTGTCCTTTTTGTAGATAACGGCGGGGCTGAACTCCACTCAGTCACACTTCATAAAACTCGTAGAGTTTTCTGGAGGGTGGCTTAGTGTGGGTTCCTGCCAATTGTTGTATGTAGCGTA
>JALUXS010000060.1 GCA_027013185.1 Sulfurimonas sp.
ATAGTCACCCAAGTCAATCTCTTTTTTCAGGTTGTCAATAAAAAATGTGAAACAGGGTCTATTATCACTTATATGAATGTGACGAGTGAAAGTTACAGGTTAAAGCCAAAAAGGGAAGTGGGCCTACTCAATATGTTAGCCAAAGAGTGTTACGAAGTGGTGCATTTTACCTCTGCGTATTGGTACATTTTTAGGCTGAGCTTGACATCCATTGTCAATCCTCGATATGATTGTATCGGATTGACACGAAATTTCTAATACTCCTATCTAAAATCTAAAGAGGGATTTTGTATGTTGGCTTTTCAAATACTTTCTGGTATTGGTGTTGTTGTAGCTGGGATTGTTTTGTTTTATGCATACGCAAAAAAGCATCCTGAAATACTAAAAGAACGATTCGTGGTAACCTTGACGATTTATTATCCTAGATAATGTTCAGTGATTTTTGCTCTGTTATGCTTCATTTCGCAGCTTACTTGCTGTAATGATTCTTGATAGGTGTATCCTGCTTTTGCATATTCCACCATTCTTCTTTTTGCAAAATTCCATCTTAATCCATGTGATGCTTCAGAAACATCATTAGATAAAAGTGCTGCCTGTTTTAAATCTGTATAATATGCTTGTCGGCTAATCTTGAAAGAAGAATGGTGAGTTAAATAGGTTAAAAGTTGGTGGTAACATTTAAGCGATATTAAAATTTCCCCTTCTTTTCCTCCTTTTTCTTTTGTAAACAAAACACCTTTTGTAATGCCTGTGATTTTATCTATTTTAGTATCAAGAAGCTGAAACGGTTTTATAAAAGCGATTCCTTCAATTCTAGCTCCACCTTCAAGCTGTATTGTTGCAGCTAATTGATGTATAGGGTTTTGCAAATTTTTTATTAAAGTTTTTGGGTTTTTATATGCACGATTACGATAATTGTCAACAACATATTTTAAATCTCGTGCCTCATTTAAAATATGTTGACGAATAGAAAAGTCATAATTGCGTTTTTCCCCGTAAGTACTTTTTACAAATAAGTGTAAAGCAATTTCAAGTTTTCCCAAGGCAGCACTGATTTTTTCTAAATATTGTTTGGATGGATAGTACTCAATTTTATAATCCATATAAGCGACAATGTGCTCAGATGAAATTTTTTCACAATCCTTAATAGACCAATGTTCTTTTAAATAATTCAAAAAATTGTTCCAGATATTTCGATACGATTCCATCGTTTTATAGGAAGATACCTTTTGATAATGTTCACTTTTTTTATCTGTCTTTTGAGTTTTCTTAGCACCTTCGCAGAAAATATATTTTGCTAAAGTTGCCGTTTGAAAATATACGCTTCCTCTCATTTGTATCTTTTTATCTTGTAAATTTTAAGTGATAGATTCAGCCACTATCTGAGGCAAATGTGTTAAGTCAATCTGCATAGTTTTACTAGTTTGCATCTGCTAGGCTCTTTTGGTTACGATGGTACATATCTCCGTAGAGATACTGAGCTCCAACGATAATTTTCTTCTGTCATTGTAAAATTATGCAAAAACTATAGCACAAATTTTTGTTCGATTTTTGTTTTTTAAAATTATTATAGGTGTGCATGTTTTTTTAAGTTTCCATTTTATGGAGCTTTTATCAGATAGTGCCAAAAACTGGTACTACAACTACACAATAACTTTCAAGAAAAAACTATTAAGAAAACAGTTTCCGAACACCTCATTGAACACAAAACCATCAAACACTTAGAAGTATTTTTTTAATTTTTGGATTATAGTGTGGCAATGGGTTTAAAACATTTAGTGAATTTTGAGTGTCTGTGTATGGGTGCTCTGAAGCAATTTGTTTGGAATTTTGGAAAATAGTATTTATAAAATTATATTGTTCTTCACCTGCTCTTATCTGATAAATTATTTGCAAAATGTTTTGCCAATTCTTGCATTTTATTGGCAAAATATTTTCACAAGACAGGTCATGAGTATTGTAAATTTGAGACATTGATCTTAGTAAGTCTATTTTAAACAGCATTGTTGCAATTAAAATTAATTTTGCATCTTCTTGATTGTATACGTTTTTGATGCAATTATATACATCATTGACAGTTGTAAAAACTAACTCTTGCACTAAGTAAACTTTGTACACATGTACCATTTTACCTGTCCTAACAATTTTGATGTTTATTGTATTGGTATTTTCACTTTTGATACAGTCATCATAATCTTCATAGAACCTTAAAAGAGTTGCAAAGATTG
>JALUXS010000061.1 GCA_027013185.1 Sulfurimonas sp.
TTTTCTTCGATGTTTGTTGTTGCTAACTCCATCGCTTTTCCCATACCGATAATGTAAGGGACATTGAGTGTACCTGAACGACGACCACCCATCTGTTCGCCACCATGTAAAAGTGGGCTCAATGCTTGTGAATCTTTAATGTAAAGTCCACCAATCCCTTTTGGACCATGGAATTTATGTGCAGAAAATGAGAGAAAATCAACATGAACATCTTGTAAATCAACAGGGATTTTTCCAACAGCTTGTACGGCATCTGTGTGGAAAAGCACACCCGCTTCTTTACAAATCTCACCGATTTCTTTGATAGGGTTAATCATACCAGTTTCATTTGAAGCCCACATAACACTCACAAGTGCTGTTTTTTCTGTGATGAAACTTTTTACTGTATGTGCTTCAACTGTTCCTTGCTCATTTACTGGAAGGTAAGTGACTTGCACCCCTTGCTCTTCTAGCCATTTACAAGTTGAGAGTACTGATGGGTGTTCTACTTCTGTAGTGATAATGTGCTTTTTGTCTCCACTGACAATATAATCTGTAAAGATTGACTGTAGAACCCAGTTGTTTGACTCGGTTGCACACGATGTGAAAACAACATCATCATTGTCACTCGCATTAATAGCGGCATAGACTTGATCAATCGCTTTCATAATATCTGGATGAATAGATGAACCAAATTTATGTAGTGAGCTAGGATTTCCAAATTTCTCACTAAAAAATGGGAGCATAGCTTCGACTACTAAAGGATCAACCATTGTAGTTGCATTGTTATCTAAATAAACTTGCATTTTTACCTCTTTTATTTTAGGTTTTTTAAATAAGACAAAATTAGTCTTGTTTTGATTTCGACATAATAATAGCTTTGTGATTATGATTTGCTTAAGTAAAATTTATAATGAGGATACTTTAAGAATAGAGTATAATTCTATTACAAGGAGTTTCAATGTGTAATTTTAACAAACAGAGTGAAGAGATAAAAGAGTTTATGAGCATTTTTATGAAAAAAGCAGCTGAAGAAGTAGGGGGTGCAAACTTTTTACTTGCATTAATTGAAGCGATGAAAAAGCAAAGACCAAACCCTTTGATGGCAAAAGGGTGCCAAATTGCTTCTAACAATACAATTATAAAATGGAATAAAGTTGTGTATAAAGATAAGGTAGAAATTCTTGAGGGAATTATAATTGAACATAAAAGTGCATCCCAAGGATCTAGTTTTAACATACTCGAACATGAAAACAGTAAAAAAAGAAAAAATATTTTAAATATGGTGAAAACTTTGAGCCCTCTTGAATTTGTAGTAACACCACAAAATAATAACGATGGTATAGGGTTTAGTTTTAAAATCTTTGATAAAAATGAGAAAGAGTATGCTTCTTTGAATCCAGTCTTTATAGCACTCTTCTTTTGTGGGGTAGAATTTACAAAAAAATGTTTAAAGTATGAGATGTAACATCATCTTAATCTAGGATAAAGTTTGTCAATAGTAAGATACTTAAATAAGTAAAAATAATAGTAAAGGGTATTTCCCATGACAATTCAGAAAAAACTTTACGGTATTATGCTTCTTTCTGTAATGTCTATTTTACTCAACATATACATAGTCAATTATATGCTACAAAAAAGTCAAGATTTAAATCATGCCAAAGCGTATATAACTCAAGTGAATGTAGATATGAAGGAATTGACGCTCACTAGTGCAGCTTTTTTAGAATATAAAGAGGACAAATATACGGTAACTTTTGAAAAAAATTATCTTCACATACAGAAGGATATTCAAGATTTTCATGAAGCTTTGAAAGCGATAGGTATAGAAACAAAAGCTATTAAGCAGGTTTCAACAAATCTTGAAGCATATAAAACAACCTTTGCAAGTGTTGTGGTTATTCAAAAAAAGATTGGCTATTCACAAAAAGAGGGCTTAAATAAATTACTTCATGATGCTGTACGAAAAGCAGAACTCTATGCAAAACGGATGCAAAATCAAGACATTTACAGTATGGTACTTACTCTGAGAACGCTAGAAAAAGTTTTCTTATTACACATAACAAGAAGTATATTAAAAAATTTGCAAGATCTTTGATACCTCTTCACAGATGAATATTAGTTCATCAAACATAGAAGAGTTAGCTACGATTGCGATAGGAGTTGGTGAGAAGATTAATATAACAGTAGAAATTATGCATACTTCTACTCAAAT
>JALUXS010000062.1 GCA_027013185.1 Sulfurimonas sp.
AGATACTATCAATGAAAATAATTTAGATGCGCTGAGTGCTTATCAAATAGGAAGTTACTATAATATAGTTGTTATAAAAGATGATTCTGGAGAGTTTATCGAGATGATAAATCCAAGATTAATCAGTCACAATGGTAGTCTTATAGCAAATGAAGAGACTGCGTATTATCCTGGTAAAACCGCAAAAATTCAAAGATATGATAAAATAAGTGTTGTTTATCAAGACAGATACGGACATGATACATCTTTTCAGACAAGCGGAAAGTTGTCCGTCACTCTTCAAAGAAAAATTGATTATACATTTGGTGCTACGTTTATTCATAAAATGGCAAAAGATGAAAAAAAACGATTTGAAAATCTTTTAGAAAATGGAATAAATACAGCAAATGCTGATTATTGCCCGACAACATTTCATAGAGATAAAATTCTTAAACTTATAAATATTGTTTTATTTTTCATGTTGCTTCCTATTGCTGCTTCTTTTTTTATTAGTGCGACACAAACATTACAAACTTTTTGGCTGTATCAGTCTTATACGGCATATGGAGTGATTTCTTTGCAGGTGCTTTACTTTTTTTATGCACAATATGAAGGAAAACTGCATATATCTTGTGATAGCTGCCAATTAGGAAACATTGTAGCTACATCTTTGATTTCTTTAGTAAAGTTAGTCATCATAATGACAATTTCATATTTTGTGTTTAAGGTAGGCTAAAAATGGGTGAAAAAGTTCCTCATTTAATGCTTTCTCGAGATGTGCTTATATCTTCAAAAGATATAATACTTAAACAATGGCTCTCCTATAATGCTCCCAAAAAAATACTTGCCTTGCATCAAATAGAAGAAGAATATTTTATAAATAAGTATGCAGGTGGTGTTTTTGATTATTTTATGGGTGTAATTTCCGGTGATAGAGAAATAGGTGATTGCCCTGTAATGCAAGGGTTTTTGGCTTATTTGAAATTCCGAGAAATTAGTGCTGATGAATTATTTGAAATATGCAGTAATTTTCGTCGTTCTATGATAGATTTTAGTTATGATTCTCAAATAAATTCAAAAGAGATGTTTGAAGAAATTTCTTATATTTTTGATAAAAATTTTAAAGGTATTTTAAAATATTATACAGATACAATTTTTCAAAAACTCATTGATGCAAGACAAGATGCTCTTAAAGCTTCTCAGGCAAAAGAGTATTTTCTCTCTAATATGTCTCATGAAATACGGACACCTTTAAATGCTATTTTAGGATTTGTCAATTTATTAATGGATGAAGAAGTATCAAAAAAGCATAAAAATTATTTGGATATTATATTAAATAGTGGTGAAAATCTACTCAGTATTATTAATGATATTCTGGATTTTTCAAAGTTTAGAAGTGGTGAATTCACAATTGAGCCAAAAGTATTTCAGTTGCATGAAGAGTTAAGTCATAGCATGGAACTTTTTGTAGCAAGTGCAAATTCTAAAGAAATTACGATTACCTCATTTATTGATCCAAAAATTCCAAAAGAATTGTTTGGTGATGTATTGAGAATTAAGCAAATTGTTTCAAATTTTTTAAGTAATGCCATTAAATTCACACCGGTAGGCGGCATTGTAAAAGTTGAAGCAAGTTGTGAAGCAGGTACTCTTACAATAAGTGTCACGGACACGGGAATTGGAATTAGTAAAGAAGATTTACAAAATATTTTTATAGCATTTACTCAAGCTCAATCTGATCAAAAGACAAAAAATGAGGGAACTGGATTAGGATTATGTATATCACACCAACTTGCAGAATTGATGCATGGAAAAGTACATGTAAAATCAGAAATTGGGCAAGGTAGTACTTTTTGGGTAGAAATACCTGTTGAAATTAGAAATGATGAATGTCAAATTTTTAATGATATAGAAGATTTCAAAAAATTAAAAATGGTAGTGTATTCAGAAAATAAAAAACTTGGATTTCAACATGAATCTTTTTTAAAATATGCTCAAGTGTTTTCTATGAATGTTAGTGTTGTAGATACAATTGAGTGTGAATTTGATATTTGTATTTTTGTTCATGAACAAATCAGTATGGAATTTCAAAAACAAATTATAAATTCTGATAAAAAATATATTGCATTAATGAGTAGAGAATATGATATATATGAGCATTTTGAGCATATTGCTTCAATATGTTTCCCTCTGTATTGTGCTAAAATCCACACTGTTTTTAGTGAGCTTTTAAATCCAGAATTTCCTGCTATTGAAGATAAAAAAAGTGTTAATACTTTTAGAGGACATCTCCTTATTGCAGAAGATAACGAAGCAAATCAAGAACTTATTAAAATTATACTTCAAAAGTATGGGCTTACATTTGATTTAGCTCAAAATGGTTTACAAGCATTTGAACTTTATAAAGTGAATAAATATGATTTGATTTTGATGGATGAACAAATGCCTGTAATGAATGGTACTCAGGCCGTTACAAAGATACTAGAATATGAAAATAATAACAAATTAATTCATACACCTATTTCTGCATTAACTGCAAATGTACTCAAAGGAAATAAAGAGAAAGGCTTTTTAAACGGTTTTGATACCTTTTTGGGAAAACCTTTGGTATTAAAAGAGCTTGAGACTGTTTTTAGTTCTTATTTACCAATACGTTCTGGAAAAACTCAATCATCAAAACAAAATAGTATGGGCTATCACGGTAAAAAAGAAATTATTGGACTTGATACTCAAAAATTGATGAAAGAATTAATGCTTAATGAAGAAGAACTTATTATGCTTTTAACACTTTTTTTGAAAAAAATGAAGGGTACACTAAGTGATTTAGAACAAGCTATTCAAAATAAAGAGTATAAAAAGATAGCATTATTAGCACATAATATTAAAGGTTCAAGCGGAAATTTTCGTATAGATTTTTTACAAAAAAATGCCAGTGAAATGGAAAGCATGGCAAAATCGGAAAATAGTACATACAATTATGAAAAGGTATTTGAGTCTATAAAAGAAACAATTTGCTCTATTGATATAAAGTAAATTATTCTTCTATATAGTAACCGATTCCCGAAGCATTCTTAATAATCTCTGTTTCAAGTTTACTTCTAAGTCTCCAAACAAGTGTTCTAACGCTGTTCTCTGTTGCCCCGTTTTCATCCCATACATAATTCATTGCCTGCTCAAATGTTACTACTAGTCCTAGTTGTGCAACAAGGAGACGTAAAAAAGCATTTTCTTTTTTTGTAAGTTTGAGTTTTTTACCTTTGTAAAATGTTTCACATACACTGATATCTAAATGATAATTTTCACCAAAAGGAACTATAGGTTTATCAGAAGATCGTTTTGAATAGAGGAGTTTTTCAAGATTTAATTTATCAATTTTAAGGGAGTCTATGTTTTCTTTTCTTTCGTTTTCTTGCTGATATTTAAAAAGTGCCATTTGAATAGTTGCATGCAATGAACCCGGATCAAAAGGTTTAACAATATATCCATATGGTTCAGTAAGTTTTGCCTGAGCTATGATGTCATCATCACTGTACGAAGTGAGATATATAAAAGGGATATTGTATTTTTCTTTAATTATTTTTGCGAGTTCTATACCATCATTGCTCTCTTGCAAAGAAATATCAATAATAACTACATCTGGGTGATGCATGCCAATTTTATTTTTTGCTTGTGCTGCGTTGTCACAGACCGCAACCACGCTATAGCCATGTTTTTGCAAAGACATATTTAAATTTAAAGAAGTTATTTCATCGTCTTCAACAATAATGACTTTATATTTTTTCATATAATATCCTAGATTAAAAAAAGTTATTTTCTTGTGATAAAGTGAATTTATATTATAATATAACTTTTTATTATTACCAATAAAAAACATCACTTATTCTTTATTTGTTACAAAATGATACGAAATATATGCTATAGTGGCACAAAAGGATATAATGTTGGGATATTATGTATATATGTTGCAATGTAATGACAATTCTCTTTATACCGGTATAACAACGGATGTACAAAGACGTTTGTCTGAGCATAATAATTCTGACAAAGGTGCAAAATATACAAAAGCAAGAAGACCTGTAATGTTGGTATATACACAAAGATGCAAAGATAGAAGTAGTGCATCAAAAAGAGAATGTGAAATTAAAAAATTATCGCGAAAAGAAAAATTAAAATTATGGATGAAAAATGAAATTTGAATTACAAGATGACTATATAGAATTATTTAAATTACTAAAAGTACTTGACCTTGTTGACAGTGGTGCACAAGCAAAAATGATTGTGGCTGACGGATATGTTTTAAGAAATGGAGAAGTGGAATTAAGAAAAAGAGCTAAAATTATTGCAGGTGATGTTTTAATTGTCGGTGATGATGTGACAATAAAAGTGGTGAGTGCCTCTTCTACAGTATAAAAGCACTTAGAAGTCCAATCACTCCACCAAACACGCCACCCCATACAACTAGCCAGTCGAGATGTTCCCGTATTATTTTTTGCACGATTATCTTTACCATTTGAGGTGTCAGTTCATCAAGCCTTGCATCAATAACTTTTTCTATGGAAGAGAGCATATCATCACTTAATGAAGAACTTTGTAGATGCTGCGAGAGTGTTACATTAAAGGCTTGTGAATTTACTATTGAAATGACTGCTGATTTTAGTTTGCTGACAAAGGGGTCTTTTAGGCTATGGAGTGCTTTTTCTCCTCCAAACATTCCAAGCATTCCACCAAAAGAAGATTCCATAACTGTTTTGCTTAAAGCATCAAAAGCTGGTGTAAAGTCTGCTTCTTGGATGATAGGTTCAAGGTTTAATTTTTTTTCTTCACTGTTGAAAAATTTATTTAAATTCTCTTTCGTGAAAAATTCTTGCATTATTAACTTTTTTATACTGCTTTTAAAGGCTTCAAATCTATTGACTATAACACCAGAGCCGTAAAGAAAAGGTACTTTCTCAAAGAGCATATAAATTGCTAACTGATTTGTTAATGCACCCGAAAGAGCAAAAAGTCCGCTATACAAGAAAAATTTTTGATATGTTGGAATTACAAAAGATATTCCGACAAGAAGCACTGCTACTAAGTTTGTTATAAAAGTTTTATTTAAATTCATAGGCTTTCTCTTTTTTAAATGTGAAATTATATACTAAAAGTGTATCATTATGGAAATTTTTGAATGGATTAATGAATGAAAAAAGAAATGTATGCCCTATTTGACAATGAAAATGTAGATACCATCACTGATGTTATCAGTAAAGAACTTATAACTAGAAATGAATCACCATTTTGGGGTGATAAAGTAGTTCCTTTTTCGCGTGCGATATTATCAGTTTTAGTGCCGCTTCGAGACAATGATTTACTTTTTACTCCGGAGGGAAAATATACTGATACCCTCACACCTGAACTTTTTTTAAAATGGAGTGATTTTTTAAGTTTAAAAACATTGGCTTTTACGCTTGCACAGTCTAATGAAGCAGGAAAATTATTAAGAACACAACTTGATGAGAAAAAGTGTGACACGTATAAAGCAATTGATTTAAGTGATTTAGGGAAATATTTGAGTCGATATACGGTTAATTTAGAATATGAAAATTTAGACTTTCCTATAGCAAATTATAATTTACATCAGGGAGTAAGTAACGTAATTAAATCATTGCTTTAGTAAAAAATCAGATATAGTGCACCCCAAAGTAAAAAAATTATAAATCCTAGTACTCCTAAAGTTATTACAATGCGGAGCATTAAAAAAAGAAAAAATCTTACAAGGGTTGCAAGCTTTTTCATTTCTTATAAGGTACAGTCTTTACATGTAGACCTTTTGTAACATATTCCATACCGCCTTGTAAGTTAATGACTTTGTAGCCAAATTCTTTACTAAGCCATGGAGCAACAACAGACGTTCTGCTCCCAGTATGGCATATAAGGGCAAAAGGTTTTTTTGTATCTACTTTTTTGTTTAAGTCATTAATAAATTTACGTGCATCATAGTTGCCTTTTTCATCCCAAAATGTGAGAGGAATAGCACCTTTTAAAATACCCGTTTGTCTCCATTCTCCCTTTGTTCTTATATCGACAATAGGTATATTTTGTTTGAGAAATTCTTTTGTTGTAAATTCATTTTTTACTTCGGCAAATAAACTTATAGCAAACATCATAAGTATTAAAATTATTTTCTTCATTATATTCCTTCAATTTTGAGTATAATTATACTCATAAATAAACAATAGGATAAAAATGGCAGTATCTCAAAAAGTAATAGACAATACGAACAGACTTCGCTATATAAGAGCATTACAAAGATTTGAAAAAAGTATTTTATCTTACTTATCTAATAATGAAACAGTTGAAAAAGAAAAATATGATAAAAAAATTGATAATGCTTTGAGATTACTCAATCGTGTTGAAGAGGTACAATTATATAAAGGGGAGTTACAAGATTTACAGCAGTTTGTCAAAAAAATGATTGCTTACAAAGATTCAAATGAGGCAATGCAAATAATCAAAGAAGAATTGCTTTACACAGCAAATCAATTAGATAAAAGTAAAAATGCCAAGCGTTATAAAAAAGATAAACATTCTCAGTCCAAATATAAGGACTGGGAATAATTATTGGGTAAAACCTTAGTTCGCTTCTTTTGTTTCAATAAGCATGGTATCCATAAGGCTAAATAACTCTTCAGAAGCATTTTCCATCTCTTCAAAAGAATGAAGAACTTCATCTGCATGTTCGAGGACATACTCATTAGGATGTTGAGAATCAAGACATGACAGGTTTTTATTTGCATTTGTATGCACAATATTATGCGGTTTAGCAATTTTTGCATAAGCCGAGGTAGTACTAAATCTTTCTTTTCCTTCAGTGTCGTACCATTTTCCAAGATTACATTCGTGTGAATTTACACTCTTAAGAACTTTTTTAAGTGAAATTAACGAGTTGTAAGCACGAGATTTATATAAAATATGGTCAATTTTTGCTAAAACAACAAAAATACTATTTTCCATATAGTAAGATTCATCTACTATTTTTATTGAAGAATCACTGAGTTCTATAAGTGTTGTTTCAAATTCCTCTATTTTATTTGTAGAAGTGTCAACAGTCTCTTTCATTACTTCAGAACTTGTTTGTATTTCACTCATTCCTTGCTGTAGTGATTTTATAGAAATGGAAATTTCACTTGTTGCTTTATGCGTACGTTCAGCAAGCTTTCTTACTTCATCAGCAACAACCGCAAATCCTCGGCCATGTTCTCCTGCCCGAGCAGCTTCTATGGCCGCATTAAGTGCGAGTAAATTAGTTTGATCGGCAATATCAGTAATAAGCTCTATAACTGATGTAATGTTGTTTGTCTGTGAAGCCAGTTCATCAATATTTGTATGATTTGTACCGACTTGCTCATTAAGTTCATGGAGTCCATTAACAACATTATTGATATTTTCTCTTGAATCATTTGCAAGTTTTGCAGCAGAATCGGTAGACTCTGTGACATGCTTGATATTTTCAATATTCGTTTTTAAATCCGACTGTATAACAGTAAGAGATTCAGAAACATTAACACTTTTAACACTCAATTTTGCATTAAAGGCATCTCTTTGTGATTTTTTATACTGTTCTTGCATGAAATTTATACTTTTACTGACATTTTGGATAGCAACCAAAAATTCTCCATGCATATCATTTGCATTGATAGCTTTAGAAAAATCACCTTGTGAAGCATTTGTAATAGTGGTATTCATTTCGTGAATCATATTTTGAGTATGTTCTATAAGTATTTTAAGTGCCTTACCCATATGATCAAGTTCTGCTTCTCCTTGTGTCCTAATTTCATCTTTTTTACTAAAATCACCATTAGAAGCCGTTTCAATCAGGCATCTGAATCTATTAATACCCTCAACCATTGAAGTTCGTATTTTTGTAGTAATTAAAAATAAAATAATGATGATAAAAAGGCTTGATACCAATACAAACATTTTATAAAAAACCATAGCACTTTTCATGTTGTCCATATCATTTTTAAATTGCTCTTTTTTGTTTTTTACAAAAGTTTTGAAATATTTTCGCGATTCTACAGCAAGAGGAGAAAGTTTTTGATGGTAAGTGTGATAAATAGCTTCTTTATTGTTTTGAATGTCGCTGGCAGATAATGAATTAATATACTTATATGCTTCATTAATGAACTCTAATGTCGAAAGTTTTGATTTTTGTAAAAGTTCTTTATTTGCATCATGGGCTGATGCTATTTCTAACTTTTTGAAATCTTCCCCAATAGCATTAATATTATTTTGTATCTCTCTTTTGTCTTTTGCAAGAGTACCGCCAAGCATAACATCTCTGTCGTTTCTACTGATATAATTCATTCTTTTTTCTATATCATAGATAGTTAAAGAGGTATCAATTGAAGTCTCTTTTATAGTATTGAATTCTTTTTCTATACTACTTAAAGAATAATACGTAAATCCAGCCGCACCTATAAGTGACACTACTATAATAAGTGTCAACCATAACATTTGTTCTTTTATACTTCTGTTTCTAAACATGGAGCAATTCCTTTGATAATATCACGAGATTGTAACATAATAAGATGTTATATATTATGAAACCTTTAAAATATCAAATTTTTATCAACAAATGTTACTTTTTTAAATATTATGAGTTTTTTTTCTCGCTTGTGGTACAATTCATGTACAATAAAGTCTAAAAGGATTCTTTTGTCAATAGCAGAAAATAAAATTAAAAAATTTGAAAATAATAATTGTGCTGAAAATAATGTATTTTATCAAGCGATGGAGGAAGTGATATATTCTATTGCCCCTTTACTTGAATCAGACAGCCGATACGCAAGGCATGCAATTCTTGAACGCCTTGTAGTGCCAGATAGAATAATAAAGTTTAAAGTAACATGGTTGGATGATAGTAATGAAGTACAGGTAAATACTGGCTATAGAGTACAGTTTAATAATGCACTAGGTCCATATAAAGGTGGACTACGTTTTCATCCAAGTGTTAATGAAGGTATATTGAAATTTTTAGGATTTGAGCAGATTTTAAAGAATTCTCTTACCGGTTTGCCTATTGGCGGAGGTAAAGGAGGAAGTGATTTTGATCCTAAAGGAAAAAGTGATTTTGAAGTAATGAAATTTTGTACTGCTTTTATGACAGAACTTCATAAATATATAGGTCCGCGTATTGATGTTCCTGCAGGAGATATTGGAGTGGGTGCTCGTGAAATTGGCTACCTTTTTGGAGAATATAAAAAAATTACATCATCGTATGAAGGTGCCCTAACCGGAAAGCCATACTTTTTTGGTGGATCATTAATGCGTCCTGAAGCGACGGGCTATGGTGTCGTATATTTTGCCCAAAGTATGCTAGAAATTGAAAATAAAGAATCTTTAGAAGGAAAAATATGTACGGTCAGCGGTGCTGGTAATGTTGCTTTACATGTAATTGAAAAATTACAAGCGATAGACGCGATTGTAGTGAGTTGTTCTGATTCACATGGTGCAATATATGATCAAAGAGGTGTTGATTTAGAGTTGTTAAAAGAGTTAAAGTTAAATCGTCGCGTTTCTTTGCAAGAATATGTAGATACACATACAGAAGCAACATATACATCCGTGGATGAGTACCCAAAAAATGGGCATGCTGTTTGGAGTATTGCATGTTATGCAGCATTTCCATGTGCTACGCAAAATGAATTAAGTGAAGTAGATGCACAGAGTTTAATTGAAAATGGCTGTGTAAGTGTTGTTGAAGGTGCTAATATGCCCTCTACTTCCGAAGCAATAGCATTGCTGCAGTCCCATAAAGTATGTTTTGCTCCGGCTAAAGCTGCAAATGCGGGTGGGGTGGCTGTAAGTGAGTTTGAAATGAGTCAAAATGCATCTATGGCTAAATGGAGCTATGCAAAAGTTGATGAAAAATTAAAAGAGACGATGCAAATGATTTGTAAGCGAGTGGCTCTGACAGCAAAAGATTATGGCGTCGAAGGTAATTATGTTGATGGTGCAAATATTGCAGGATTTAAAAAAGTGGCAGATGCCATGATAGCTGAAGGTATATAAAGGACTTATCATAAAAACTCATAAGATAATAACATTTTTGCTTATACTTGTGTTTGCAAGTACACTCAGTGCAAAAGTAAAATATTCAGATTTCATTGACACACAATTACAATTAGTCTATAGCATGAATGATGCAAATTTAACACAACATCAGATTCAAAAGCTTGTGCAAAAACAAGAGTACATGTACGAGCAGGAATTAAACAATATTATGTCAAATAAACAATATTATATTGAAAATGTACAAGACTATAGCACACAAATATTTTCTCTTAAAAAGGTTATTTCAATTAATAAAAGAGCTGGAAACGGATATGCGGTTATTCGTGATGAAGTACAGTTGAAGTCTTATGAAATAATTAAAAATCAAAATATTCTTATTAAAAATGTTTTACTTTCTCTGAATGTTGCAACAATTGATGATTTTGAAAGTAAATTAAATATTTACACGGCACAAAATCAAGAAGCACTCAGTAAAATCACTCAAAAAGATTATAAAGATGTTTTAGCTTTGCATGATGATTCTGGAATCCTTAAAACTGCTCAAGAAAATATACGGGAGTACAATGCTTTGAAGGAGATTAATAGTGATTTTATAGCCTTTTTATATAAAGCTGAAAATAAGCTATACAGATTGAATAAATATTCAAAATATCATATTATTACTCCTGTTGTTTTTATAGATTCATTTACTTCGGTAAAAGTAATTGATACTTTTTTGGAAGCTTATAGCTTGAGTGTTGTGAAATTACTTATTATTTTTTCTCTCATCCTTTTTATATACTTTTTACGAAAAATATTTTATGTGGCATTACAAAAACTTTTTTTAAAAATTGATTTTTTAAGTACATATTCTGAACAAATACTTGAAAAACTACGAAAAAGCATAGAAATACTTATACTTATAATTAACGTAAATATGGTTATTTATGTATATAATAATTTTAGTTCTATTGAAGGCGTTGCACGTGTTTTTAACATTATTTATGGCTTTTATTTTACACTTATTATTTATATTATTGTAAATACTGTAGCCGCCATTAAACTCAACTCTTTTGAAAAAGAAAAATCTAATGTTAAAAATGAGATGATTAATGTCGGCTTAAAAATTATCAACTTTTTTATTGTCATTCTTGGTTTATTGATTGTGCTTTATTTTGCAGGAGTAAATTTAACGGCTGTATTATCTGGTCTTGGAATTGGTGGTTTTGCAGTTGCTTTTGCAGCAAAAGATACAATTTCAAACTTTTTTGGAACACTTTCTGTCCTTTTTAGTAATGTCTTTTCTCAAGGTGACTGGATAGAAGTGGATGGCAAAGAAGGTGTTGTCGTTGAGATTGGTTTACGGGTAACAACACTCAGAACTTTTGATAATGCACTTATTGCTATTCCAAATGGTACTTTTGCAAGTAAAAATATAAAAAATTGGAATAAACGTAAACTTGGGCGTAGAATTAAGATGAACTTGGGTGTAAAATATGATTCAAAACAAGAAGATATTAAAAATGCAATCGCTGAAATTAAAGAGATGTTACAAAAACATCCGCAAATAGCGACAAAAGAGACAAAGTATGAGTATAAAACAGAGTATGGACATATGGCTAAACTTGTTTCAAAAGATGATTTGGAAGGTATTAAAAAGACCTTGCTTGTTTACCTTGATGAGTTTGGAGACTCAAGTATCAACATTCTTATATACTGTTTTTCTAAGTCTGTCGATTGGGAAGAATGGTTACAAACAAAACAAGATGTTATGGAAAAAATAATGATAATCTTTGAAAAAAATTCTTTAGAATTTGCTTTTCCGTCTCTTTCAATTTATGATGAAACAAAGACTTTATCTAAATAAAGCCAAGCTTGCCAAAGTGCAGCCGAGGATATTCCGGCTGCAAAACCTGCGATAATATCATCGCCCATTACGCCTAAACCACCTTTTGTTTCTCTATCAATTCTTCCAATGATAGAAGGCTTGGTAATATCAAAATATCTAAAAAGAATAAAAGACAAAAGTGATTGAATAAGAAAGCCATTGCCTAGATTTGTTATTTGCCCTATGGCAACACCCGCAGCAGGAGAAATACTAAGGGCAAACCACATACCAGCAAGTTCATCTATGACTATTCTTTGATCATCATGATTCCCTGTTTTGTCTTCATATTTGTTGATTACTTTGATGGCAATAAGAGAGATTAAAAGTGCGGCCAAAAAAAGCGTAGTCGCATCAAAATATATAAGTATTGCCATACCAAGTGGAAGGGAAACTAATGTTCCCATAGTTCCTGGAGCCTTTGGCGAAAGTCCACTGTATCCTAATGTTAAAAAAAACCAGTTCATTGAATTTCCTTATGTTAATGATGTTGTTTGATAAAGCTTCATAAGCTCGAGATAAAAATCTTTTTCATTATGTTCTTCAAGTAAGCCTTTTACTG
>JALUXS010000063.1 GCA_027013185.1 Sulfurimonas sp.
TTATGTATGAAGCAAAAGCAATTGATAAACTTATATTGCCACAAGCATATGATATTGGTTCAATTAATCGTAGTTTTCTCAATAAACAAATGATGCTTTTTCAAGAAAATTTTCATCTTAGAAACATAAAATTATTAGATAATTTTATTTTTAGAGAAAAATTGCCAGATATAAAGTTTACACAAAAAGAAAAAAAGTATATAAAAGAAAATCCAAAGATTCCTGTCTGTATAAATTATGATTTTTTTCCTATTGATGGATATAAACATGGAAAGTTTACAGGAATTATGTCTGATATTTTTAGTTTGATTTCTACTGAAACAGGCTTTGAATTTGTTCCAGTTGTTGCACAGACTGAAAATGATTTAATGGTAAATTTACAGCAAAAAAAGTGTAAGATACTTTCGATTGTATCTACAAAAGATATAAATTTTCCAACAATTTTACCAACCCAATCTATATGTAAAACTCATTTTACACTCCTCAGTAGATTGGACCGCTCGTTTATAGATAATTCATCGTTTTTAAAAGGAAAAGTACTTCTTGTGCAAAAGAAATCTTTTAAAAATTATTTGAACTATTTATATCCTTATTTAAACATTGAAATAGAAAATGACAAAAATAAAATGGTAAATAAAGTATCTGATGGTCGAGCGTACGCTATTGCTTCTATTGATGAACAGGCAGACTATTTTATAGATAAATATGGATATGGAAAATTAAAAATCAATGGCTTTCTAGCCAGAGATAATATGTTACAAGGTAGTATTGGTATACAAAGAGATGAGCCTGTACTTTATACCATTATGCAAAAAGTTTTGAAACATATACCAAAAAAAGAGATAGAAGCTATTGAAAATAGTTGGAGACTAAGTAGATACCATGAACGAACCGATTATTCATTGTTATGGACTTTCTTGGCTGTGGTGAGTGTTATATTCTTTATTATGCTCTATTATCAAAAAAAATTAAAAAAATTTAATAAACTATTAGAAAAAACTGTTGATGCAAAAACAAAAGAACTTAGAGAAATAAATGTGTTCTTAGAAAAAAAGGTACAACAAAAGGCAATAGAACTTATAAAAAAAGATGAAATTTTAACATCACAGTCAAAGCAGGCAGTAATGGGTGAAATGATAAGCATGATAGCTCATCAGTGGAGGCAACCGCTCAATACGATTACTTTACAAATATCAAATTTACAGTTAAAAAATATGATGGGTCAAGAACTTGAAAATGAAGAAATTATGAAAACATTGGGAGATATTAGCAATTCAATACTCTATCTGTCCGATACCATAGATGATTTTAAAAGTTATTTTCATCCAAATAAAAACCCTGAAAATATACAACTCGAAGAATTATTAGATAAAGCAATAAAATTTATTTTACCAAGACTCAAAACAAATAAAATAGTTTTAAATACGGAGTGTGATTCTTCTATTTATATTTATGTATATACAAATGAACTGATACAGGTTTTACTCAATATCTTAAATAATGCTATAGATGCTTATAGTGTATCAGACATAAAAGAAAAGAGTATTTTTATTACATGTAAATTAATTGAAAAAGAAGTGTATATTAGTATATCAGACGAGGCTGGAGGTATAGCTGATGAATATTTGTCTAAACTTTTTGAGCCTTACTTTTCAACAAAAGGAAAAAATGGAACAGGTTTGGGTCTTTATATGTCTAAAATGATTATAGAAAAGCAGTTTGGGGGAACTATAAAAGTGCAAAGTTCAAAAAAAGGCACTACATTTACTCTCTCTTTTAGTCGAAATCTTTAAACTTGTTTGTTCTTTACCATGGCCAAGACCATAGGCAGATTTAAACCATCATTGTTATATCCTTCAT
The DNA here is from genome assembly GCA_027013185.1 of Sulfurimonas sp. Classification (GTDB taxonomy): domain Bacteria; phylum Campylobacterota; class Campylobacteria; order Campylobacterales; family Sulfurimonadaceae; genus Sulfurimonas. The sequence continues at coordinate 1,861 of JALUXS010000063.1, forward strand.
CTTTGCAAGCCTCACATTTATCTCCCATCGGACAAATGTCATTTTGCACTAACTCTTCAAGGGTAGTAAAATTATTTTCTTTTATACACTTTGCTATATCTTTTATGCTCAAAGAGTTACAAACACATATTTCTGTATCTAAATCTATCATAGTTTAAAACCTCTTATTTTATATGCAATTATAATATAATTTTACATTTGTAAGATACAATTACACAAAGAATACACATAAAAGTGATATATTCTTTTTTCAAAAGGATACAAATGAAAAGAGTTATACAAATAGTTTTTACTTTGGTATTGGGTTTAGCTTATCTAAATGCAGCCGATTTTTTGATGCCCGATCAGGCTTTTAAACCTTATGCCAAAGTAAATGATAATATGCAGATACAAATGGGTGTAAAAATTGCCAAAGATATTTATCTGTATGACAAAAAATTAAAAATAGAGTTAGTTGACGGTAATGGTTTGTCTATTGCCAATATTCAAAAGCCGGCAACTGTAAAACACAGTGGAGATGATGTATATTTACAGTCACCGAATTTTATTGTTACATTAAAAAATGATGCTTCTTTAAGTGGTATAAAAGCTGTAAAACTAAAAATTTCTTATCAGGGATGTTCTTCTCAGGGATTGTGCTATGAGCCTTATAACAAAATTTTTACTCTAAAAGTTGACGCATCTAAATTGTCTTCAAATGCTCCAAAAAAGCTAAAAAAAGAGGTGAAATCTCAAACAGATACTATAGCCGACACTATAAAATCAAGTAGTTTCTTAGTTGTTCTTGCAACATTCTTTGGATTTGGGGTTTTACTCTCTTTGACACCATGTGTGTTTCCTATGATTCCTATAATTTCTGGTGTTATTATTTCTCAAGGAGAAGGACTTACTACGAAAAAAGCTTTTGCCTTATCTTTAGTGTATGTTCTTGCCATGGCTATTGCCTATACAATTGCAGGTATTTTGGCAGGATTATTTGGGTCTAATTTACAAGCTGCATTACAAACGCCTTGGGTTGTTTACTCTTTTGCAGCTATTTTTGTTGCCCTTGCCGCGAGTATGTTTGGCTTTTATGAGCTGAAACTTCCGGATGCTCTTGTAACAAAAGTAAGTTCAAACTCAAAGAGAAGTGGTTTTATCGGTGTGGCTATTATGGGATTTTTGTCAGCACTTATTGTCGGTCCGTGTGTTGCCGCTCCTCTCGCAGGTGCTTTAGTATACATTGGACAAACAGGTGATGCATTGCTTGGTGGTGCAGCTTTGTTTAGCATGAGTATAGGGATGGGAGTTTTGCTTATTTTAGTTGGTGTGAGTGCCGGTAAATTTATGCCTAAACCTGGTCCATGGATGGTTATGGTCAATGAAATATTTGGTGTATTAATGTTGGGTGTTGCTATTTGGATGTTAGAAAAGGTATTGCCTTCATCTATCACCATTTTAATGTACGCAATGGTTGGGCTTGGATTTAGTGTGCATTTTGGAGCATTTGATAAAGAAGGGCATAGTTTTAAACGTACTATATCATTACTGTTGTTTATCTATTCTCTAGCACTTTTTATAAGTGTATTAGCAGGTGTACCAAGTATAAAACAGCCATTGGGATTTTTAAAACCATCGGTTGTAACAGCATCGTCTTCGATTAAAACAAAAGAGTTTCAATTTACCAAAGTACGCTCTTTAGAAGAACTTAATGCCCTTTTACAAAAAAATAAAGGTAAAAAAATAATGTTGGATTTTGCAGCTGACTGGTGTACTGCATGTAAAGAACTTGATGAAGTAACATTTGCAGACCCTAGAGTAAGAAAAAAATTAAGTGATTATGTGCTGATTCGTGCCGATCTTACAAAAAATGGAGCAAAAGAAAAAGCACTTTCAAAAGCATATGGCGTATTTGGTCCTCCTGCAATTATATTTTTTGACAAAGATTTACAGGTTATAGAGCCTCAAACAATCATAGGTTATATGGAACCAGATGAATTTTTAAATCATCTGAATTCCCTTTAGGAGTAGAGAATGAAAAAAATTTTACTTTTGATTTTGTTTCTTGCATCTACTGTCTTTGCAGATATAAAATGGCATGGATATGATGAAGGTATAGCTCTTGGCAAAAAAGATACAACAAAGATTGTAATGGTGATGCTTGAGCATAAAGGCTGTTCTTCTTGTGCCTATATGGAAGGTGTTGTATTCCCAGACAAAAATGTACAAAAAGTCATTAACAAAGACTTTATTGCAGTTGATATAGATACTGAGAATGATTTTATTCCAGATGGCATGAGCTATATAGGTACGCCCACATTTTATTTTATAACTGCAGATGAAAAAGTGTTGTTTAAATTACAAGGTGCTTATCATATAAAAGATTTTTTGGGCATCTTAGAAAAGGTGAAAGCAAAGAGATAGACTTATCGTCTACCTCTTGAACTGTTTCTGCCTCGCGGCTTGTTTCTTGCACTTCGATTACCACCCATATTGATTGGTTCTGCTTTGATGCTAGGATCTGGTTTAAACCCTTTAATCCATACTTTTGATATATCTTTTTTGATGAGTTTTTCAATATTCTTTAAAAACTCGTCTTCATCAACACAAACAAGAGAAATAGCTTCTCCTTTACTTCCAGCACGTCCTGTTCGTCCAATTCTATGTACATAATCTTCACTGACATTTGGCAGTTCAAAGTTTACAACATGAGGAAGTTGGTCTATATCTAGTCCACGTGCTGCAATATCTGTAGCAACTAAAACTTTGACACTACCTTGCTTAAAGTCGGCTAAAGCTTTTGTTCGTGCATTTTGGCTCTTGTTACCATGAATAGCAGCACTAGTGATGCCATCTTTTTCAAGCTGTACGCTCAGACGATTTGCTCCATGCTTTGTTCGTGTAAACACTAAAACCTGCTGCCATTTACCTTGTGTAATAAGATGTGCTAAAAGTTCGTGTTTACGTGTTTTATCTACATGGTATACCGCTTGCTCTATAAACTCATTTGAAGTATTTGCACGGGCGACTTCTATAAGTTTTGGTGCATTTAAAAATTGGTTTGAGAGCTTTTTTATAGCCTCTGAATATGTTGCAGAAAAAAGAAGTGTTTGTCTTTGATCTGGAATTACATGTAGAATCTTTTTAATGTCATTTATAAAGCCCATATCGAGCATTCTATCTGCTTCATCTAAAATGAGATACTCAACATTTCGTAAATCAATTGTTTTTTGCGAAATGTGATCAAGTAATCGTCCCGGTGTTGCTATAACAATATCTACACCTTTTCGCAAATTTACAATTTGTGGGTTTATTTTTACACCGCCGAAAATAACAGTAGACTTATACGGGAGATGCTTCGCATAAAGGGCAACATTTTCACCAACTTGTGCGGCAAGTTCACGTGTTGGCGTAAGTATAAGAGCTTTAATCGCATGTTTTTGCTTTGATGGCTTGGCACGTGATAAAAGTTCTAAAAGCGGCAATGTAAAAGCTGCTGTTTTTCCTGTTCCTGTTTGTGCTCCTGCTAAAATATCTTTTTTTTGTAAAATAACGGGAATAGCTTTTTCTTGAATTGGCGTAGGTGTTTCATAACCTTGCTCTTTTATGGCTTTTAAAATCGGAGCCGATAAACCGAGTGAAGTAAATGGAGTTTCTTTTTTAATTGTTTTTTCCTAATTAAGACTTTTGTCTCTTTGTATATTCTTCTATGATAGCATAATTTATGGCATTTATGGGTATAATTTCAAAAATACTTTTACAGGACACCTTATGTCAAGCAATACACTCTCAATAAAACCAAACAATCATCGTATTTATCAATGCCCTAGTGATAAAAAAATAGCACTTTTAAATAAAATTATAGAAGAAAGCAATAGTGAAGATATTTTACTTGTATGTTCAAGCGAACCGGAAGATTTAATACAAAAACTGCAAAACAAAGATGTAAAAGTTATACAAGACAGAGAACTTGTTAAAAATAAAGACATTACATGTAAATTTTTAATAAGCTACGATATGCCTATAAAAGCCATTGTTTATATGGCACGGGTAGCCAGAGCGACAGACAAAGCGGTGATGCTTTTGGATGAGAATGAACAAAAAGAGGTTCATTCTATAGAAGCATTACTGGGTCGTGCTATTAAGCAAGAAAGTATAGAAGGTTTTGGGTATCCTGTAAAAGAAAGTACAAAACCACAAGAAGGTGCAAGAAAAAGACTTTCAAAAGATGCAATAAAAGAAGTTGCCAAAAAACGATATGAAGAATCTACACAAGAAAAACCAAAGTTTGATAAGCCAAAATTTGACAAACCAAAACGTGACTTTAAAAATGAGAGTAAAAAAGATGACAAGTGGGCAAAAAAGAAAAAAACACCTAATAAATTTTTAGGTAAAGATGAAAAAGGAAAGGCAATATTCTCTGGTAAAAGTGGAGAACGCAATCATCATTATGACGGTACGCCAAAAGTTACAGGCAAAAGAATTAACATCAAAGCTCGTAAGCCAAAAGAAGATTAATCTCCTTCAATAATTTGTGCAACTCTTTTTGAGCTGCCATGTTGTAAGTACCCTCTTAAAGATTTTGAATTTTCTAAAAACTCTTTTCTTTCGTATGAATGATATGCTTTTAAAAGATTTTCAACTGTAACATCTTCTTGGATAAATTCAGGATGCAGTGCTTTCTTTTTATACTGTGAAAACATAATATTTCCTAAACCTATATAATCTAATTTAACAAGTCTGCTCGCTATAAAATAATCAAGCGGTTTGGCAATGTAACTTAATATAAAAGGTACACCGATAAGGGCTGCTTCTAGTGTTGCCGTTCCACTGCATATAAAAGCAAAATCTGAATTATAGAGTGTCTTGTGTGGCTCGTTTGAGGTAGAAAAAGCACTTAAATCTCCATAGAGTTCCTGTATATCTGCTTTTGAAAAATGTTTTGGAATTATAATACTAGCATTTACATGTAGAGTTTTTGCAAGCTCTTTAAAAATAGGCATTAGCTTTTTAATTTCACCTTTTCTGCTACCAGGCATAAAAGCTATGTTCTTTACTTCAGAACTAAGTGATTCTTTGAAATTTGTAATTTGGTCAAGCAATGGATGTCCTACATATTCAATAGGTGCATCTTTTGGGTAGTAACTAGGCTCAAACGGCAATATGGAACATAATTTATCAATGGTTTTTGCCAGAACAGGTATGCGTTTTTTCTTCCATGCCCAGGCTTGAGGCAATATGTAGTAAATTATTTCTTTGTTGGGGTATTTTTTTTTGATTTTTTTGGCAAGGGGAAGATTAAATCCTGAAGAGTCTATAAGCAGGACTTTATCCGCTTTTTCGCTGAGTGTTAGCATCTCGTCATTGAGTTTAAAAAAAAATCGAAGTTTTTTTATGGCATCTACAAAGCCCATAATGGCAAGGCTTCTTAAATCAACAATAGGCTTTCCCAGACTCTCATCAAATATACCTATGAATTCTATGCTGTCATCTAACTCGTTTTTTAAAGATTTTAAATGCACATTCGCCGAATGTTCGAGTGCGGATACAAGAATTTTCATGAGTTTTAAGCCTTAATAATTTATAATACCATCATTATATCAAAGGTGGTCTAAAATGCTTATATCAAACGCTATAGTTTGTGATGTCAATGGTGAGCGAAAAGCAGACGTTAAAATAGAAAATGGTGTTATCGTGGCAATCGGTTCAAATTTAACAGATGAATATATTGTAGATGCCAAAGGTGCGTATTTGCTTCCCAGCCTTATTGATACAAATGTAAGGGTATTAGATGCATCTTTACATGCAAAAAATATTAAAGCACTCGCAAAAGAGGCAAAAAAAGGTGGAGTAGGGCATATTATTTTAAATGCCGACTCCAATCCTGCCATAGATAATGAAGTTGTTTTAGAATTTGCCCAAAATGGCATTAAAGATATAAGTGATGTAAAAGTTGACTTTATGCTTAACTCATTAAAAGAAGATATGAGTCTTTCAAATATCGCAATTTTACTGAAAAAAGGTGTGGCAGCTCCTTATATGAGTACTATTGCAAAAAATGATGTAGCCATTAAAATTGCCGAATATGCCAAAATGTACGGTGTAACACTCTTTTGTAAAGCAGAAGACAACTCCTTGATACACGCAGGAGTAATGCTTGAAGGTGATGTAAGCTCAAGGCTTGGAATTGCGGGAATTCCAGAGCTAAGTGAAGTTTTACATGTATCACGCATGATAGAAATAGCAAGACATTTTAAAATTAAAATACTTTTTAAATCTATTGCTTCACCCCGTTCAGTTGCACTTATAAATAAGGCAAAATCAGAAGGTGTACAGGTAAGCTGCGAAGTCTCTTTGCATCATTTAGTACATTCTGATGAAGCCTGTGAAGAATTTAATACAACTGCAAAGTTAAATCCTCCATTAGCAAGTAAAGAAGATAAGCTTCTTTTACAAGAGGCTTTGAAAAATGGTGAGATAGATATACTGACAGTTTTACATCAGCCAAATTCACCGCTAAATAAAGAAGTGGCGTTTTTTGATGCAGCGTATGGCTGTGAAGCACTTGGGGATGCTTTGGCTCTTTACTATACTAAATTGGTAAAATCAGGGATGATTTCTATGAGTGAATTAGTAAAATTAACTGTGCAAAATCCTGCAAAAAGTATAAGAAAAGAAGCTGGAATTATAGAAGTAGGGCAAAAGGCTGATGTCATTTTATTTAATGTAAATGAAAAAAAAGTTCTAAAAAATGCTCAGTCTCTTTATGATGGTGAGGAGATTTTTGGTAAGGTTTGCTCGCTTTAAAGCCTAACAGGTGAGGTTAAAACCTCACTTCCGAAGAGCCTTGATATATTTTTGCCTTTTTGAAAGTCTAACATACAAGCTTAACTTCTTTTTTTGTAAAACTCTTTTTTATACTCCGCAAATCTATCTTCTAAAATAGCCTCACGAATTTCTCTCATTAAGTTGAGATAATAATGCAGGTTGTGAATAGTAGCCAGTCTGAAATATGTGATTTCACGTGCACGAAAGAGATGGTTTATATAAGCACGGCTGTAAGTTTTACATGTAAGACATTGACACTCTGGATCTATGGGTGCGGCATCTTCTTTAAACTTTGCACCTTTGATATTCATTTTGCCAAAAGATGTAAAAAGTGTACCATTTCTTGCATTTCGTGTTGGCATAACACAGTCAAACATATCTATACCACGTTCAATATTTTCTATTAAATCTTCGGGAGTACCGACACCCATGAGGTAGCGTGGTTTATCTTGAGGCATATATTGTGTTGTATGTGTAACGGTATCATACATTTCATTGTTAAGTTCGCCTACAGAGAGTCCGCCGATTGCAAAACCGTCATAATCCAAGGCACAAAGTTCTGTCGCAGATTTTGTACGAAATGCTTTATCCGTTCCCCCTTGAATAATGGCAAAAATATTTTGCTCTACGCCTATGCCTTCTTTTTGTTTGGCACGAAAATATTCTATAGACTCTTTTGCCCAGGCAGTAGTTCTTTCAATGCTTAGTTTTATTCTCTCTTGTGTGGCAGGAAGAGCAACTAAATCGTCTAAAATCATCATAATATCAGAACCGAGATTATGTTGAATATCTATGACTTTTTTAGGCGTAAAGAAGTGTTTGCTTCCATCAATATGAGAGCGAAATTCTATACCATCAGTTTTATGTTTTGACATATCGCTTAAAGAAAAAGCCTGAAACCCACCGCTGTCAGTTAAAAAACTTTTTGGGTACTTGGTAAAGCCATGTAATTTTCCCATTTTAGCCACTGTTTTATCACCCGGACGAAGATACATATGATAAGTATTTGCTAAAATTATCTCTGCACCAAGAAGTTCTAAAACATCATGAGCATCTAAAGACTTCACACTTCCTACGGTACCAACTGGCATAAATACCGGCGTTTTAATTGTTGAATGGGCTGTTTGAATAGTTGCAGCACGTGCTTTGCCGCTTGTTGCTTCTAAAGTAAATTTCATAATCTCTTCTATTGGAATTTTTATGAAATTATAGCTAAATTTTTGTCATGAAAATGTAAGTTATATCATCTTCTTGTGTATCTATTTTTTCTTCATATAACTCTTGTAGCTCTTTACTATTTGTTGCTGTTGTAAAATCAGCTTTTAAATGTGATGCATAAGGCTTATCAGATTTTTTTAAACTATTTTCATTGAGTCCATCACTATATATAAGCATTTTGGAAAGTTTTGAGATACAAAGAGAATTTATAGTAAATTTTGAACTATAGGCTGCTAAAGGCGTGTTGTTTGATTTTAATTTACAAATATCGTTTGAATCTGATATATATAATATAGGGGGCATAGAAAACATGGCATACTGTAATTCTTCTCTTTTTTTATTCAGGTATAAAAAATTTGCTGAAATTACTTCATATTCCAATAAGTTAGGTGCTATAAATTGTAATAATTCTTCTAAAAGCCCTGAGAGTGAAAAACTGTTTTGTTTTTGTAATTGCTGGTTTATATAGTAATTGACAAAGGAGCTACAAAGCATAGCACTTACAGAAGCTGAAATGCCTTTGCCCATACCATCAACTAAAAATACAAAGTACTCATCTTCACTAATCTTACGTATTAAATAACTATCACCACTCAGTGTATCTCTGGGATTATAAACTACTTCACAACGAAAATCAAAAAGTTTTTCGCTCTCTAAAATATCATTTTTCGTAATTATTTTTTCTTTTGTAAAAGTGAGACTTTCTTGATAGTCACTATAAATAATTTTTTCTTTTTGTTCTCTTAATATACATCTGTCAACTATAACTGATTTTACAGCAAGATTAAATGTAGAAAAAAGAGTTGCTGAGGTAAAAGGCTTTCTTAAAAAACTTGTAATATGTACATCAATTGCATCACGTAACATTTCTATACTTTCCAATGCTGTTACCATGACAATTGGAATTGATTCATCAACTGCTCTAATTTTCTTACTCATTTCTAAACCGTTACACTGTGGCATCATATAGTCAGTCAGAATGATATCTACGGGTTCTTTTTTAAAGCATTCAAAACCTTCAATACCATTAGTTGCAAAATATACTTTTTTAAACATTAAAGAAAAAAGACTTTTATATACCTCTAAAACGTTTTTATCATCTTCAACACATAAGATATTTAAGGTTTTATATATGTCTGATATATTAGGATGATTCATTGTTTTGATCCAATATGATTGTAAATTCTGCACCATTGTTAATATTATTTACGTATATATCTCCATTTAAATGCTCTTGTAAAATTTTTTTACTCATATACAGACCGAGTCCTGTTCCCTTATTTGTTTCTTTTGTAGTAAAATAAGGCTCAAAGATTCGTCCTTGTATATCTTCTGGTATTCCACCGGCATTATCAGCTATTTTAATTACATGTAGATGTTCTTTTGTATAAATTTTAATATTTATGTATTTGTTTTCATCATCTAATTCTTCCAGAGCATCTCTGGCATTGGTTATTATATTGAGCAGTATATGCTCTATTTCTTGCACATTGGTATATATATTGTTATCATCATTTATATCGATATTTACACTGATATTATGATTTTTTAACTGTGTTCCTATGATTTTCAATATATTTTGTATAATTTGATGAAAGTTTGCATTCTCTTTTTTATTAGATGGTTTGTTAAAGTTCATAAAATCATTGATTGTTTGAGACATTTTTTGGGACATGTCTTCTATGAAAGTTGCACTCTCTTGAACATCTTCTTTTGTTAATATTCCCAGCTCACTTTGCATAGAAAATTTAATAGCAGCTGCACTTATTGCATTGAGTGGTTGTCTCCATTGATGTGCTATCATGTTTATCATTTCACCCATTTGTGCTGATTTTGATTGTTGTATTAAAACAGCATCTTGTTTTCTTATATCGGTTATGTCAAGTGTTGTCCCTATAAGCTTTTTTGCTTCATCTTTGGCATTAAAAATGACTTTTGCAGTTTCTACAATAGTTAATATTTTTCCATCAGGACGTTGGACTCTTATTTCGACAGAATGAATTTCTTTGTCATAGAGTTTTTTTTGTATATTTACAAGTTTACTTCTGTCTTCTGGAATAACCATATTTAAAAATTCTAAATAAGAAGGCGGTTCATTCTCTGGGTTAATATTATAAATTTTATAACTCATTTGAGACCACGATATTTTCATAGTATGAATATTCAGTTCCCAGTTTCCAATATGTGAGACCTCTGTCATTACATCATAAATCTTTTTCATCTCATAAAAATCAGAGCTCTTTTTTTCTTGTTTACTGATTTGCTTTTGCAGTTCCATTGATTCAATATCAAGCATATGCATGAGTGCTTGAACTGTTTGCTCATCTTGATTTTTATATGCATTATTATATAAAGTTGTATCAGATGATTCAGACAAGCCAATAGCATTAAATATTTTGTTAGAGATTTCTAATTTCTCATTAGACAATAAATGACCATAAGTAAAAAAGCTGCAAGTCGGTGCTAAATCTATAAATGGTTGCAATTCAGCAGCTATATAATTGGGTAAAGAACAATTTTTGCAAAGGTAAGAGTATATGAAAAATGCTTCTATTTTTTCTGCATGTAATGTTTTATT
>JALUXS010000064.1 GCA_027013185.1 Sulfurimonas sp.
TTTTCTTGTAGCAGCATATTTATCTCTTTTTGATTGTAAATGTGTTGATGTGCTATGTTTATTAAAGTTTTTGAAGAAAGAAATTCTTGTAAACGTTTTTTCTCTTGTTGTGTGCATAATTCAAAAGTGAAATAACTTGCATAAAAAGAAAATTTTACTCCGAGGGATTCTTTCATTTTTAATGCTATTGTATGGTTAGATGGTTGAATTTGTACTTTTATTGTAGAATTATCCAGCAGTGAATATATTATTTTATGAATGATTGTATGTGGTAAAATTATTTTTATAGGCATTGATTGGCGTTGTACAAGAAGTGCTTTAAAAGTTGAAATATCATTTTTCTTTTGTCGTTTATAAAGTGTGTAGAGCCATTTGAGTAAAAATATACGATGATATGATTCTTCTTTAGACTGTGGGATATAAATAGAATTTTTTTGAATTTTTCTCTCTTTGAAATGTGTACTGATGAAGTGTTGTATATATTCGGTACTAATAGATTTGGAATAAAATTTTATAACAGTTTCACGGGCACCGAGTAAAATTTGCATAGATATTATCCTTCTTAATCATTGTAAGAAGCAAAAAATATGCCATAAAACATAAAATACGATTCTCTATTTAGATGCATCATTACTGGAAAATTGTGCTTCTATAGAGCATTTTATATTTGCAGGCCCCCAAGAAGAGGCTGGTATGGAAGATGATGAAGATGATTTGGAGTTTTTTTAAGCTAATGTCTTCTTTACAGTATCGCTGATACGTTTTCCATCAGCACGGCCGGCTAACTCTTTACTTGCTAAGCCCATGACTTTTCCCATATCTTTCATGCTGGATGCACCTACTTTTTCAATGATGGCTTTCACTTCAGCCTGTAGTTTTTCATCGCTGAGCTGTTTTGGAAGATATACTTCATAGTAGGCGATTTCATCAAGCTCAATTTGCATTAAATCTTCACGGTTTGCATTTTTGTATTGCGTTGCTGCATCATTTCTTCGTTTTATTTGTGTCTGAATTATTTTGATGACATCTTCATCTGTGAGTTCTTTTCGTTCATCTACTTCTATCTGTTTAAAAGCACTCATAAGTAGACGGAGGGCATCTCTTTTTTTTGTATCTTTAGCTTTCATAGCTTCTTTGACATTTTGATTAATTGTTTCTCGTAATGACATTTGGTCTTATCCTTGTTTAAAATTTTTAATGGAACTATAATTGCTAGAATTATAACAAAATTAACATTTGTTATTGGATTTGATATATGAAAAAAATAAAATTACTTACTTTTATGCTGTCACTTAGTATAATTTTTTTTAGTGGATGTACCGCAAAATTGACTGATCCTGAGATTGACTTTAAGCCACCTACTTATGTGGAACAGATGCCGGCAAAAGAAAATCGACAGGACTTTACATCGACTGGTAGTATTTTTGGGCAGGGAGAAAATCCTCTTTTTTCAGACCATAAAGCAATGCATGTCAGTGATATAGTGACGGTAGTTATCTCTGAAGTCGCAAAAAGTTCGAGTACTGGTTCAAAACAACTCTCAGAAAATGACTCAAGCCAACTTGGTGGAGGAATATTCTCAAGTACAGGTGCCAATGCCGGCGTAAATTCTAAAGTTGCCAATATAAACGGATTTAGTAGTTTAGGTTTTAATGCAGGCTCTACAAGTGCCTATAAAGGTTCAGGAAGTGCTACTAAAGATGCAAGCTTCACCACAACAATTTCAGCAAGAGTAGTAAAAGTACTAAAAAATGGAAACTATTTTATTTCAGGGAAAAGAGAAATACTAATAGATGATCAAAAACAGATAGTACAATTAACTGGGGTTATTCGCCCTTATGATATAGATCAATATAATAATATAAACTCTTCACAAATAAGTGATGCTAAAATACTATATAAAACAGAGGGGGATGTCGATCGTGCAACAGAACAAGGATGGGGAACTAAAATTATTCAGTCAATTTGGCCGTTTTAGCCTTTTATTTTGTATAAGTTTTAGCAGTGTATATGCGCAAAGCTTTGCAGACTTTAAACGCATACAATCAGAATCATTTACGAAGTTTAAAGATAAAAGAGACAACGCCTTTGGAAAATATCTCAAAGAGCAATGGCAGGAGTATAATGCCTACACATCACAGCCTTTATATTCTAAAGAAAAACCAAAATCACTGCCACATTTGGTGCAACATAGAGCTACGCCTGTAGGTCCACGTTTACTTATACAAAAAAAATCTCTTACGAAAAAAAAGATACAAAAAACTTTTAAAAATATACCAATAAAAAATGGACTGCGTGTAGATTATTTTGGTGAAAATATTTCATTTTATGTAAGCAAAAATATTAAAAATGCGAAATATTATCCTATGAACCAAAAAGGCGTAATGAATTTTTTTAGTGTTATGGCAGCGAATGATTATGCGACTGTGATAGAGACTATAAATTCTACATGTAGAAATTTACACTTAAATGATTGGGGTGTTTATTTGCTTGTAAATAAACTTTCTAAAAAAATTTATGCAAATGCAGATGAAGCAAAGCTGTTTTCTTGGTTTATATTTAATAAACTTGAGTATAAGGTGAAAGTAGCTCTAAATAAAGATAAGCATATTGTATTGTTAAGCAGTGTAAAGGGGATGATGTACTCTACCCCAAATTATACACTTAAAAATGAAAAGTTTTATGTTGTGTCACATTATAATAAAGCGAATATTGGAAAAATATATACGTATAAACAAGATTATCCTAATGCTGAAAAAAGCCTTGATTTTACTCTTAAGACACTTCCTTTTTTACAAAAAAATTATAAAAGTCGAACAGTTTCTTTTAAAGAATACGGTAAAATATATACTCTTTCTTACAAATATAATCAAAACATACTAGATTTTATGGCAACATATCCACAGGTAGATTATAAGGTTTTTTTTAATGCTCCTTTGGAAACTGTAACATATGAAAATATCGTTGATGGCTTAAAACCATATATCAAAAATAAAAAAGCAAGTGAATCTCTTAACTTTTTACTTTCTTTTGTGCAAAAAGCATTTAAATATGAAAGAGATGATGAACAGTTTGGGCATGAAAAAGTGATGTTTGCAGATGAAACACTTTACTATAAAGCATCTGATTGTGAAGATAGAGCAGTATTATATGCCCGTCTTATAAAAGACCTTTTTGGTATTGGCGTAGTAGGTGTAAAATATAAAGACCATATGAGTACAGCCTTGCACATACCAATGCAAGGTGACAGTGTAAAAGTCTCTGGAGAGCGTTATGTTATAGCTGACCCCACTTATATAAACGCTTCCCTAGGCAAAAGCATTCCAAAGTATCGATCTATCATGCCTGAGAGTTTTATACATGTACGTTAGATACCTTAGTAATTGATGGCTACTTTATATGTCGGATCATCTTCTTCATAAGAGCAATGTGGTCCGGCTTTTTTAAGTATTTTTTTACAATCTTTGCTTAAATGACGGAGTAAAAGGTTTTTGCCTGCATCTTCGTATTTTTTGACTAAAGAGTCAATGGCTTCGACACCGGAAAAATCTAGAACTCTTGCATTTTTAAAATCTATAACAACTTTTGGAGGATCGCTTAGTACATCAAAATTATCTGAAAATGTTGTGGCACTTGCAAAAAAGAGCGGACCTTCAAGTGCATAGACTTTTGTTCCATCTTCTTCCGTATAGGTTTTTGACCAAATACGGGCATGTTTCCATGCAAAAACAAGGGCTGAAACGATAACACCGGCAATCACAGCGATGGCTAAATCTTCTACGACGGTAATAATTGTGACTGTGACCATTACAAAGACATCAGCACGCGGCATATGTTTAAGGTGTGAAAAACTTGACCATTCAAATGTTCCTATACTTACCATAAACATAATGCCTACTAAAACACCGACAGGAATGGCATTTAAAACATCAGTCATGGATATAACTAAAATAAGAAGACCAACAGCGGCAGTAAAAGAAGAGAGACGTCCAAGCCCTCCTGATGTGAAGTTGATGATACTTTGACCAATCATTGCACATCCTGCCATCCCTCCAAAGAATCCAGAAGCAATATTTCCACATCCAAGAGCTATACATTCCTGATTTCCACTTCCTCTTGTTCCGCTCATTTCATCCAAAACAGCAAGTGTTAAGAGTGACTCTATAAGTCCGACAAGTGCCATAATCACAGCGTACGGCAGTACCATAATGAAGGCATCCATACTAAAAAGTGTATCTGGAATAATCAGGTGGGGAAGTTTTCCTTGAAACTCAGATAAATTTGCCAAGGATCCGACTGTAAGCGTATTAATATGTGCGAAATATACGATAAGTGTCAGTAGGACAATAGCCACAAGCCCTGAAGGAATAACTTTTGTATATTTAGGTAAAAAATACATTATAAGCATGGTAATGGCAACAATGACATACATACTTGTGCCTTGATTATCAAAAAATTTAAACTGTGCCATGGCAATGACAATGGCTAAACCGTTGACAAAACCATATAGAGCAGGTTGAGGTACAAGACGAATAAATTTCCCGAATTTCAATACACCAACAAGGACTTGAATTATGCCTGCAAGAATAGTTGCCAGCAGAATATAGTTAAGCATATGGATATATAACTCATCTCCACTAAAACCTTGCAATGTTAATTTTGTATTTGCTTGAATAACGAGACCAATAATAACGACAGCAACACTTCCCGTTGCACCGCTAATCATTCCCGGTTTTCCGCCGATAAGTGCTGTAATTAACCCTAAAATAAAAGCTGTATAAAGCCCTACAATAGGGCTGACACCGGCTATAAAACTAAAAGCTATTGCTTCAGGAACAAGTGCCACTGCAACAACAAGACCTGATAAAATATCATTTTTTATATTTGGAGATGTATATTTTCTTATATCGAACAAATTATGCCTTTAATGAATTAAGCTGTTCAAGTACTTTTACACGTTTTGCTTGGGCATCGTTGAGAGCTTCTCGATTTTTTTCTAAAACATCTGCCGGAGCATTGGCCACAAAACGTTCATTATTTAGCATTCCGTTTAATTTTCCTATCTCTTTTTGTAGTTTTTCATCTTGTTTTGTTAGTTTGTTGATAATCGGTGCCAAATCAATAGAATCGGTCGGAATAAAAGTTTCGCATGTATCGGCAATATCACTGACAGAATTTTCTACTTTTGTATCTGTGAATTTTACATCATTAACTTTTGCAAGTCTGGCGATGAAAGGAAGCATCATCTCTTTTTCTTTTTTACTCAGTCCGTCAATTTTTACATAAGCAAGCTCGATTTTTTGGTTCGCTAAATCAACTAAAACTTTTGCACGGCGGATAGAAACAATAGCATCCATAATAATTGCAAATGTTTTCTCTTCTTTACGCTGTTTTGTTTTATGTGGAAATTTTTTAATCATAATCGAGTCAGAATTTTCCAGTGTTGTTCCGCTGAGTTCATGGTAAAGATGTTCTGTAATAAATGGCATAAAAGGGTGTAAAAGTTTCATAGCCTCTTTAAAAATTGCACCAAGCTCTACGATTGATGTTTTATCAGCCTTACTCAGCTCAATACCCCAGTCACAAAATTCATTCCATAAAAAACGATACATTGTCAGTGCTGCATCATTAAATTTGTATTCATCAAGGTAAGCACGCACTTCTTTTGTCGCAAAATTCAGGCGGCTCATCATATAACGCCCTAAGTCTGTATTGATACAAAAACCACTCATGTCAGGAAAAGTTTCCACATTCATTTGCAGGTATTTTGAAGCATTATAAAGCTTGTTTGTAAAGTTACGATTGAGTTCGAGTTTATCTTGACTCATTCTGATATCTCGTCCCTGTGCGGCTGATATTGCCAATGTAAAGCGTAAAATATCTGCAGAGTATTTGTCTATCGTGTCAAGTGGATCTATGACATTTCCGCGTGATTTACTCATTTTTTGGCCATGTTCATCCCGAACGAGTGCATGTAGATAAATATGATTAAAAGGAAGTTCTCCATTAAAATGTTCACCCATCATCATCATTCTTGCAACCCAGAAGAAAAGAATGTCAAATCCTGTAATTAGCAGAGTATTTGGATAAAAATCTTTCATATCTTCTGATTTGAAAAGTTTATCCATCTCTGTATCGCCATTTCCCCAGCCTAAAGTTGAAAAAGGCCAAAGTGCTGAAGAAAACCATGTATCAAGTACATCAGGGTCTTGTGTAATGTTTTTTGAAGCACATTTTGGACATTCGCTTGGATGCTCATTTTCACTTGCCCATTCATGGTCACATTCTCCACAATAAAATACAGGAATTTGATGTCCCCACCAAAGTTGACGGGAAATGCACCAGTCACGCAGTTCTCCCATCCAAGAGTTATATGAATTTATCCAGTGCGGAGGAAAAAACTGAGCTTCACCGGCATTTGTTTTTTCTATCGATTTATCTGCCACTTCTTTGCGTACAAACCATTGTTTTGAGATATAAGGCTCAACAACATTGTGGCATCTATAACAGTGTCCGACTTGATGCTTATGGTCTTCTATTTTAACAATGTAACCTTCTTCTTGTAATCTTTTTACAATAGGTTCTCTTGCCTCAAGACGCTCCATTCCTTTAAACTCACCGGCATAGTCGTTTAAAATCCCTTTTTCGTCAAATACTGTGATAAATTCCAGATCATGACGTTTTCCGACTTCGTAGTCATTTTGATCATGGGCAGGAGTAACTTTTACAACGCCTGTTCCAAAATCCATATCAACATACGAGTCTGCAATGATTTTTATTTTTTTATCTAAAAGTGGAAGAAAGACTTCTTTGCCTATAATGTTTTGATATCGTTCATCATCAGGATGCACCATAACAGCAGTATCCCCAAAGTATGTTTCAGGTCTTGTTGTAGCTACTTCAATGCTGCCACTGCCATCTGTGAAATGGTAGAGCATATGGTAAAAATTTCCGTTTTCTTCTTCATGTTCGACTTCAATGTCTGAAAGTGCCCCATCATGGGTACACCAGTTTACCATGTAGTTACCGCGAACAATCAAACCCTCATTGTAAAGATGAACAAAGGCCTCTTTTACAGACTTTTGTAGTCCCGCATCCATGGTGAAACGTTCTCTTTCCCATGCAGGAGAGACACCCATTTTACGAAGCTGTTCAGTCATAATTCCGGCAGATTCCGCTTTCCATTTCCAGGCACGCTCTAAGAAAGCTTCACGACCTATTTCTTCTTTTGTTGTTCCCTCGGCAAGAAGTTGTTTTTCAACAACATTTTGTGTAGCAATTCCCGCATGGTCAGTTCCCGGCTGCCAAAGGGTTTTGTAACCATCCATACGTTTATAACGTGTAATGATGTCTTGGAGTGTGAAAGTGAGTGCATGACCAATATGCAGGCGACCGGTGACATTTGGAGGCGGCATCATAATAGAGAAATTCTTATCTTTTTCTTGAATCTCTTTATTGCCGTCTACTTCAAAGTATTGTCTTTCTTCGCAAATTTTATAGTATTTGTCTTCTATTTCTTGTGGATTGTATTTGTTGTTTGACATATAATCGCCTTAAATTTATGATTGAAATTCCGCGATTATATCTAAAAAGAGGTGAGTATTTGCTTAGAAAACTATTCCCGTTACCCTTTTTTTTATTTCTATTTTATCATGATACATCTCTTTATCTGCCTGCTCAATAACTTCTGTTAGTGCATTGTTTTTTTGAAATTTATAAATGCCAAAAGAAAAACTGCTTCTGAACATTTTATCATGTGCTTTGAGCTTTTTAGAGATGACGTTCTCTCTCATTGTATTTAAAGAATTTATGCTATCTTGCATATTGAAATCAGAAGAAAACATAAGTAAAAATTCATCACCTCCATAACGAATAACCGGAACTTTTATTTTTTTTAACTCATTGGTTATAAAAATTAAGACTCTGTCACCAATAACATGTCCATATGTGTCATTAATTTATTTAAAGTAGTTTAAATCAATAATTGCAAGAATTCCGTCTTCTTTAAAATTTTCTTCTTCATCTAAATAATTATCATGTAACCATTTTCTGTTAAAAGTATGCGTTAATTCATCTTGATAAACAGATATTTTAAGGGCTTCTATCTCTTTTCGCAGGGCTTGTGTCTCTTCTAAAACATGGTGTAAAAGATTTTCATCTTTCTCTTTTATAGCAGTAATTGCTTTTTTCGCACTTTCGCTTAGCTCTTTTGCATTTCTCGTTGTTTGTTCTTGTAAATGAGTAAGTTTGGAACATTCCAAGTTTAATAACTCTTTTGAAAGGTTTGTTTCATCTTCAATTTCAAGATTATTTTTTTTTGCTAATTCTGAAAATAGAGTGGCATAAACAGTAGGAGTAACGATGGAAAGCTCTTCAATAGAGTGTTTAACATCATTTGATACAATCTTTAGTAATTTATCATCTTTATTCATTTTAAGGTCCGTGATGTTTTTTTGTAGACAATTCTATCACAAATAGCTGTAATTTAAGTTTAACAAAACTTAAGTATAATCACACTCTTAAAATTACCTAAGGAGTGTCTCTATGCCATTGACTCGTTTAAATGAAGAACAACATGCTGCTGCGACATCTCCTCACAGTAAAAATCTTATTATTGCTTCTGCTGGAACAGGTAAAACTTCGACTATTGTTGGACGAATTGGGCATCTTTTAAGCAGCGGGATTCAACCAAATGAAATTCTTCTTTTAACATTTACGAACAAAGCTGCAGCGGAAATGGTCGCACGTGTGGCGGAGTACTTTGGTGCAGGCGTTGCTAAAAAAATAGATGCTGGAACTTTTCATGCGGTGAGCTACAGATGGCTGAAAAAAAGAGACAAAAGAGTAGTATTAAAACAACAGCGTGAGCTTAAAACGCTTTTTCGTTCTGTATTTGAAAAACGCTCTTTTATGCATATAGAAGCGGAAGTTCAGCCTTATGGTGGAAATTATCTGTATGATTTATACTCTTTTTATCAAAATACGGAACTAGAAAATAATTTTGAAGATTGGTTGATTGAAAATTACCCAGAACATGAACCTTTTGCTATGATATATGCTGATATTGTCGATGAATTTGAAGCCTTAAAAAAAGAGTATGGCTTTTTAAATTTTAATGATTTGCTCTTAAATTTTAGAAGTATGTGTAAAAATGATGAACTCGGCTATAAAGAAGTTTTGGTGGATGAATATCAAGATACAAATGCCTTGCAGGGTACGCTAATAGATGCTATGAACCCGCCTTCACTTTTTTGTGTAGGGGATTACGATCAGAGCATTTATGCTTTTAATGGTGCCGATATTGGAATTATAGGTTCTTTTACCACAAAATATCCGGATGCTGTTGTGCATACTTTGACAAAAAATTATCGTTCATCTGTTCCTATTCTTTCTCTTGCAAGTAAAGTTATAGAGCACAATGAAAGAATTTACCCTAAAAAACTTGAAGTGACACGCATATATGATGCACAGCCTCCAAAACTTTTGGCATTTGATGAGTTGTTTGACCAGTATCATGCCATGGCAGCAATGATTCGAGATACTTCAACACCAAGAGAAGAGATAGCCGTTATATTTCGAAATAATGCTTCGGCAGATGGTATAGAAGTGGGACTGCGTGAGTTAGATATTCCTTGTAAACGCAAGGGAGGTACGAGTTTTTTTGATTCGCGAGAGATTAAAGCCATTTTAGATTTATATACATTGCTTGTCAATGAGTCAGATATGATGTCTTTTATTCACCTCTTTGAATTTGCACGCGGTATTGGCTCTGCTATGGCAAAAGAACTTTATATTGCTCTGAAAACTTTAGGGCAGGGAAGTATTTTTTATGGACTTTATGCCCCTGATGAATCTATGAAAAATCCTTTTGAAAAAAGAAAGTTAAATCATCAACTTGGTCTTTTTGATGATTTTTTAGAGCTTGGTGCCGTCGGTAAATATGCAAAACTCGGCTTTGAAGCAAAGTTTATGAAAAACCCAGTCCTTAAACATCCTAGACTTACAAAAGAGAGTGCAACATTTTTGCATAATTTTTACTTGTTGTTTCGTGATTTAAAAGGGCTTAAGCAACCTAAAACTATTGTAAAAAAAATTGCTAATTCAGCACTTTACATGTATATAGCCGATGTCTTGGCAACAAAAAGAGCGACACTAAAAGACGGTTCTGTGGATGAGAAACAAAAAACAGAAGCTTTAAGCAGAATTGAGCGAAAAATATTGCTCCTAGAAGAGCTTGCCAAGCCTTATAATGAACATGAAAGATTTTTAAATGCTATGATTTTAGGTTCATCTGATTTAACACAGGGTGAGGGGGTAAACCTTTTAAGTGTACATGCAAGTAAAGGTCTTGAGTATAAAGAAGTGTATATAATTGACTTGATGGACGGGCGTTTTCCAAACAGAAAACTGATGCAAAGAGGTGGCAGTCTCGATGAAGAAAGACGGCTTTTTTATGTAGCGGTTACTCGAGCAAAAGATATACTCTACCTCAGCTATGCAAAATATGACAAAATTAAAAAACAAAACTTTGTGCCGAGTCAGTTTTTGTATGAAGCAGGACTTGTGCCAAAAGATGAAGCGTATAGGAAAATGGTTATGCAAGAAGAGCAAAAGGAGGAGGACTAAGCCTCACTTCTTAATTTTTTCACCTCTATAAAATAGCTGTGTCCGAGATAAATTACATAAAACACCGATGCAAAAAAGATAACAAAGGGAATAAGCGAAAGCAAGTAAAGCCCTAAAGTTTTGAGTCGAAGCGTATTTGCATGAAAAAATTTAATTTTCATAGCTTCTTCTTTGGTACAAATGCAAGAAGATACATCATAAGTCATCATCTTATGGAAAAAGTAATATAGTGGAAAATTAAATGCTATGATGTTTACTAGAGGAATAAAATACAGAGGAATAAATACCAAAAAGAGCAGTATCATTATAAATACCCATTTGAGTGTTAAAAGTATTCCTTCAAAAGCATTAGAATATCCTATCATTTGAACATCTTGGTAGTGCCTGTATTGAATCTCTTTGAGAATGGAATGTGTTAAAAAACCAATGACTAAAAGTGCAACAAAAATGGAAGCATAGAGTGTTAAAAGCCCACCGATGGTATAAATAAAAAATGTTGCTATCCAAGAAGTAAGTGCACTACTCATTAAAAATTTCATAATGCTTGTGCCTGCTAGAGTTGCTTGAAAGCTGTCAGTATGGGGAATTCCATTTTGTATAGTTGTTTGTGTAGTTTGAACATCCATTGTACCGAGTTGGTCAACGCCTAAACCTGCAACAATAAAAAAGAGAATATATAAAATAATCATACTGATTATAAAAGGCATGATGGAGTACATCAGCATTTTTTTTGTAAAAAGGTCTTTTATGCTCAGACGCAGTGTGTTTGTTTCGTTATTCATCTTTTACTCCATAATTTTTGGCTGAGTTGTAATTCTTGAACAATACCCAGTGCTAAATGCAGGGTATGAATGTATTGCATTGCTATTTTATACTGTAATAGTGAATGAAAGATAGACGGCTCAAATAAGTCTTCGTTGTACTCTATGGCCATAGAAATTTTCCCACCAATAAATGAGAGTGATAAAGGATGTTTTGACTTTTTTTTAAATTGAAGTAATTTTTGCATAAGTGTATGTGTTAGTATATAACGTGCTTCTATCTGGTCGTTTGAATAGACAACAAATGCTTTTTCAAACTCAATATTGTCCATTTTTACAAGTTCATTGCGGCTGATATTGTTTGCCTGCAACCAGTTACCTACTATATTTCCAAAAGCATTTTGGGCACTGTCTGGGAGAATTACTGTTTGAGATTTAAAATTTTTATTAAATTCACATACTATAAAAAGCCCCTGAAAAAAGGTACTCCAGCTTGTTCTTCCTTTTGAATCTGTATGCTTTTTTTGAGCAAGTAAATCAGATAATTCAAGTTTGATGCCATCTACTTTTCCGTGAATATAGTCATTACCGCTGAGTCTGTCCGGATGTGTTGTAAAAATTTGTGAACAGGTAAAGTCTGTTTGTGATATATGCATATTTGGCATATAGTTGAGGTGTTTATCTATCTCGTGAATGAGCGGCTTGATGATTGAACTTTTAAATTCTGTTGTGTAGTCTTTGAGCAGGTATTTGTATATGCCTCCGCCTACTGCAATGTACGCAACTGCTACAAAAATATAAGTATCTATACTTTGGCTGTTTTGCAAAAATAAAAAAGCTATGAGAATGACAACAAGCGTATAAACAGCTCCAATACTCAAAATTTTACTTTTGAGCTGTTTCCTTTCTTTCTCTAATTTTTCTAAAACAGGATAGAGCGTTTTATAGTAAAAATCTGTTAATTCGCTGACACTTTTCATTTACTGATTAAAAAGTTCTTTCACGTTTACGTTTTTACGTTCATTGTCACTT
>JALUXS010000065.1 GCA_027013185.1 Sulfurimonas sp.
TAAAGAGCTTAAAGAAACAACTCAATCTCTTATAGATGAAACAAGTGATTTAAAAACAGGTTTTAGTTATACAACTGTAGACACAAAACAATCTCACAGCGGTTTAGGTGCAGCAGCTTCTAAAGTTTATTATTCAAAATCACCTTTAAGCATCGGTGGATATGGCGAAATGTATTATGCAACGACTAACTCTGACAATAGTAGTGCTAGCTCATCTGAGACACAAGTTAAAAGACTTGTTACATATTTAGGTTACAAATTCAGTGATAACATCATTTTAAATACGGAAATAGAGTATGAAGGCGGCGGTGTTACAGCAAACGGTGGCGGTGATGAAGTTGTTGTTGAGTTTATGTATCTTGATTTTCTTCTTAACAAAAATTTTAATGTTCGCCTTGGTAATTTTTTAATGCCTGTTGGTTTAATCAATCAAAGACATGAACCTACACTCTTTACAACCGTACAGCGTCCGCAAACATCGAAGTATCTTATTCCTACTACATGGAATGAAAGTGGTGCAATGCTGTATGGAAATATCACAGATAATATTGAGTACAAAATAGCAGGGGTTAGTGCATTACAACCTGATGATACAGCAGGTGCAAAATGGTTGCGATCTGGTCGCGGCGGTTCTTTTGTTGTTGCAAACCCAGGTTTTGCAGGTGTTGTACGCATTGATTACACTGGTATAAACGGTTTACTTGTAGGTGCATCTCTTTATGCCGACAGTAAAATAACAATGTATGATGTTCACCTAAATTATGAATATGAGGGAGTGAGAGTTTATGGTACATATACACAAACGAACCGTTCGGATACAACAGGTACGCAAGTAAAAGATATGAGCGGTGGTTACATCAATGCAAGTTTTGATGTACTAAGCCTTACATCTATTGAAAAAAAGCTACCTGTTTTTATTCAGTATGAAACTATAAACCCTCAAGAAACACGAGCTAATGGGACTGGTTTTGACTCTGTTGATACAACAACAGTCGGGGTCAACTTCTTTCCACACGAACAAGTCGTTCTTAAAATGGACTATGCAATGGCAAACAATGATTTGGCAAATACAAAAGTAGATTCTGATACCTTCAGTGTTTCTCTAGGTTTTATTTTCTAGAGTTTTGATATAATGACGGCAAAATTTATACAAGCGAGATATAAAAAATGAAACATATTCTTCTCCTATCTTTACTCATTTTCTCTCTTACGAAATCTCTATCGGCGGAAGTTTTACTCTCCCCGATAGATGCAATGAAAGAAAATTATTCTAAAACAGCTGTAATAAGTAAAAAAAATATTCTGCTCTCTACTGAAAAATTTCACAAAATACAAGCACTTGCAAAGAGAAAACTCCGAACAAAGATTTATCGTATTTATATAGCAAAAGAAGGTGCAAAAACCTTAGGATACGGTATTTTAATTAATAAAACAGTCCGTTCTAAAAATGCAGTGATTATGTATCTTATTACAAATAATGCTATGCTCAAAGGCATTGAAATCATTGCTTTTAACGAGCCACATGAATTTATTCCAAGCAAAACATGGACTGCTCAATTTCAAAATATACCGACAAATAAAATGCTCAAACTCTCTCGTGATATTCCTACTATTACAGGAGCTACCTTAAGTGCAAGAAGTGTAACAGACGGTTCACGCATTGCATTTGCACTTTATAATGAACTTTTAAAAGAAAAATAATTGCGTTTTACTCTTATAAAAAATGTCAAACAAGACAAAGGTATGAAGCCTTTGTTAAATGGTCTTTTAATTTTTATAACTCTTTATCTTATTTTTGATATCTTTGTGAAAAGTCATACACTTGGGCTAAGTATACAAACTATTTCTACAACACTTTTTGGCAATACCGACGAATTTTTAGACCCAATGAACAAATCAGTTTTTTTAGAATTTATACATATGCAAATTTTCTTTTTAATGATGCTTCTTTTAACATTGAGTGCCGTTTTTATACGGCTTTTTTCTAAGAAAAAAACTACAATACTGCTTATGAATCTTTTAATGTTTTTTGGTATACTTTCTCCTATTACCTTAGCGGCTGCTTATTTTTATTCTTCAGAATTTATCAGTATCTATTTATTGTGTTTTTTTTCTTGGCATATCATTGCTCTTTATATGGCTTTAAAATCTTTAT
>JALUXS010000066.1 GCA_027013185.1 Sulfurimonas sp.
AATCCTGATCAATTGTGGGAAACAACTATGACACCAGAAAATCGTGTACTTTTACAAATTTCTATAGAAGATGCGGAAGTTGCATCGGATGCATTTACACTTTTTATGGGTGATGAAGTCGAACCTCGTCGTAATTATATAGAAACGCATGCAAAAGATGTAAAACATTTAGACGTTTAAATGCTACTCCCACAAAAAAAAGAGAGAGAATACCGTTTTAAGTTAGCACTTAGAATGGGTCTTCCTATTTTTGCACTTATTCTTGCTCTTATTTCACACACACTTGTTAGCAACTATGCAACCCTGCAAACTTCATTTTATATTGAAGCTATTATTCTTTTAGTTGTGAGTATCTATTTTATTTTTTATCTTATATACAATGGATTTGATGTCAAAATTACAGATGATGTAACAAAAACATTTACAAGAGAGTATTTTTATAAATATTTACAAGAAGAAATAAAAAATAAAAAACAATACACTTTAATACTTATAAGTATAGATAATTTAAATGATATAAACAATCTCTATGGCATTAAAAACGGGGATAAAGTTTTAAAATATGTTGTTGAATGGATAGTTCAATATCTTAAAAAAGAGGGTATTGAAAATTTTCCTATAGGGCATATCAAAGGTGGTGATTTTGTTATAGGTTTAGAAGGCCTGCAAAATAAATACAGTACACTTTTGGAACTTATATGCCTTAAATCAAATGAAGTAAAAGTGGATGATATTGAAATAAAAATATCAGGAGCAATTACAGATACAAGTTACTCTTATGAACTCAATTATTTAATAGAAAATCTTTTTGAACTGCAAAATAAAAATAGAAATACAAAATACAATGAAGAAAATATAAACCCGAATGAACTTGAATCTTTGGTTATTCATGCCATTGAAAATAAAAGTTTACTTATTATGTCACAAGAAGTTTTTTATCAAGATAAGCCGAGCTTTAAAGAGTGCTATGTAAAATTGCAAGGTAAAAACAATAAAATAATACACCCAAAAACATACTTAAAAGTGATTAATAAATTGGGGCTTGGTGTAAATTTTGATTTAATGGTTTTAGAAGAGTTAGTAAAAAATTGTAAAGAGAGTGAAAATATATATGCAATAAATATTTTGCCGACTTCTTTGAGGAATGAAAAATTTCTTGCAAAAACAAAAGAACTTTTACATGGGACAGATACAAATATTATGTTTGTGCTTAATGAAACGCAGTATTACTCATATATAAGTCGATATAACACTATTATTAAATCTTTAAAAGATGTAGGTGTGTTTATAGCTATAGACAGACTTGGTTCAATTCATACAAGTTTTTTATATTTAAGAGAACTCAATGTTGATGTTGTGCGTTTTGATACTTATTATTCAAATAAAGAAAAATTATCTCAAAATCGCAGTATATTAGATGGTTTCAATCTTATGGCTCATGAAAAAGGGATAAAAACATGGATAAAAAATATAGAAGATGAATCTACATGTAAACTTGCACAAGAGATGAATATTGATTATATACAAGGAAAATATCTTTCAGAAGTAGTAATAACAGAAAAATAAAATATTAGACTTCTTGTAAAATTCTTTTTTTAAGCCATTTCATTGCATCTTTTTTAGTATTAAATTTTTCATGCATTTGTGCTTCGTAGGCCTCTTTTAGAAGCGAAGCAAATTTTTTTGAAGGCTGTAAACCTTCTTGTATAAGCTCTTTTCCTTGAATAAGTGGTTTAAGGGCTTGGTGTAAAACACCTAATTCTCTCGCTTTTTGGAGTAATTGTTCACATTTTTTTTCATTTTTATATTGTACATGTAAATAATAATAATAAGATTGTATATCAATTTTTGTTGCAAGATTATAAATGTCATAATGATTAAAACTCTTATAATCAAAAATAATTGTATTGAAAGTACTGATGTCTGCAATTAATTTTTTTTCATTTGTAAGTCGATGTAAAAAATGAAGACGTTCTTTATCTGAAAATTTACGTGTTAGAAGAGCTAAAGCAAGCATAACAAACATTTTTTTATCTGTTATATTATAGTGTTTTAAGAGATCAATACTTTGTAAAATTTCACTATATTCTTCTTCAGTTAAAGAATAAAACTCCTCAAAGAAAGAGAAAGCTCCTAAATCTTTTAATAAATAAAAGCCTTTTGATGGTCTAGCAGATTTAAGTAGAAGTTTTTTTATCTCTTCAAAAATTCTCTCTTTTGGCAACTCATTTAAAAGTTTGTTTTGAATCATATTTTTACATGTAAGCAGTAATTCTTTTTCCAATACCAAATCAAAACGTGCACAAAAGACAATAGCACGAAGTACTCGTAAAGGATCTTGCGGAAATTTTTGTATAGCAACGGCTCTAAGTATTTTCTCACTTAAGTCTTGTTTGCCGTTAAATGGGTCGAGTATTTTTTTATTTTTAACATCATAACCTATTGCATTGATTGTAAAATCTCTTCTGCTTGCAGCGGTTGTAAAGTCTAAATTTTTATGCAGTTTTATTGTAAATCCCTGATGTCCGGCAGCGATTTTACTGTCTTCTCTTGGCAGAGAAAAATCCAGGTCTAAACCATGATAATGAAGTTTACATACACCAAAACTTTTTCCCACACTATTAACACTTCCAAATTTTTGTAATATTTTTTCTATTGCATCAAGAGAATTTATACCGTAAAGTTCAATGTCAATGTCATTAGAATCTACATGTAGAAGTGCATCACGGATATATCCACCAACTATAATGGGTTTGATATTGTGCTTATAAAGTGTTTCAAAAATGTTATCTAAATTCTCTGGGTACTTTATCATAAGAAATTATATCACTAATTTTACAAGGATATAATAATTATTTGGGTATAATCGCGGAAAATTTTCCAAATAAAGGAAACCCTTATGCAAAAAATAAGAAACATTGCTGTTATCGCTCACGTTGACCACGGTAAGACTACATTAGTTGATGGACTACTAGAACAATCTGGTACATTTGGTTCACATGAACAACATGACGAACGTGCTATGGATAGTAACGATTTAGAGAAAGAGCGTGGTATTACGATTCTTTCTAAAAATACTGCTATTATGTATAAAGATTATAAAATTAATATTATTGACACACCGGGCCACGCTGATTTTGGTGGTGAAGTTGAACGTGTACTAAAAATGGTTGATGGTGTTTTAGTTCTTGTTGATGCGTATGAAGGTGTTATGCCTCAAACTAAGTTTGTTGTTAAAAAGATGCTAGCACTTGGTAAAAAACCAATCGTTGTAATTAATAAAATTGACAAACCTTCTGCTGATTGTGATAGAGTTGTAGATGAAATGTTTGACCTTTTTGCTGCAATGGATGCAACCGATGATCAACAAGATTTTCCAATTATTTATGCTGCTGCTCGTGATGGTATTGCTAAATTAGATATGGATGATCCTGATGGAAATTTCGAATGTATCTTTGAAACAATTATAAATGATGTTCCTGAACCAGAAGGTGATGCTGCAAATCCACTTCAAGCACAGGTATTTACACTTGATTATGATAACTATGTTGGTAAAATCGGAATTAGCCGTATTTTTAATGGTACAGTAAACAAGGGTGACAATGTTATGCTTGCAAAAGCTAATGGTGAAATGGTTAAGGGTAAAATCTCTAAACTAATCGGTTTTCATGGTCTAAATCGTATGGAAATTGATCAAGCAGAAGCTGGTGATATTGTTGCATTTGCTGGTATGGAAACTGTTGATGTTGGTGATACTGTTTGTGATGTTAATAACCCTATGGCACTTGATCCTATGCATGTTGAAGAGCCTACACTTACAGTTGTATTTGCTGTAAATGATTCTCCACTTGCTGGTAAAGAGGGAAAACACGTAACTTCAAATAAACTTCGTGAGCGTTTAGAATTCGAAATGAATACAAATGTTGCAATGAAATTAGAAGTTGTAGGTGAAGGTAAATTTAAAGTTTCAGGTCGTGGTGAGCTTCAAATTACTGTTCTTGCTGAAAATATGCGTCGTGAAGGTTATGAATTTAGTATTTCTCGTCCAGAGGTTATTAGAAAAGAGATTGATGGTGTTAAATGTGAACCATTTGAACATTTGGTCATTGATGTTCCTGAAGATTTAAGTGGTACAGTTATTGAGCGTCTTGGTAAAAGAAAAGCTGAAATGAAATCAATGTTACCAATGGGTCAAGGTTTCCAACGTATTGAGTTTGAAATTCCTGCTCGTGCACTTATTGGTTTCCGTGGACAGTTTCTAACAGATACAAAAGGTGAGGGTGTAATGAATCACTCTTTCTTAGAATTTCGTCCATTTAATGGAGAAGTTGAGTCACGTTCATATGGTGCACTTGTTTCAATGACTGCAGGTTCAACTCTTGCATTTTCACTCTTTGGTATTCAAGACCGTGGTGTTCTTTTCATCGGTGTTCAGACTGAAGTATATGAGGGTATGATTGTTGGTGAGCATGCTCGTAAAAATGACTTGGTTGTAAATCCTATTAAAGGAAAAGCACAGTCAAATGTTCGTACTTCAGGAGCTGATGAAGCTATTAAGCTTGTTCCATTTAGAGATATGTCATTAGAGCGTGCTTTAGAGTGGATTGAAGATGATGAACTTCTTGAAGTTACTCCACAATCTGTACGTATTCGTAAAAAATTCTTAACAGAAGCTGAGAGAAAAAGAAATTCTCGTAAATAAAACAAAGAGTTTCAAGTTTTTTCTTGAAACTCTTTTTCTAAAAATGTATTAAGAAATTCTACCACCCGCATAGGCAGCCAGTACTTTGGTGCAAAGAAACTCCCTGAAATAAATCCAACATGACCACCATATTCACTGATTTGTAATGTAACAGCTTGAGATACTTCATTTTGATTTGGTATTATTTGTAAAGGCATAAAAGGGTCATCTTTTGCATGAATTATAAGTGTTGGTATTTGTATATCTTTTAAAAATTGCTTGGCACTTGATTTTGTATAATAATCTTGTGCAGATGTAAAACCATGAATGGGTGCCGTATAAGCATCATCAAATACCCAAAAAGTGTTCAATTCTTTTATATCATTTCTTTTTACATGTAGAAGTTCTTCCATTTCAAAATGATCATATTTTTTGTCCAAATCTTTTTTTAAATCTTTAAGTAGAAGTTTTTGATAAAATTTTGAAAAGCCTTTATTCATATAGCTGGAGCAGACATCTAACTGTAAGGGAGCAGAGACTCCTATTGCGGCATTTAATTGACATTTATCTTTTTTTTCACCCAAAAGTTTTAAGAGCATATTTGCTCCAAGTGAAAAACCTACAGCAAAAATTTTTGCCTGAGGGTATCTTTTTTTGATACTGCTTATATATTCGTAGGCATCCTGGGTATCACCGCTGTGATACGATTTTGGTTTAAGGTTTTGTTTGCCTGAACAGCCTCTAAAATGCATAAGTACACTACTAAATTCTGCCTCTTTAAGCTCTTTCATTGTGCTTTGAATATAAGGAGATTTATACGACCCTGCAAGTCCATGAAAAAGAATGGCAATAGGAGTATTTTCTTGATGATGATTGATTTTTTGCCAGTAACATTCTACAAAATCTCCATCACTGAGAATGAATGTTTCTATTGCAAAATCTGTAAGAGAAATTTTTTTAAAAAGACTTGCAAAGAGTGTTTGTAAATGTCTGTTTTTTAATCCAAATGCCGGTTTAAATTGCTGTAAATCATTCATTGAATCATCTTATCAAAGTTTTATGTATAGATGGCTATAATCACTTACAAAAAATAAAAATATTCGGAGCCTCCAAATGAATAGAAAACAGATATATAACCCTAACTCAACTGAAAATGTAAATGATAGAAGGGTATTTGGTGGTAATCCGACAGGAATTTTTGAATTAAATAATATAAAATATCAGTGGGCATATAATTTGTGGGAGATGATGTTAAATAACACATGGTTTCCAAAAGAAGTTGATATGACAAGAGATGTGAACGATTATAAACAACTCACCGATGCTGAAAAAACTGCTTATGATAAAGCACTTTCACAACTTATTTTTATGGATTCACTGCAAACAAATAATCTCATTGATAATGTAAATCCCTATGTAACCGCTCCTGAAATTAATCTCATTTTAGTACGTCAATCTTTTGAAGAAGCACTTCACTCACAAAGTTATGCTGTTATGGTTGATAGTATTTCAACAAATTCTGAAGAGATATATGAACTTTGGCGTAGAGATATGATGCTAAAACATAAAAATGATGCTATTGCAGCAGTGTATCAAGAACTTGCAAAGCATCCTACTGATACAAATTTTGTAAAGGCATGTTTCGCCAATCAAATTCTCGAAGGTATTTATTTTTACAGTGGATTTACTTATATTTATACACTGGCACGTTCTGGAAAAATGCTAGGTTCTGCACAAATGATTCGTTTCATACAACGTGATGAAGTAACACACTTAGTTCTTTTTCAAAACCTTATTAATACTTTGAGAAAAGAGAGAGCAGACCTTTTCACAGATGAATTAAAAGCAGATGTAATTGCAATGTTCAAGCAAGCAGTAAAACTCGAAACCGAATGGGGAAAATACATCACTCAAGGACAAATTTTAGGTCTTACGGATGATATAGTTGAGCAGTATATTCAATACCTTGCAGATGACAGATTAACTTCTGTAGGATTTGAAAAACTTTATAATGTTTCAAACCCTATAAAATGGGTAGATGATTTTTCAAAATTTAACGATCAAAAAACAAACTTTTTTGAAGGAAATGTAGCAAATTACTCTAAAGGTTCTCTTACTTTTGATGATGATTTCTAAAAGCTGTGAATATACCCTTTGTTCTCTATTGTTTGAAACAACAAAGAATTACGAATGTAATTTACAAACACTTTTAAAATTAATAACACAAACAAAAAAAAATTCTATTATAGTTGCACCTGAAGTTTGTTTGACTTCATTTGATTATGAACATATGGATGAGATGCTTGCATTTGCATCCAAAGCAACAGAGGCTTTAAAAAAAGTCTCTTTTAATAAAATAATTGTTGTAACAATGTTAGAAAGAAAAGATGAAGAGATTTTTAATTTCGCTAAAGTTTTTTATAATGGTGAAGTTGTATTTCAGCGGGCAAAAGCCAGACTTTTTAAGTTTGGTGATGAAGATAAATATATGCAAGAAGGCAGTGATGAAGATTTTAAAATCATAGAAGTTGCCGGGATTAAATTAGCAGTTTTTATCTGTTTTGAACTTCGTTTTAAAAAATTATGGCAAAAAGCTGAAGGTGCTGATGTGATTGCTGTGCCATCATGGTGGGGAGAGTTACGCAGTGAACATTTTAAAATTCTAATACAAGCACTAGCACTGATG
This sequence comes from Sulfurimonas sp., assembly GCA_027013185.1. GTDB lineage: Bacteria > Campylobacterota > Campylobacteria > Campylobacterales > Sulfurimonadaceae > Sulfurimonas. The sequence continues at coordinate 7,368 of JALUXS010000066.1, forward strand.
AATCAATGTTATGTTATTGCAAGTGATAGTGCAAATAAAGAGTGTAGTGCAATGAGTGGGATTATTACTCCTCAGGGTAAAGCTATAAGAAATGGGAATACACCTTGCTTAAATGTAGCATATAAGAAAAAAGAAATAACACTAATGAGAAGATATATGAATGTAGGGATAGAGTAATTTGGATAGAATAACAGCAACAAAAACAGCACGTTTGGCAGATGAGTGCGATGCAAAATTTAGATTAAGCGAGGCCGTTAAGAATGCTATCGCTAAAACAAACAGAGAAGCTTTTGTTCCGGCGGGGTTTCGACAAAATGCTTATAAACTTGATGCATTGCCAATAGGTGCGAATCAATACATTAGTTCTCCTTTAACAGTTGCAAAAATGACGGAGTATCTTTTTCCGCGTGGAGCAGATAGAGTTTTAGAAGTCGGCTGTGGAAGTGGGTATCAGGCTGCGGTACTTTCACACCTTTTTCGTGGGGTATTTACGATTGAGCGTATAGAACCTTTGATACTTGAAGCGAAAAAACGATTTCGTGAACTCGGCATAAATAATGTTCATACACGTACAGATGATGGTCAAAACGGATGGGTTGCTTATGCACCTTATGATAGAATTCTTTTTTCAGCAACAGCCAAAGAAGTACCACAAAAGCTTTTTGAACAGTTGGCAGATGGTGGTATTTTAGTTGCACCACTGCAAAAGGGTAACAAACAGGTTATAACTCGTTTTATAAAAAATGGCGGACGTATTGAAGAGGAAGAACTTGAAGATTGTGACTTTGTTCCTATTTTAGACGGTGTACTCAAGTAGCTTTCTAAGCTTTTTTATAGTAGAATACAAGTAATTTAATTGAGGGTGTGCTTATGGAAAATATGTATGGCATAGAGTATGTAAAGCCGGAAGTTGTTCTACTGCAAGATACTGGCATAGGTGTAGCAGAAACAGCGGCACGTACATGTTATGACAGTTTTTCAAATAGTGAGAATGATGTTGTTCAAGAAATTGAGAACAGACTACCTGATAAAAATATGTGCCAAAACTTGAATGCAATAGAAGATTCTCACCTGCTTGATGATTTGGCTTGGACCTATTTTCACCACTCTATATTAGAACATGCCAACCTGAGTTATCTCATTCGTGGTACAAGCCGTGGGGTATTGCAAGAACATGCTAGACATCGTATTCAAGCTATTAGTGTTCGGAGTACTCGTTATACTATGAGTTCTCTAATAAATGCGTTTATTGCTGCAAAACATGGTGGTGGGAAAGATTTTTTTATAAATACCGTACAAACATTCAATATGTTTGTAACAGCAGATACAGAGTATAATAGGCTTGAAATTGGAGCAATGTTTGATAAGCTTGATTTTCAGTCAAAAAAAGTAGAAGATTTTTATGCAATTGTCGTTGCCAAAAGTTCACTTCATTTTATTGAAGAACTCAACGGCGAAGCTCAAGCATTATATGATGCTTTGCAAAACGGCAAGAAAAAAAGAAATGTCGGAGATGCTTTTAAGCATATTATTACCGATAATGTAAAAGTTGATATGGTTGTAACTTTTAATTTAAGAAGTTTAAAAAATTATTTGACACTTAGAGATAGTGGTGCTGCTTATTTTCAAATACGATGGCTTGCTCAGGAGATGATAAAAGTCACTCCTCAAAAATACCTTGATTTAATTATTAAGAAAAAATAGGATTTTTTATGTATAAAATTATAATAATAACAGCACTTTTTTTAAGTGGATGCTCTCACTTTAAAGTGACGGCTGCAATGTGTCAAAAATTAGAGAGCCAACCGGGTGCAACGGTACCGCAAGAGTGTAGATCCTACAGTGAAAAAGAGGCAGATAAAGCATTTAATAAAGTAACAGACAAGAAAAAAGTACTTGATTCAGAAATAGAGTTTCATAAAGAAAAGTAGTATAATTGCAAAAATATTTATAAAGGATGAATAATGGCGAGAAGTGAAGTATGTGAATTATGTGGAAGTAGTGAAGATGTAAGTGTTTTAGAACTACCTGTAAGTGATGGGAGTAAAGAGCAGAGCGTTTATGTTTGTGCTACATGTAAAGATCAAATACAGAGTGGTGAGCTTGATGAGACACACTTTAACTGTTTAAATGATGCAATGTGGAGTGAAACACCTGCCGTAAAAGTAATGGCATATATTTTATGGAACAAGCTTGGTCGTGGGGATATGATAGATATGATGTATCTTGAAGAGGCAGAGCAAAAACTTGCCGAGGCTGCAATAAATGCAGATGCAAACAAAGTTGTATTTCGTGATGCTAATGGTGTTGAACTTAAAGCTGGTGACAGCATTGTAATTTTAAAAGATTTAGATGTTAAAGGAGCAGGTTTTACCGCGAAACGTGGGACTACAGTAACTCGCATTACCCTTCCTAACGATATGGATGACCATGTTGAAGGTCGCGTAAACGGAACAAAAATTTATTTAAAAACTGAATTTATTAAAAAAGCGTAAAAGAAAAATATTGAAACCTTATGAACGATTTTATAAAATAGACAAAGATTTTCGTAATCCTTATGCCAGAGACAGAGATAGAATAATTCACTCTGGCTCATTTAGAAAACTTGAGTATAAAACACAGGTTTTTTTAAACCATGAAGGTGATTTTTTTCGTACACGTTTGACACACTCTATAGAAGTCTCACAAATTGCTCGTTCTATTACTTCTCAACTTGAGTTAAATGAATCTTTGGCAGAAGCGATTGCTTTGGCACATGATTTGGGGCATACCCCTTTTGGACATATTGGCGGTGATACACTCGATGAATGTTTAAAAGTTGATGGCTTTTCAAATGGGTTTGAACATAATTTTCAATCCTTTAGAGTTGTTTCAAAATTGGAAAAAAGATATAAAGGTTTTGATGGGCTTAATCTTACTTTTGCAACGCTTGAAGGTATTTTAAAACACTCTTACCCTTATAAAAAACCTTTTTTGCCAAAGAGCATAGATGAAAAATTTAACCTTGATAAACATCCTACTTATGAAGCTATGGTGGTTGACCGTGCTGATGAAATCGCCTATATGAGCCATGATATAGATGATGGTGTGAATTCGGGACTTATAAGTTTTGAAGATTTAAAAGAGAGTGAACTTGCTTGTGAAATACTACAAAAAGTTGCCCTAGAAGGTGTCGGTGCAGAAAATGATGAGATGTTTCGTTATAGATTCAGCTCAAACCTCATTAACCATTTGGTCTACTCTTTGCTTGAATATTCTAAAGAAAAAGTTGCCCATCAAGAAGAAATGCCTATAGGTTTTGATAAAGAACTTGAAACCCAGATAAAAAAACTCAAAAAAATCCTTTTTGTAAAAATGTACCAGCATAAAGATATAGTAAGAAAAATGTATGCAGGAAAACAGGCCATAAAAGGCTTGTACAAAGGACTTATGGAAGAAGAAAAAATGCTTCCACAGTTTTACTACAAACAATTACATGTAAGAAACAAACATCGTGTTATAGCTGATTATATTGCAAGTATGAGCGATAGATATGCACTCAATTTTCATAATGAAATGTATGGAAAACTATCGTAACTTAAATATGTGATATTTTAGTTACTAACTCTTTTGTTATAGTATCTACATGTAAAACTTCTTTTCTTATGGTATTGATGAACTCTTTTGTAATATCCATTTTTTGAATTTGTTCGGATGTTAACTGAACAGAATTATCTGCTTCACTTTTAATTATTTCAGAATTTTCTGTATCAGCTAAACTTTTTTGGTATGTATCTTCGACCTCACGACTCGCTTCGCCTAGACTTGATTGCAACTCTTTTGAAATTTCTACAAGCTCAAGTGCGGACTTCGCATTAACTTCTACACTGCTACTTGCATCTGAAATGCTTTGCACTATAACATTGACACTTGCATTAATTTCAGTTAATGCTTTTTGTGTATTTTCAGCAAGTTTTCGTACTTCATCTGCAACCACGGCAAAACCACGTCCATGCTCACCTGCACGAGCTGCTTCAATAGCTGCATTGAGTGCTAAAAGATTTGTTTTATCGGATATGTCAGATATAATGTTTAAAATATCTTTAATGTCTTCAGCATTTTGTGTAAGAGCTTTAAGGTTTTCATTTACAGTTATTTCTCCTTCATGTGTTTGCATAACCTGATTTTCTAGCATAGACATTTGCGAGACTGAATTATTAATTTTGCTAGAAACATTATTTAAACTACTCAATACATTTTCTGAAAATTCAAGATTCATTTTCGATTCATTTTCTATAAGATTTAATTTTTTAAGAAGGTTATTTGCAGAAATAGTTGATGCATTAAAATCATTTTCCAACTGAGAAACAGTTGTATTGAGATTATTTAAATCATCATCTATTCTACTAGAGGTTGTAGCCAATTGTTTTGCTTCGTTTACTTTTTTTGTAAATTTGGTAATGAGTTCAATCATTTCCCTATATTCTTTGGAAAATTTTAACTTAATGTTGATTGTATCTCCTATTTTAAAATCAGCGAGAGTTGCTATGATTTTTTTTGCTACATCAACACCATTTATTTTTTCATCAATATCATGTATCAGAATTACAACAGCAACAACTATCTGTACAATTTGAGAAATAAGATTATTTGTAAAAACAAAAGCATTTATAAGTAGTAGTGCAATGCCAATCCAGTGAACAAGACGCATGCGAAGGAAAAGTGAAGTCATAAATTTATCCTTAAATAATTGTATAAGTAAGTATTATAGCACTAAAATTAAGTTTTGAGAAATATTTAGATATAATTTTAGTAAAAAAGAAACTATTTTGTCTATTAAATAATATAGGATATGAATGAGATTAATTGCTATAGTAATTTTACTATTTTTTTGGAGTAATCTCTTCGCTTATGAACAAGAGAGTAAAATTATATGT
>JALUXS010000067.1 GCA_027013185.1 Sulfurimonas sp.
TCTATTGATAAAACTTACAATACAAAAATTTTTATTGATGAACGCGATGCTATTAAATGGGCAATGAAAAATAGTGTAAAAGTTTTAGTACTTGAAGAAGAGTTAGTAAAGGTGAAAGCTGAAAGATTTTTAGAAATTTATGCTAAAAATGTACTTTCAAAACCCAAGGTTGTTCTTATGGGTGATAAACCAAAAAATAGTAAAATTTCTATTAGTAAACTCGTTGCAAGAGCTGCTTCTTCCCGAGTAGTCGCACAAGCAGTTCGTGATTGTGTAGAAAAAAAATAATTTTTAAACAAAACTTTTAGTACCTCGTACATCATATAAATCTTTATAGCGAAAGGTTATAAGATTTTGCATGATAGCAAAAAGTATCATAAAGTTAATAAAACTACTCCCTCCATAGCTAAACATAGGCAGAGGAACACCTACAACAGGTGCATACCCAATAGTCATAGAGATATTGACCCCCATATAGATAAAAATCATAAAAGATATTGCGATGGTAACTACTTTAATAAAGTAATCTTTGTTGAGATAGCTAAGGCTAAAGAGATGTAAAATAAGAATAACATAGATTAATATAAGTGCTAATGCTCCCAAAAATCCTGTCCGCTCAACAACAAACGCAAAAATAAAATCACTTGTTGCAATAGGTAAAAAACGCATCTGCGTTTGTGTAGCTTCTTCTTTACTTTTCCCCATCCAGCCACCAGACCCGATGGCAATAATAGATTGTTGGACATGATAGGATGGCTTTTCTGCTAAAAAATCAGTGATACGAGTACGTTGGTAATCATGCAAAGCAAATTTATAAACGAGAGGAGAAGCAAGGATAATAGACCCAAAAATAACAAGCCAAATTTTCCAATAGACACCAATATAAAATAAAATCCCATACCCTATAAGTAAGAGTACCATTGCTGTCCCTAAATCAGGTTCTTTTGCAATAAGGATAAATGGCAGTAAAATATAGAGGCTAATTTTTAAAAAATCTTTTACTCTATAACCATCTTGTGGAGGAGGATTTTTACCGATGAGGTAAGCGAGCATAAGAATGAGTGCAGGTTTTACAAACTCTGATGGTTGAATAGTAGCATTGATAAAAGGAATGCTTATCCAGCGTTGTGCTCCAAGTCTGGAGTGTCCAAAAAATTCAACAGCAATTAACAGTCCAATATTTGCCCAATAAATTAAAGGAATCATCCAACTCATCCGACGAATAGGGAGTAGAAAAATACCAATATATGTAAAAAAAGCAATACTGACATATGCCATTTGCTTTTCAGCTAAGGCAGGAACAACTTCACCTATAAGCCAATTTGAAGTAATCACTAAAGGAAGTATCAAAATGATAGAAAAAAAGTCAAATTGTGCTAAAATACTCTTATCAAATCTCCACAAACGAGTAACTCCAAATAATTATTATCAAATTGTATCATAAAAGGGAAGTAAATGAGAGAAGAAAAAGAGTATGTAAGTGAAAATACCGAACGATTAGACATTTTTCTTGCAGCAAAAATAGGACAAACCAGATCACAAATTGCCCAGCTGATTAAGCAAGGAGCTGTATTTGTTGAAAACAAAAAAACAGCTAGAGCAGGGTTAAAACTCAAAGTTGGACAAAAAGTAAGAGTAGAATTTCCAGAGGCAAAGGTAGAAAAAGCATTGGATGTAGATTTTGATGTTGAAATTTTGTATGAAGATGAAGATGTTTTGGTTATTAACAAACCAAGTGGTGTGACGGTTCATCCTGCACCCAGTGTAAAAGAAGCAACTTTAGTCGATTGGCTCAAACATAAGGGTATAAGGCTTTCTACAATTAGTGGTGAAGAACGCCATGGAATTGTCCATCGTTTAGATAAGGGAACCAGTGGAACAATGGTCGTCGCTAAAAATAATGATGCCCATGAGTTCTTATCATTACAACTGCAAGATAAAAGTATGGGTCGGTACTATATAGCCGTGACAACACCACCACTCAAAGATGACATTACAACTGTTGAATCAAATATCGGAAGAAGTGCCAATAACCGTCTGAAAATGGCTTGTGGTTTAGAGCATGGAAAATATGCAAAAACGATGTTTAAACAATTGGCTT
>JALUXS010000068.1 GCA_027013185.1 Sulfurimonas sp.
TACTTAGAGAGTGTAGCTTGCAGTCTATCGCTAAACTTCTTCTCTTGTACTACATTGTTTTTGCTTTTGGATTTGATGTCATCTTTTAGCAGTCGCTCTAAGAGTTCAACAGCTAAATTCTTTTGCTCCATGTGTGCTACATCTTCTAAAAATTCATCAGAGAGTATCCCAATATTTGGCTTTTCTAAACCTACCATTGAGAAGATGTCCTCTACACCATCAGAGATAACAGCATTATCTATTATCTGCTTTATCGCTTTGTTTGGGTCTTTTCTCTCCCCATTTACCGCTCCAGCCTTTTGTATGATGGACTTCACTGCTTGAAAAAATGCTATCTCCTCTTTATGCTCTTTGGCTTCATCAAGCGTTCCACAGAGGCTATATGCTTTGGTGAGAGCCAGCACTTCATCTAAATATCGCTTCTTTCCATCTTTAAGTCCAAGTATATGATTTGCAGCAGGAGCGAGCAACATATGAGCTTTTGTCTTATACTCTGAGTAATCAAAGCCATGATAGAGGTTTTGTACGATCTCTAGTCGCTTGAGCATCTCAGCTAGAGCCTCTTTTATATCAATAGTGCCTCTTCCTCTCCCGCCTGCACCTGTATAGGTTTTGAGTGCCGCTTTAAGCTCATTTGCAATACCAATATAATCAACAACAAGCCCACCTTTTTTATCTTTAAATACACGGTTTACTCTGGCAATAGCTTGCATAAGGTTGTGTGATCTCATCGGTTTGTCTATATACATCGTGTGCATACTTGGAGCATCAAATCCTGTAAGCCACATATCTCTAACTATCACGAGTTTGAGTTCATCATCGGGGTCTTTTATTCTTCTCTCTAAATCTTTTTTGACTTGTTTGGAGTAGATATGCTTTTGGAGTTTTGCATCATCACTTGCAGAACCTGTCATGATGATTTTAATGGCACCCTTTGTGGGGTCTTCACTATGCCACTCTGGTCTTATGGCAACAATGGCATCATAGAGATCAACTGCTATTTGTCTGCTCATCGCTACTATCATCCCCTTACCATCAATAGTGGCGATTCTCTCTTCAAAATGTCCAACCAAATCATTGGCAATCTGTTTGATTCTCGGCTCTGAACCAACAAGCTTTTCTAATGCACTCCACTTACTTTTAAACTTCTCTTTATCTGAAAGCTCTTTATCTTCTACCAGTTCACCCACATCTTCATCTATCTCTTTAAGTACCTCTGCATCCAAATCAAGCTTGGCAAGTCGGCTCTCATAGTAGATAGGAACAGTAGCACCATCAGCCACAGCATCTTCTATGTCATAAATAGAGATATAGTCTCCAAAAACTGAGCGGGTGTCTTTATCTTCACTCTCAATCGGTGTTCCAGTAAAGCCTATAAATGTAGCATTGGGGATGGCATCTCTTAGATGTTGTGCATAGCCATATTTAAACGAGCCTGTCTCAGAGTCTAACATCGCATCAAATCCATACTGGCTACGGTGTGCTTCATCTGCAATAACGACAATATTATCTCTCTGGCTCAAAATGGGAAAACAGCTCTCCTCTTTTTTAAGAGAGAATTTCTGAATGGTAGTAAAGATAATGCCGCCTGATGGCTTATTTGCTAGTGTCTCTCTTAAATCATCTACAGAGTCAACCTGTATCGGTTCTTGACCGAGTAGCATCTTTGCTTGAGAAAAGGTTGTATAGAGCTGTCCATCAAGGTCATTTCTATCTGTGACTATCAAAAGTGTAGGGTTTTTCATCTCGGGCTGTTTAGTTAGCTTTCCTGCAAAACATGCCATAGATATAGACTTCCCGCTCCCCTGTGTATGCCAAACCACACCACCACGCTTACTTCCGCCTGTAGATGCTAATATGACCGATTCTATCGCTTCTCGTACTGCGTGAAACTGATGATACCCTGCAATCTTTTTAATGATGTTTTTGCCATCATCCTCAAAGAGGACAAAGTTTTGTATATAATCAAGTAGATGTTCTTTATCAAAAAAGCCTTTTATCAGTGTGTCAAGTTCATACTCTAGTTGTGGCTTATCTGTCTCATCTTTTATAGTCCGCCAGTACATGTAAC
>JALUXS010000069.1 GCA_027013185.1 Sulfurimonas sp.
TCCATCAAAGCCAAACGCAAATCTATAAAATCAAGGTTTTTATCGTTTGCAATTTGTTTGACTATAGATGATTTTCCAATGCCCGGAGCACCCCAAAGAAATGTCGGAACTTTTTGTGCGACAAGGGCTGATAAAGCCACAGTTAATTCACCAGCTCTCATACTAACCATCCTATATTTTGACTCTGTATATATTTCCCAAAAGCTTCATTTGTTTTTACCGCTCTCTCAAACCTGCTATCAAGCTGTAACTGATACAAAATTTCAACTGGGGTATTTTCATTTTTTGCAAGATTATAAAGTATTTCTGCTTCATCTTTTTTAAAAAGTTCTTCCAATATATCTTTGGGTGTTGCACTATTTCTACTGAGTGAAAGGTCGTATTTTTCTGTTTTATATGCATCTCTTAATAATTTTTCATTGACTGCACTATTTTTATAAAGAGAAACATCTAACATAGTATTTTTGAGTGCCAACAAAGAGGCTATACTATTTACATGTAAACTTGTATTTGTTGTTAATATCATATTTATTTCATCATCAGCACGTTCTAATAAACTCTTTTGCATCTTTTCATCTAAGCTTGTATTTGCAGCCAAAAAACCTTCATAAGCATATAAACGTTCAAACAATTCTGCATCAAGCTTTATATTTTGAGCCACAATAGCTGCCATATTTTCGTCTTTCATCAACTCATAGACAATAATTTTATCTAAATTAGCATTATATGCCATGGCTTTTTTTACTGCTTCATCACCCTGCTTTAAAAACATTTTTAAAATACTTTTTGGCGTTTTTTCATGTAAAGCCAGTGCAGCCATAATTTTTGGATGTTTTTTTACAGGTGTAAGCAGTGCTATGGCTTCAAGCAGTTTTTCATTCTTTGTTTGTGTTACAAGATGATAAATCCCTGTTGTAGCAAACTGCACATTGTGATTTCTTTCTATATTTTCATAAAATCTGCCGATTAGTGCGGCACTCACATCACGATTATCATCATTTTCAAAAAAATCTTCACCGCTAAAAGAGTACATTTTTAAAAGTTTGAAAAAAAGTGCATCATCTATACAGTTGTTTTGCAAAAAACTTTTCAATCTTGTTTTATCATTTGAGAGCTTCAGACTCATAAGCAGTGTATCATTGTCAATTTCTTCTGCCAAAAGTTTTTCAAAAACATCTATAGCAAGAAACGTATATTTTTTCTCTTCATAAAGTGCATCACTCAAATTCTGCTCATATGGAGTCATCATACGACCTTCAAGCACCACCGTCACCTCATCATTGAGCTCTTTCATGAGACTTATTTTATGAAATTGCAATTGTGAAAAAAATTCGTCTTCGCTAAAAGCCCTGCTCTTGCCCAGTAATAATATAGTTTTATTTTGTAACTCTTGTATATTCATACAGTAATTATACTCAATTTTCAAAATTTCTAAGATTAAGAATTTTAAAAAAAAGTTCTTCTAAGTTTTTATTTTCCTCTTGCCAGAAGCTCGTCAATTTTTTCTTCTATGCCAGAAAGTTTCTTTTCTAATTTTTTTGAAGTAACACTATTGCTATATGCCATTAAAATCAATTTTACCGACACTAAAAAAATTGCTACCTCTATAAGTAAGTCATGTGTAAAGCCTTTTACAAAGAGTGCAACTGCAAATAAAACAAATGTTATAATAATAACAGCTAAAGACAATTTTCCAAAATGTTTGGTTATTTTTGAAATGTAAAACATATTTCTTTTCTCCTTTTTTATATCCATTTTATTTTAAACAACTCTTTGAAACCCGAAAGTATCAGGGTCGGCAATGCAGCGATGGCTAGAACCATTATAATATGTTTAGGTATAAGCGATTCTGTAGCAAAAGCTAAATGTCCCAATGGTGTATACACAAGGAACAAGGATAAAATCGCAGCGATGGCTACCGCATATAACAGATAAACATTTTCAAAAGGATTGCGCCTGTAAAGTGTCGAAAATGTACGCGCGTCAAATATATGAAAAAGTTGTCCAAAGACCAGAGTCATAAATGCCAAAGTCTGTGCATACTGCAAATCAGCACCTTTATCAAGTGCAAACTGAAAAAGCCAATAGCTAATGCCCCCAAGAATCAGTCCCCGAAAAATAATACGTGAAGCAAGATTATCAGCAAAAAAATCTTCAGAAGATGCACGTGGCTTTTTACGCATAAGGCCTGGTTCACCTTTTTCTACACCAAGTGCAAGGGATGGAATACCATCACTTACAAGGTTTACCCACAATATCATAAGCGGTGTTAATGTCATCAAGGGATTGTCTCCCATAAGTAAAAAAGCAAACAAAATAGCACTGACCTCACTCACATTTGCGGTAAGCCCCTGACGAATAAACTTTTTGATGTTATCATAAATACGGCGTCCCTCACGCACTGCTTTGACAATACTCGTAAAATCATCATCCAAAAGAATTAAATCTGCAGAATCTTTTGCCACATCTGTGCCTGTTATGCCCATAGCCACACCGATGTCTGCCACTCTAAGTGCCGGTGCATCATTCACACCGTCTCCCGTCATTGCCGTGACCTCTCCATTTGCTTTAAGTGCATTGACAATTCGGAGTTTATGTTCAGGAATAACACGAGCAAAAACAGCTGTCTCTTTTACAACATCCTGTAGTTCTTCATCACTCATATCATTGAGCTCACTCCCAACGACAACACGCTCATATCCTTTTTGTATAAATCCTATTTCTTTGGCAATTGCAGCAGCTGTTTGTGCATGATCCCCTGTTATCATAATAGTACGAATACCTGCACTATGACACTCTTTTACAGCAGGAATAACCTCAGCCCTAGGCGGGTCAATAATGCCATGCACCCCTAAAAATGTAAAACCATTCTCATACTCCTCTTGCGTCAAATCAAGATGTTTGTCTGTTATTGGTTTAAAGGCAATGGCAAGTGTTCGCAAAGCCCGTGTTGCAAAGGTCTCTATAGCTTCATCAATGTGCTTGTTTGTTTCTGCATCAAGAGGCTGTGATTTCCCATGCAAATAGATAAATTTACTGCGTTTGGCAACAACATCAGGGGCACCTTTTACAACCACAAAGTATTTGTTTTGTGGTGTTTTAATGACAACACTCATCAGTTTTCTTGCTGAATCAAAGGCAAAAGTATGAATTACTTCAAAACCCTCTTGCAGCATCTTTTGCTTCTCTATACCGGCTTTTGCAGCAACAACACTTACTGCACCCTCAGTTGGTGTTCCAATGATAGAATATATACCCTTTTCTTTTATACTCTGTGCATCACTACAAATAGCAGAGATTTGCAAAAATTTAAGTAACTCTTCATTTTCTGTTACTTTGCACACTTGCAGGTTTTCATCTTTAAACTCGCCCTTTGGTGCATAACCGTTCCCTGAAATATCATAATATTTTCCCGCAACAAAAACAGAGAGTGTCTGCATTTTATTTTGTGTGAGTGTTCCTGTTTTATCGGAGCAGATAACCGTTGTTGAGCCTAAAGTCTCAACAGAAGCGAGCTTCCTCACAAGTGCCGAATTTTTTGCCATTGCCTTGGCACCGAGTGTTAAAACAATGGTTACAACGGTTGGTAGCCCTTCAGGAATTGCAGCAACAGTCAAAGATATACCTATATTTATCATATCTACAAAACTCATGCCTTGTTCAATTCCAAGCCCTATAACTATGCCAACAATAATAAAGGCAGCACCAATAAGAACTTTGGAGAGTGCATGAATACGCTGTTGCAATGGAGTAGGCTCTTCCTCTGTTTCTTGCATCATTTTAGCAATTTTCCCAAGTTCTGTTGCCATACCTGTCTCACAAACGACACCTATACCACTCCCTGCCAATATTTGTGTACCGGTAAAAGCCATATTATTCCAGTCTGCGATATCAAGATTTTTTTCTTCTATGGCATCACTTATTTTTTCTATAGGCTCAGATTCTCCCGTAAGTGATGCCTCTTCTATGAGCAATTGATTTGATCTAACTATACGCATATCAGCTTGAATCTTATTTCCCGTTACAAGTTTCACAATATCACCACGCACAAGAGAATCTGCACCTATTTCACTCCACTCTCCATCTCTTTTGACCTGTGCTATAGGAGTTGCCATATTTTTAAGTGCATCCATAGATTTACGCATATTTATTTCTTGAATAAAGCCTATCATAACATTCAATAAAATAATAACGGAAATAGCAATAGCATCTACCTTATGTCCACTATAAATTGAAAGCAAAACACCAAAAAACAAAATAACAATCAAAGGATTTTTAAATTGTATAAAAAATATTTTAATAGCGGAAACACTCTTTTGTGAACGTAAAGTATTTGTACCATACTTTTCAAGATGCGATTTTGCTTCACTGTTTGTCAGTCCATTTTCATCACTCTTTAATGTTTTAAAAACATCTGTAAGTGACATTTGATACCATTTCATTATAAACCTTCGCACTCTATCATTGTACTTATTATAGCAAGATTTATTCATAATCCATGTTATATATGTTAGTATATGATATGATTTTATATGCACCTTGGGAAAAGGCTTTTAAAAAAGTTTACACCCCTTTTGAACATTTTTTACATGCACAAACAACAACTGGTCTCATTTTAATAGGCATGACTATTGTCGCACTTATTATTGCGAATTCCCCTTTTTATGAAACGTATCAACATATTATTCATACAAAAATTGAATTTGACATTGGCTCTTTGCAGATAAAAAATTCTCTGTATCACTGGATAAATGATGGTCTTATGGCCATCTTTTTCTTTATGATAGGACTTGAGATTAAACGTGAAATCTTAGTGGGAGAACTCTCAAACATAAAAGTAGCTATTTTACCTATTCTCTCCGCCATAGGCGGCATGCTTGTCCCTGCACTTATTTTTATGGCGCTTAACAAGGGAAGTGTTGGTGTAAACGGTTGGGGTATTCCCATGGCTACAGATATTGCTTTTGCTATCTCTGCCCTTGTTTTGCTTGGACGCAGAGTCTCTCCCTCTCTTGTAACTTTTTTAGTTGCATTGGCTATTGTTGATGACCTTGGAGCCGTACTAGTCATTGCACTTTTTTATACTTCACAAATTCATTTTTATTTTTTACTACTTGCGGGTGGTATGTTTTTAATCATGGTCAGTATGAACCGTTTTGGTATTCATGCTATTCTCCCATATTTTATAGTTGGTCTTTTTATGTGGTTTTTTATGCTTGAATCTGGTGTACATGCCACTATTGCTGGAGTGATTGCTGCATTCGCCATCCCTTCAAAACCAAAAATTCCACCGATTGATTTTACACAGCAGACAAAAAACCTGTTGGATGAGTATGACAACTACCCTGTTGCTACAGATCATACAATGCACGAACAGCAAAAAGCAATCTTGCAAAATATAAAAGACAGAATTGACGCCGTTGGTTCTCCAGCAACAAGACTAGAACAATCCCTGCATCTTCCAGTGAGTTTAATTGTTATTCCACTTTTTGCACTAGCAAATGCCGGTATTCACATCAATTTTTCATCGATTGGTGATGTCATTTTGGAACCTGTTTCTCTTGGAATTATCTTTGGTCTTATCGGTGGTAAAATTATAGGTATTGCAGGTGTCGCATATATCGCCATCAAATCAGGTCTTGCCAAACTTCCCCAAGACAGCTCAATGAGTCAGCTTTTTGGCGTAGCTACTCTGGGAGGTATCGGTTTTACGATGAGTATTTTTGTTGCAGACCTCGCTTTTGTGAATGCTCCTGCACTTATTTTTCAAGCAAAAATTGGCATAGTTACCGCATCACTTTTAGCAGGTTTGCTCGGCTTTATCTGGTTGCGATTTATCGCAAAACCGCCTAAAGAGGTCGGTACTTCTTTATAAAGCAAAGGACTGTCTAAATCAACATATTTTATAACATCTCTATAGGCAAAACAAAGTGCGTAAGCAACACTAATTGAGGTAGGGCCTTCGAGCATTGAACCAAGCATACATGCTATATTTTTTTCTCTTGCATAGTCTAAAATCTCTCGTGCTTTGCTCACTCCGCCACATTTCATAAGCTTAATATTTATCATATTTGCACAGCCATTTTCATAAACTTTTTTTACATCTTCAAGTGTAAAAACTGCTTCATCTGCAAGTATGGGAATATGGGATTTTTGAGTAATTATTTTCAAACTCTCTAAATCTTGTGCAACAACAGGCTGCTCAATTAATTCTACATGTAGATTATTTACAGCATTTATATAATACAAAGAATTTTCTAAATTCCATGCCTGATTTGCATCTATTAAGAGTTTTGCCGTGGGGAGTTCTTTTGCAAGTAGTTTTGTCACAGATACGGCATGATTTATATTAGTGCCAAGTTTAACTTTTAAAATATCAAAGCCCTTTTCATGAGCATCTTTGGCATCTTGCAGCATTGCATCGGTATCATTTAAGCTAATTGTAACATCAGTTTGTATGGGTGAAAAGTCCTCTGCACATAGATATTCTAAAAGTGTTTGCTGATTTTTTTGTGCTAAAAGAGAGAATATTGCCATATCAAGAGCAGCTTTCGCACTTGAGCCAATGGGCTTTACATGTAGAATTTTCAGGGCTTCAAAAAGCTCTTTAGCATACAGCTCTTTTTTTACAGATTCAATAGCGAAGCCAATACTTTCTAAATCTTCTCCTGTCACAGCTTTTGTAGCAGGAGCTTCACCATAAGCAAAAAGCCCATTTGTACATGTAAGCTTTACACGTACAAACATAACAGCATCTACACGACGCAAAGCCGTGCAAAAAGGAGTTCTGAGTGGTATCTTTTCTATGCTCTTTGTTATTTTACTTATTTGCATATAGCGATAATTATTATAAAAAACTTAGTCTATGCTTTCAAATACTTCGACTTCAGGTCTCCCTGCAAACCACTCACGAGGAGGCATATTTTCATGAGATTTTTTAAATGCTTCACTTTGTGTGTACGCCATAAAACTTTTCATATCTTCCCAAAGCGTTTCAATAATGAACATATTGTTCTCACTCATATGAGGAATAGACTGCGGTGCTAAAAGTTTCATTTCAACATAACCCGGTTGTTTATCCATCTCATGTTTCACCACTGCTTCTTTTAAATGCTTTGCATACTCTTCTTTAAACTCTTCTTTGATTGGAAATTTTGTAAAAACTGTAACCATTTTGTAAATCCTTTTGTTTATTTTGACTAAAATTGTAGCACCAATTTATAAAGGTTTGGTAACTCCATCTATTGCAATAAGTGCCAAACCAAAAATTGGTTTGGCACTTAATGAATAAAATAGTACAAATTGATGAAATTATACAACACAATAAGGATTTTATCAGTATAATCGTTATAATATAAAGCATAACTTAAGGAATATTTTACTATGAATATATTTATCATTAATAAAAAATCAAAACTACTGATATACACTTCATTGCTAGTTCTTTTTATTATATCATTGACATGGAATTTATACTCTTTAAGAGAACACAATAGTACTATACTGCAAGATGCTGCAGAAATATCGCTAATAAGCATGCACATTATATTGACACATTTGTTCTTTTTAATATTTGCCATTATTCTTACATACTTTGTATTTGCAAAGATTGATAAAGATATGCAAAAAATGCTTCAACAAAAAGAACTGCTTATGAAACAATCAAAACATGCTCAAATGGGTGAAATGTTAGGGATGATAGCTCATCAGTGGAGACAACCTTTAAATTCTATGTCAGCTTCAGCGGTGGAACTTTCTATGTTGTGGGAACTAAAAAATACTAAATGTGACGGTGTTATCAAGCACTCCAAGTTTATTCAGAATCAGACGCAACTACTGTCAAATATTATAAATGACTTTATGAATTTTTTCAAAGAAGAGAAAAATATGCAACAATTTACTATAAAAGACATGATAGACAATGTCAATTCTTTGATGGCTAATCAACTCTCAAGCAGAGGGATAAAACTCGTATATGATAGAAAATCCAAAATCCAGATTTATAATTACAAAAAAGAACTTTTACATGTTATTGTTAATATCTTTTCAAATGCAAGAGATGCTTATGATGATATATCTCTTGATTTAAAAACAATTTTTATCTCTATAACTGAAGATGAGGATGAACAAACTATTACTATAAAAGACAATGCAGGTGGGATTCCAGAAAATATAATAAATAATATTTTTGACCCATATTTTACTACAAAAGAAAAAGGAAAAGGTACTGGTATAGGCTTATCTATGACAAAAATGATAGTTAACGAAATGCTACATGGCACAATTGAAGTTCATAATGAAAATAAGGGAGCCGTATTTACAATCAAGCTTAAACACAATAATTAATTTACATCCAAACTAAAATATTTCCAAAGGGGAGTCTGTTAAATTTATAATAGATTTTTATTGTAATTGAATTGTAATGATTTTTATCTAAAATTCTAATATGAAAAAAATATTAATAGAAAATTATCAAATCATAAGTTCTCTTGCTATTTTTAGCTTGATATTAATTTTGCATACACCTTTTTATAAAGCTATCATTGTGCTATTAGAGTTTATTGTTGTACTAGAAGTTGTAAAAATGATATCCGATTTTATAGAAAAAAGAAAACTTAGACTTCGTTTTATTATAGATGTGTTTATTATTTTTTTAATCAGAGATGTTATTATAAAAATAACTGAACCATCATATAAAGAACATGAGATATTCTTTTTACTTTTTGTAATTTTTATGTTTTTTATTTTTAGAATTTTAGCTTTAGTTTATAGTCCTTCAATTACAAGAAACCAAAAAAACAAGAATTCATAATCATCAGTTTTAAACTCTTTTTAGTAGAATAAGGTACTTGTGATAGACTCATAACGGTCGAAGATAGCCGATAAATTGCCGCTAGGTAATTTATTGGATACTCTGTTTTGTTAGATTTTTAGTAGAAAAGAGTGTTCCTTTCATATAATTCTCTTCAAATAAAAATTCTCTTGCTGATATTAAATCATAACCATTGCATAAAAACATTTCTTTGTTATGATGCATCATATATTGTGCGGCTTTTAATTTTGTGACAATGCCACCAGTTGCAAATTCATTATTTGGGGAATGTTCTTGTTGAAGCTCTTCATCTTTAATCTCCGAAACAAGTTTTCTAATTTTAGCTTTTGGATTTATTTTAGGATTTTCTTCAAAATATCCATCAATATCACTTAAAATTATTAAAATATCGGCATTAGTATAGTGTGCAACATGTGCTGAAAGTTGGTCATTGTCGCCAAATAATTGCTCAGGTGTTGTAGAGATGTCATTTTCATTTACAATCGGTAAAATATTATTTTCTAAAGTTCTATCTATAATTTGCTGAAAAATCTTTGTGTGAACTCTTGAGTCAAAATCTTCTTCTGTTAACAAAATTTGAGCAATATCGACATTAAAAATATCAAATTTATTTTTATAGCTACTCATAAGTATTGGTTGACCAACTGATGCTAAAACTCGCTTACTAACCTCTTTTTTTCTATCAAGTTTGAGTGCCGTATATCCAGCTGCAACAGCACCAGAAGTTACAAGAACAACTTCATACTTTTTCCTTGCTTCTGCAAGTAATGAAACTAAATTAAGCATCCTTTCTTTTGCTATGTTATCTAAATTTGTTAAAACACTACTCCCAACTTTAAAAACAACTCTTTTCAAAATTATAAACTCCCTATCTATTGAATTCTTCTTATAAGATAACATACAAAACTTATATTAAAATTATAGTGTAAGTTTATTTGTAAGCTTGTTGTTTTGTGGTTATTTGTAATCTAATGTCTGTTTGCTAACGAACACTGTTTAATATTAATAAAATATTTCCAACAAGCAACCCTCCAAAAGTTCCTATTAGGTAGCCCATGATTGCCATAAGTACACCTATGCTCACAAGTGCTTTGTTATATGTTGCGGCTAAAATAGGTGCAGAGGCAACGCCTCCTATATTTGCCAAGGAGGCAACTGAAATGCTAAAGAGGTCAAGTTTAAATATTTTTGCACCAACTAGCATTATACATGCATGAATGAGCAGTATAATAAAGCCTACCAAAACATAAACGCCCAGACCGCTAAAGCTTTCTATAACGGCACGCGAACCTATAAGAGCTATTAGTATATAAAGCATAGTTGTTGCCACTTCATTAGAGCCGTTTATTGCACGCAGTTTTGTAAAAGATCCTGCTATTCCCAAAAGTGTCGAGAATAAAACTATGCTTGTTGTTGTATTGAGCAGAACAAATTTTGTAGCTAAAAGCTGAGATAACAATGATGCACCCAGAGCCAACACTATTAAAAGCCAGTATCTTTTCGCACCCATAGAACAGGCACAGCCGATTTTATCTAAATATGCCAGCTTTTCTTCACTCTTTGTAAACTTATTAAATATTTTGGCAAAGGGAACCAAAAAGAGCAGTAGCATGACCCAAAGTGTATAATTGACGCTATCAACAACAAGGGCATAAGCAAAAGCTTCTTCGTTTACATGTAAGGCACTTCCAACGGCTATCATATTTGCCGTTCCTCCCATCCAACTACCTGCCAATGCACCAAAAGCAGCTGACATTTCTTTGTTAAAATCAAATATGTAAGCAACTAAAATAAAAGCGATAGCTATAGAAAATACAGCTAAGGCATAAGCAATCAAAAGCGATTTTCCAAGCTTAAAAAAGTGTTTAAAATCAACTTCTAAAAGCATTAAAAAAAGCATAGCAGGAAGTAAATTTGTTTTTGTAAGTTTATAAATATGTGTTATCTCTTTATTTTGCTCAAATATACCCAGTGAGGCCAGAAGCATGGATGTTGCATATATTAATACGACTACGGGAATATAGTCAAAAAACTTATGTTCTGTTTTTATTTGCAACAGACTCAATGTAGCCACAAGTAATGCAAGTGTAAAAAGATATGCAAAAGGTGAATCAATCAATTTAACCTACTTTTTTATAAGTGTAGCATATAATATCCCAAAAATAAGAAGTGAAAATATTATGGCAAAAAAATATATTATTTTAGATACTGAAACAACAGGCACAAATGAGGAAGACAGAGTTATTCAACTCGGTTATATAGTTTTAGGTGCAAAAGAGATAGAGGTACATAATGAATTTTGTTCAACTGATATAGCGATTAAATACGGGGCTATGGAAGTACATGGTATTACGCCTGATTTGCTTGAGGGAAAACCTACATGTAAAGAGACAGATGCCTATAAACGGCTCGAAGAACTTAATACTCCTGAAAATTACCTCATCATTCACAATGCTCCTTTTGATATTACAATGCTTGAAAAAGAGGGTTTTAGTACACAAATGAAAGTCATAGACACCCTTCGGGTTGCTAAACATGTACTTCCTGATGAAGAAGCACATAGACTACAGTATTTTCGTTATAAAATGGAACTTTACAAAGAAGAAGAAAAAGAGGCAAATGCACTCGATATTGTTGTAAAAGCCCATGATGCCATTGGTGATGTACTTGTATTAAAACTTTTTCTCTCAAAACTCAAAGATATAGTCCAAGAGCAGTTTCCAAATGAAAATCCGGTTGAGAAAA
Source organism: Sulfurimonas sp. (assembly GCA_027013185.1). GTDB lineage: Bacteria > Campylobacterota > Campylobacteria > Campylobacterales > Sulfurimonadaceae > Sulfurimonas. The sequence goes on from JALUXS010000069.1 coordinate 11,579, forward strand.
TGGTAGATTTAACAAATACACCGATTTTGGTAAAAACATTCAGATTTGGAAAACATAAAGGCAAAAGCCTTGAAGAAGTAGCCCGTGAAGATGCAGGTTATTTGCGTTGGATGCTAAAGAATATGGAAAATATTGATGAAGATATGCGTTACTCTATCAACTATTATTTAGAGTCATAAATCCAAACAGTACAAACAAAATAAATGCAACAGCTCCGCTTA
>JALUXS010000070.1 GCA_027013185.1 Sulfurimonas sp.
TATTTTTTGCTTCCATTGCTATTATTTGGTTAACTGGAGGTGAACTCAATATTGTTATATATACGGCAATTATTCTCTCCTTGGGAATGCTTACCGATGATGCTGTTGTTGTTTTAGAAAATATAGAACGGCATATTAAAGAAGACAATGGTGAAGAACTTAAAATGGCAATACGTAATGGTACACGAGAAGTTGCAAGACCAATTTTTGCAGGGACTCTCGCAACCATAGTTATTTTATTTCCTTTAATGTTTGTGGGCGGGTTTCCTCAACGAATTTTTGGGCCTCTTATTGAAACTATGATTATTGCACTCATTGTCAGTTATTTTTTATCTATGACTTTTATACCGATTTTTTCAGAAAAATTATATAAAAATGGAGTACAAAGAAGTAAATTTGAACTTTTTGTGGGTAAACTTTATCCAAACACGATTGGTCGATTTATCGCACCGTTTCTTGGAATTTTAAAATTTACAAATGGCGATACATTTAAAATATTTCGTCGTATGATTTTAATCGGTGGAGGGATGCTTATAATGGTCGTCTCTTTGAAAAATATTGTCCCGACAATAGGTAGAGATGCAATGCCACCGATGGATACAGGAATTATTAAAGCACAAGTTGCTTTTAGTTCAAATGACACGGTAGAGAGTGCAGAAAAAAGAATTATACCTGTACTGAAATGGCTAAAAGAACAGCCTTGGTTTGTGATGAGTTCAGTGGCATTTGGAACAGAACCGGGTGTTTTAAGTTTAGGAAGTGGTAATTTACCTTCAGAAGCGACAATTACAATAAATGCAGTGAATCGTTTTGAACGTAAAGAGACAATCTGGCAGATTGAAGATGTTATACGAAAAAAGATTGCAAAATTAGAAGGTGTAAAAAGAGATGACGTGTATGATTTTGGTGCAACACCGGTCTCTGCCATTAAGGCACCGCTTGATTTGCGATTAAAATCTCCAAGTATTGAAGGTTTGGCAGCATATTCTCATAAAGTTGAAGATGCAATACGACCTATTAAGGGATTAACATCACTTTCAACAAGCTGGGATAAAGATTTTACAGAAATAGAACTAAAAATAGATGAAAATAAGGCACTCAGCTATGGAGTTACACCGTATCAAATTGCAATGCAGTTGCCTATTAAAGGCGAAATTATTGGTCTGAATTCTGATTTAAGTTCAATGAATTCACAGTTTGTTAGATTGTATCTAAAAGGTAAATTCTCTAAAAATATACAAACATTGAGACTGTTGCCTATTTCTACTGCCTATGGAGAAATACCGCTATCTGAACTAGCTACCATGAAAAAGCATTTAACATACTCAAAAATAGAACGAGATCAAATGCAATACTCTCTTGATGTAAATGGGTATAGAGCGAAAAAGGCAATAACAAGTGTAACAGATGATGCAAATGCCATCATAAAAAAAGATAAACTGGACAATATAGAAATAGCACAAGCAGGAAGCATAGTTTCTATAAATAACAGTTTTCATAGAATGATTAAAGCTTTAGGTATTGGTCTGGTAGTATTGCTTTTAACCTTAATGGCAATTTATAAATCTGTAAAATTGGCAGTTTTGATGATACTTGTTATGCCTTTGGCAATGACTGGTGCTATATGGGCTTTGCTAATTATGGATAAGCCTATGTGTTTACCAAGTATGATGGGATTATTTTTGTTATTCGGTATTATTATTAAAAATGCTGTTTTATTCATTGATTTTTATCAAGAATATAAGAAAGAGGGTGTTGCACCGTTTGAAAGTGCTGTAGCAGCTTTAAAAGTACGTTATCGTCCAATTATGATGACTTCTTTTGGTAGTATGGCAGGAATGTTGCCTATTGCCCTTGAAGAGGCAGTGGGCCTTGAAAGATTAAGTCCATTGGCTGATGTAAGTATTGGAGGTTTATTGACCTTTACAGCACTTATTTACATTCCTATATTTGCATATATTACTGATAAAAATACGAAAAAAGTATAAGGAAAAATATG
>JALUXS010000071.1 GCA_027013185.1 Sulfurimonas sp.
TAAAAAAGACGACTTAAAAGAGCGTGGTTACCGTTGGTTAGCAAACTATGCTTACACGGATCAATATGGCAAAGGCAAAAAAGGTGTATGGAGTAAAGCTGTTCAACAAGAAGAAACAACAGATGAAGAAACTTGGCTTAAAGATAACATCTATTCAGGTCAACAAACCACATTTACCTATAATGATATTACTGCAAACAACCGCTATTCTATGCAAGAGTTTAAATGATAAAAAAACGCCTCGCCCATAAAGAGACGATTCGTTCGATACTCTTTTTAATCATTGGTGTGCCTATTTTTTTACTGCTCGACAGTAAATATGGCGATGCACTGGTGGGTAATGGGCAATGGGTGGCCACTATTTTAGTATTTCTCGCTTATATTCGTGCTTATCGAAACGGTACTAAACGCGTTCGTAATGTCTTACTCATTGGTATTATAGTTGGGCTTACAGGTGAATATATTTTTTCCAAAGTATTGGGTATGTACCACTACCGCTTCGATAATATTCCGCTTTGGTTGGCTTTTGCCCACGGTCTTATTTTTGCTTGGACATTCAAAATGTCGAAAAAACTTTGTATGCAAACATACGCCAATCAAGTTCAACGCGGACTACTGATTATCGCCATCGTATACAGTATTTTTTGGCTATTTTGGACAAATGATGTCTATGGTTTTGTTGCAGCTGTTACCTTTATGCTTACCTTATACTTTACCAAAAAATCACGCTCATTTTTCCTCATTATGTTTGTTGTTGTTTGTTATATTGAATTGGTTGGCACAAGCACAGGCTGTTGGTATTGGCCTGAAATAGCATTTGATATGTTCAACTGGCTACCCAGCGGCAATCCGCCCAGTGGTATTGCCGTGTTTTACTTCTTATTTGATGCCATTGTTTTTTGGACATATTTGTACCTATTACATCCAGCAACACGCCTGCGTTACCAACGAAGAATACGGCTTTGAGATGCAACCGATTCTGGTGTATAAGTGGTTAAAAAAGTATTTTGTGGGAAAGAATGCATATTTAAGCTTTAATCCTATTACTGTAAATAGTCATTCTTCCATAAATGAGTTTAAATAAAGAGGGTTAACAACGAGTGGAAAGTTACTTTTTAGTTTACTTAATCTTACTTCCTACATTGGTAGTAACATCTTTGTATGCACCTTTGTTAAAAACAAGATCTCGTTACCTCATGCCAACTATTCTAAACAACAATAAACATAGCAAAGAAAAATACAGGCAAACAGGTGTATCGTATATACTTTGGTCAGCATGGTTAATCTCTTTAAATGTCTGTCTTGCTTACTGGCTTCAAGGTTACAATAAACCAAGTGAAATAAGTCCTACAGGTAATTTTCTACTAGCCTTTCACTTTATATCGCTATTTCTAGCGATTATATTTGTAGTCATCTCTTTATATTATTTTTACGAAGCTCTTTTTATGCGGCACGAAGAAGCATCATCTAAGTTAGAGTCTATAACTCATTTTGATTTAAAGCTCATTCATACGTATGCACTAAAACTAAAGGTATATTTAATAGTAAACTTAAGTGCAATTGCATCAATTAGTTTACCTATTCCCCCAATAGAGTTTATAAATATTATAGCCATTATTGTTTTTCTTCTTAGTCTTGGAAGAATGAGGGCTTATGAATTAAAATTATCAGGTTGCCTCGGTGAAAACCCAGACAAACTATTTCTATCACCATCGTCCAATTTATCTAAAAATATATATATTCACTCTTTTCAACTTTTAAAAAAGTATAAAATAAGCAATAAAGAATCCAATTAATATCATGCCTATTGAAATTTACCCCAGTTTTTACCTGCCTATTGAGCGCATCGATGGTATTGGTCCTGTGGCTGCAAAAAAGCTGCAAAAACTTGGCTATCACACCTTAGGCTCTCTATTGTTTCACCTGCCAAAGTCATGGGTTGATGATCGTATCATTACGCCCATCAAGGATTTAATACCCA
>JALUXS010000072.1 GCA_027013185.1 Sulfurimonas sp.
ACAAGAATGCTTTTCTTTCCCATCAAGGCATTCTTTCTATCAAAACACAAGAAAACAAAAAAATATTTTTTAATTATCAAATTTTTGCAACTGTTACTGTTCTACTTACAAGGAACAATATAAAAAAAGGAAGTGAGCTCAGTAATATAAATACAAAAAAAGACAGTATAATACTGACTAAATTTAGGGCAATGCCTATACAAGTTTTACATGTAAGAAAATATCAAAGTAAATATAATCTAAAAAAAGATAAAATAATTACAAACAGAGAAGTTACAGGCTTATATTTAGTCAAACGTAACTCTTTTGTAAACGTAAGACTAAACAATGCAGGAATAAGCATTTTTTTTTCAGCAAAAGCACTTCAAAATGGCAGAATTGGAGATACAATACATGTTGTTGAAAAAAACGGTAAAAAAATAAAAGTCAGTGTAACTGGTAGAAATAAAGCAGAAATGAAATGAAAAAAACAAAAATAGTCGTTGCAACGAGTGGAGCCAGTGGTGTTAATCTTGGTATAAAAATGCTTCAGCTTCTTCCAGACACAATTGAAAAGCATTTTATCATGTCACAAAACTCAAAAATTGTACTTTCTCAAGAAATGAATGATGTAATGACACACAGTAATAAAGACATCTCAGCATCCGTTGCATCAGGTTCTTTTGGTGTAGATGCTATGATTATTGCCCCTTGTTCTATGAATACTTTGGCAAAAATTGCCTGTGGCATATCAGATACTTTAATTACTAGATGTGCTGCAGTTATGCTCAAAGAACGAAAAAAACTCATTATTGCACCAAGAGAACTACCCTTTTCTACTATAGCTTTAGAAAATATGCATAAACTCTCAATGCTTGGTGTCATTATAGCACCACCCGTTATGGCATACTATTCCCAGCAGCAGACATTAGATGATATGGAAAATTTCATTGTCGGTAAATGGTTTGATTTACTTGGTATTGAAAATGAATTATATAAAAGGTGGCAAAGTGAAGAATCGTAAAATTGCTTTATATCCTGGGACTTTTGATCCAATAACAAATGGACATTTTGACATTATAGAACGTGCCAGAAATTTATTTGATGAAGTCATTGTGGCAGTTGCTCTCTCAAAAGACAAAAATCCAATGTTTACACTTGAGCAAAGAATTACCATGGCACAAAGTGCTGTAAAAGATCTAGATGGGGTTCGTGTAGTCGGATTTAATAACCTGACAATAGAACTCGCTCATGAACATGATGCTGGTGTACTAATACGGGGGCTACGTGCTGTAAGTGATTTTGAGTATGAACTCCAACTCGGATATTTAAATAATTCTCTTGATGAGACCATAGAAACTGTTTATCTTATGCCAAAGCTTAAACATGCTTTTATCAGTTCATCGATTGTTAGAAACTTATTAAAATTCAATGGAAAAACAGAGCATTTACTTCCTAAAGAGGTACAATCCATTATCAGGAGTTTACGCTGATGTATATTGCGATTGAAGGCATAGATACGGCAGGAAAAAGTACTCAGATTTCTGCCTTAAAAAACCATTTTCCAGATGCAGTTATTACTAAAGAGCCTGGTGGGACTACCATAGGAAAAGAAATTCGTGAAATGGTTTTAAGTGCTAAAACAAAAAGTAAAAGGGCAGAATTTCTTCTTTTTTTAGCTGATCGTGCTGAACATATAAAAGAGGTTATTGAGCCAAATATTGGCAAAATGATAATATCAGACAGAAGTGCCGTAAGCGGTGTTGCCTATGCTTTAATTCAAGGGGATATACAAACAAAAGATTTACTTGCTTTAAATGATTTTGCAACAAAAAAAATATATCCAAAAAAAGTTTTTTTACTTCGTCTAACAAAAGAAGAACTAGAATTTAGACTGTCTCAAAAAGAACTCGACGGTATAGAACTACGTGGCAGTGCCTACTTATTACAAATCCAAGAAGCTATTGTTCAAGCAAGTAAACTTCTTGGGTTAGAACTTGTAATCATCGATGCGACAAAAGATATAGCAAGTATAACAAAAGAAATATTAAACAATATTAATATATAAAGAACAGAAAAAAGGATACCCAATATGATAAAATCACTCCGAGGAATGAATGATATACTGGATGAAAATGAATACAAACGATTTACTTATTTTTTACATGTAGCAACTAATACAGCAAAAAAATATGGTTTTCATTATATAGAAACACCTCTATTAGAAGAGACTGCTCTTTTTAAGAGAAGTGTTGGAGAAAGCAGTGATATTGTCGGTAAAGAGATGTATCAATTTATAGACAAAGGCGAAAATGATGTTTGTCTTCGTCCTGAAGGAACTGCCGGTGTTGTGCGTGCTTTTATACAAAAAAAACTGGACAAAGCTGGAGGAATTCATAGATTTTTTTATGCTGGTCCAATGTTTCGATATGAAAGACCGCAAAAAGGACGTCTCAGAGAATTTCATCAATTTGGTGTTGAAAGTTTTGGACTTGCAAGTGTGTATGAAGATGCAGCAATGATTATGATGGTAAGTGATATTTTAAAAGAGCTTGGAATCGGCTACAGACTCCAACTAAATTCTTTAGGAGACAGTAACTGTATGCCTCAATATCGTGAAAGTCTTGTCTCTTTTATACAAAGTGTCGAAGAAGATATATGTGAAGATTGTAAACGACGAAAAGAGACAAATCCTATTCGTGTACTTGATTGTAAAAATGAAAAATGTCAATCTTTATATGCAACTGCACCAAAACTCATCAATGCTTTGTGTGCAGGATGCCAAAGTGATTTTGACAAGCTGAAAAAAATCCTCAATAACAATAATATCAGTTATGAAATAGATACAAACCTTGTTCGGGGACTTGATTACTATTCTAAAACTGCTTTTGAATTTGTAAGTGATAATATCGGAAGTCAAAGTGCCATTGCCGGTGGAGGACGATATGACAGACTTGTAGAATTTCTTGATGGACGCCCTACTCCTGCTGTTGGTTTTGCCATGGGGATTGAAAGACTTTTAGAACTTATAAACATGCCTCAAGAATCAAGAGAAGGGTATTACTTTGGTGCTATGGACGATGAAGCTGTAGATATTATTGTGTCACTTACACATAAAAAAAGAGCTACAAACAAAGCAATTTGTGATTATAAAGCAAAAAATTTAAAAAATCATCTCAAAGGTGCTGATAAAATGCATGCAAAATATTGTTGTATTATTGGTACAAATGAAATGGCTGACAATACAATTTGGGTCAAAGATTTACAAAACAAAACAGAATCAATTATAAAAATGGATGAATTTTAATGAATTTTCTTATGGACATATGGAATTTTTTTGTCCATTTTATAGAATTTTTTTTACTAGCTGCTGTGATTGGTACTTTTATGCTGTATATATATGATAAATTTGTTCAAAGGCAACATGCTCTTCTTGTTAACTACCCTGTTATAGGAAGAATGCGTTACCTTTTTGAAACACTTAGAGAACCTTTACGACAATACTTTGCTGATGAAACATTTTATGAATCTAAAGATAAAGTAGACTGGGTATACACTGCAGCCAAAAATAAACCTAACTATAAATCTTTTTCTGTACTGCAGCCATTTTCCGGTTCCAGATTTGTCATTAAACATGCATCAAGTGTATTAAATGATGATGAAGTAGATGATGATACAAGTGTTGTATTTGGAAAAGAAAGAAAACACCCTTTTATTAGCACAACACCTATAGTTCGTTCAGCCATGAGTGATGGCTCGCTCAGTCCTGAAGCTATACGTGCTTTTAGTCTCGCAGGAATGAACTCGAAGCTTACAATAAATACAGGAGAAGGTTCGTTAACATCAAATCATCTTTTTACACTCAAACCAGATTTTAAGAATGCACAATATTTGGAAATTGTTAAAAGCAAACCTTTAGCAGAGCTTGTATTTAAAATTGGAACTTTCTTTTTTAATCATGCTGTAGCAATTAAATGGTATAGAACTATGCTTTTAAATAAAAAAACACAAAACACTTATATATATGATACAGCTTCACATGCTCTATTTAGAGTAAATTGGAATGCACCTATTGAGAGCTTTCCAAAAACTGTTCCTGATAGCATCCCAAATATAATTTTCCAAATGAGTTCCGGACTTTATGGGGTAAGAGATAAAAATGGACAATTTGATGAAGAAAAATATCAAAAAGTCATGAGATTTTGTCGTATGACAGAGATAAAAATAGCACAAGGGGCAAAACAAACCGGTGGAAAACTCGCAGGTGCCAAAGTAACTGCTGACATAGCATATTACAGAGGTGTAGAAGAGGGGAAAGATATTTTTTCTCCAAATAGATTTCCATATGCCGATACAACAGAAAATTTACTAGATTTTGTTGGAAAATTGCAAACATTATCACAAAAGCCAGTCGGTTTTAAAATTGTTATCTCAGATGCAAATTCTATTGATGACTTAGCTTCAAAAATTGCAAAAAGAAAACGCGAAAATAAAAGTATTCCTGATTTTATTACTGTTGACAGTGGTGAAGGCGGTAGTGCAACAGCACCTCTTGAACTTATGGAATCAGTTGGGCTCACAACACCAAATGCTCTATATATTTTAGATACAACACTCAAGAAGTATACACTACGAGAAGATATTAAAATCATAGCAAGCGGTAAGATTCTTACACCTGATGATGTTATAATCACTATGTGCATGGGTGCGGATGCTGTCGGAATTGCACGTGGATTTATGATGAGTGGAGGATGTATACGTGCACGAATGTGTTCAGGATTTGGAACACATATATGCCCGGTAGGAATGGCTACACAAGATCCAAAAAGAAGAGCTTCTTATCTTGTCGTCAAGGAAGGTATAGAAATAGGAAATTATCACAGAAATCTTATTAAAAGTATGAAAACTATTCTTGCTGTTATGGGTCTTAAAAGCATTAAAGATTTAAATAAAAGTTTATTGACTTTTAAAAACAGAAGTGGTGAAATATATTTTGATGTTGACAAATATTTTCATCAAAAACTCAAGGTATAGGAAAAATTTTGAATAACTTTGGTCTTGATATTTGGTCAAACAAAAATTTTATTATAGAAGATGATGAAATAAAACTTAATTATAAATCTATGCCATCCTTACTTGAAATAGTCAATAATATACGTGCCAACCATGTAAAAGGGCCACTACTTTTAAGGTTTCCTCATTTAATTAAAAAACAAATTAAAACACTTTATACTTATTTTGAAAAGGCTATTATCGAAAATAATTACAAGGGAAATTTCAATGCTGTTTTCCCTTTAAAAGTCAATCAATTTCCCTCAGTCATTGAAGCTATTACTTCACAAGGGCAAAAATACAATTATGGTTTGGAAGCAGGAAGCAAAGCTGAACTCATTCTTGCAATGAGCAAAACACTTCAAGGTGCCAATATTACAGTGAATGGCTTTAAAGATGAGGAGATGCTCACACTTGCTTTCATAGCAGCACAAAGCGGTCATAAAATTACAATAACCATTGAAGGGCTTAATGAGCTTGAAATGATTATTGCCGTAGCCTCAAAATCTAATTTAAAAATTCCAAATATAGGGATACGTGTTCGCTTGCATAGTGTAGGCAGTGGTATTTGGGCAAAAAGTGGTGGTATGGATGCAAAATTCGGGCTCACATCAACAGAAATCATTGAGGCTGTTAAACTACTAAAAAATGCAAATTTGATACAACAATTAACAATGATTCATTTTCATATAGGTTCACAAATGTCAGATATTGCACCTCTTAAAAAAGCCCTTCGAGAAGCCGGGAATATTTACGCTGAACTCAGAAAAATGGGTGCAGAATCCCTTTCAATCATTAACATTGGTGGAGGCTTAGCAGTTGAATATGACCAACATATAAAATCAAATGCCCGAAACTACTCAATAGATGAATTTACAAGTTCTGTTGTTTTTTTACTGAGTGAAATTATGAATGCAAAAAATGTCACCCATCCTGATATTTTTACTGAATCAGGAAGATTTGTAGCGGCATCACATGCTGTACTGATTACGCCGGTACTAGAACTTTTCACACAAGATTACCAAGAAAAACTTTTAAATTTCAAAGAAGAAAATCCTCCTCTTATAGAAGAGTTGATAGAACTAAACCATCTTTTAAATAATGCAAACTGTATAGAATATTTACATGATGCACTCGATCATATGGAATCTCTCTTTACACTTTTTGATTTAGGGTATATTGATTTACAAGATCGTTCCAATGCAGAAATCTTAGTACACAACATTATAAAAAAAGCACTCTATTTAAAATCAGCAAATCCAACAAATGAGCTTGAACAACTTCAAATAAAATTGCAAGAACGCTATTTAATTAATGCCTCTATATTTCAAAGTTTACCTGATTATTGGGGATTAGGGCAACACTTTCCTGTTATGCCGATTCACCATTTAAATACACCCCCTCTTCGGGCAGCATCACTCTGGGATATTACCTGTGACAGTGATGGAGAGATTGGATTTAATCCTGAAAAACCATTATACTTGCATGATGTAAATATTGAAGAAGAAGACTATTTTTTAGCTTTTTTCAATGTAGGTGCTTATCAAGAAACTCTTGGAATGAATCATAATCTCTTTACACATCCAAATGAATACACTATTGTAATTAATGATACGAGTTACGAAATCACTAATGCAATTGAATCTAAAAATATATTAAATATTCTTGATTCACTGGGATATGATTCAAAGAAAATATTAAATCAACTTAAAAATAATCTGAAAAATAGTGAATTTATTACAGAAAAAGAAAAAGATGATACACTTGCAAAGCTTGAAAGATTTTTACAGCAAAATGGCTATTTAAGAACAACAAATTAAGGATTTTTATGGGAATATTTGCAGAAATAAGAGAAGATTTTTCAAATGCATATAAAAATGACCCTGCATTAAACTCAAAAATTGATTTTTTATTTAATTACCCCGGTGTTTGGGCAGTTGCATGGTATAGGCTAGCACATAGACTCTATAAATCAAATTTTAAAAAAACTGCCCGGATAATTATGGGTTTAAATCAGCTTCTTACAAATATTGATATTCATCCAGCAGCAACAATTGGAAAGCGTGTTTTTATAGATCATGGTTTTGGTGTTGTCATCGGTGAAACAGCAATTATTGAAGATGATGTGCTGATATATCAAGGGGTCACACTAGGTGGTGTCTCCCTGACACAAGGTAAACGTCATCCAACAGTCAAACAAGGTGCTGTAATCGGTGCAGGAGCAAAAGTACTTGGTAATATTACTATTGGAGAACATGCAAAGATTGGAGCAAATTCTGTTGTTGTGAAAGAAGTTCCTGACTGTTCAACTGCTATTGGTATTCCTGCACATATTATTGAAAAAGGAAGATGTAAAGATCCATTTATGCATAATATGCTTCCGGATATTAACAAAGAAATGTTTGAGTACCTTCTTAAAAGAGTTGCGATACTTGAACATATTTTAGTCAAAGAAAACAAAGATGTTCTTGATCAAGATTTAAAACTTGAACATATTTATGAATCTTTTATAAAATCAATGAAAAATTAATTTTTCATTCCATTCTCAACGAATATACATAAATTTTTTAGTATAATTCTTCCAATATTTTATTTAAAGGGTTTCAATGCTAGCAAAACGCATAGACAAACTATCAGAATCCATAACAATGGCAATCACCGCTCTTGCACAAGAACTAAAGGCTGAAGGAAAAGATATTCTTAGCTTTTCAGCCGGTGAACCAGATTTTGACACGCCCAGAGTTATCAAAGATGCTGCAATAGATGCAATAAACAATGGATTTACAAAATATACTGCTGTAGATGGGATTCCAGCCATTAAAGAGGCAATAATACATAAATTACAAAGAGATAACGGCCTTACATATAAGCCTAATCAAATTATTGTAAACAATGGAGCAAAGCACTCTTTGTTTAATCTTTTTTCGGTTATAATCAAAAAAGGTGATGAAGTGGTTATTCCTACGCCATACTGGGTTACATACCCTGAACTTGTTAAATATTTTGACGGAACAGTTATTGAACTTCCAACAAGTGATACCACAGCATTTAAAATCACACCTGAGCAGTTAAAAAATGCATTAACACCAAAAACAAAAATGTTAATTTTAACGACACCTTCTAATCCAACCGGTGCTGTTTATTCTAAAGAAGAACTCACTGCCTTAGCTAAGGTGCTTGAAGGAACTAATGTTTTGGTTGCAAGTGATGAAATGTACGAAAAACTCATATATGATGGTACCTTTACTTCAGCTGCCGCAGTCAATGAAGATATGTTTAAAAGAACCATCACTATAAATGGATTAAGTAAATCTGTCGCTATGACGGGTTGGAGATTCGGTTATATGGCATCATACCATACAAAAATCATCAAAGCTGCAAAAAAACTACAATCTCAAAGTACTTCAAATATAAATACAATGACGCAATATGCAGCTATTGCCGGACTTGACGGAAGTGCTGATGATGACATCGAAATGATGCGTAAAGAATTTGAAAAACGCCGTGATGAAGCAGTAAAACTATTTAATGAAATTGACGGATTAAGCGTTTTAAAACCTGATGGTGCCTTTTACCTTTTTGTCAATATTCAAGAAGTAAGTCATGATTCTTTAAGATTTGCAAAAGAGCTTTTAGCTTCTAAAGGTGTTGCCGTTGTTCCGGGTGTTGGTTTTGGGAGTGAAGGTTATTTTAGATTTAGCTTTGCCACGGGAATTACCAGTATAAGAGAAGGCATCAAAAGAATAGATGAGTTTGTACAAGAGCTCAAAACAAAGTAGGTTTTACACCTACTTAATCTCAGATAAAGCCTTAATGACATCATCTACATTCCCAAATGGAATATGAACTTTCCATTCCGGACTTTCTGCATCTCCTGAGAGTGAAATACCGATACTTGCAACTGTACCACTTCCAGTACCATATGGTTCCTCAATCTTTTTTACAGATATAACACCATTTTTTGTTCCGCTTAGTGGGATTATTTTTGACATACTAACTCCTTAATTTTTTTTACTTGATAAGTCTAGCAAGTTTTGCCTGAAGTTTCAACCATTGTCTATGACCCATAAGCGGAAAACCTGCATAAGTTTTACCAGGTTCTTTAATACTGTTTGTTATGCCGCTTCGTGCTGCAAAGGTAGAAAATGCTGCGACTTCAAGATGTCCGGATGCTGCCGCCTGGCCGCCCATTACCACATTTCTGCCAAATTTAGAAGAACCGGCAAGTCCAACTTGCGAAACCATCACACAATACTCACCTATTTCACAGTTGTGGCCAATCTGAACAAGGTTATCAATGCGAACACCCTTTTTAATTAAGGTAGAACCAAAAACTGCTCTGTCAATACTTGTATTGCTCCCGATTTCCACATCATCTTCAATAACTACATTACCATTTTGATAAATCTTTTTATGTTCACCCAAATTATTTGTAGCAAATCCAAAACCATCTGAACCAATAACGGTGTTTGCATGAATCATACAGTCATTGCCAATTTTACAATCTCTATAGACTGTAACACTTGGGTATATCACCGTATTATTTCCTATTGTAACTTCTGCACCAATATAAACATGTGCGAGTATTGTACAATTATCTCCTATAACAGCACCATTAGCTATTGTAGCCTGCTGGGAAATATTACAATTTTTACCTATTTTTGGTTGAGGCAATTTTGTATCTTCTATTGGAGGAGCAAAGTATTTTGAAAGTATAGCCATTGACCAATAAGGATTTTCAGTTACCAAAGGGCTAGATTTAACAGATAACTCGGATGCTAAATTTTCTGAGAGAATAACGGCTGCTGCATTTGTATCTTTGAGATCTTTGACATATTTTGAATTTGACACAAAAGAAACTTCATTTTCCTTTGCATCTTTTAGTGTATTCATTCCAATAATTTCTATATCTTTACCATGAAACTCACATTGTAAAATTGAAGCTACTTCACTTAATTTCATTTTCTTATCTCTCTAAGGCAACAGCGCCGCTTCTAACAATCTCTTTTGGATTGTATTTTCTAACAGCTTCAAGATAATGATCAACTCTTCTTGGCTCATCTGCAACCATAGTAATAATAACATCATGTCCAACATTCACTATTTTTCCATTGTACGCATTACATATAGCACTGATATCACTTATGTTTTCTGTAATAGGAAATTTTACTAATGCCATCTCTTTTTCAACTAAATCATCGTGTTCATACACACGAAGTACTGGAATGAGCTTATGAAGCTGTTTTGTAATCTGCTCAATTACACGCACAGAACCAGATGTTACAATTGTTAAACGAGAATATTTACTCTCTGGAATTGGAGCCACTGTTAGAGAAGTGATGTTGTATCCACGTCCAGAGAAAAGGTCTGTAATGCGAGATAAAACACTCGCTTCATTTACAACGATAACTGAAACTACTCTTCTTTCATTATTATCATTCATTATTTACTCTCCTTTTTCTCTAATAGCATCATATTAAACAAGCTTCCACCCGATGGAACCATCGGCATAACATTTTCAAGCCTTTCAACTTTCACTTCAATGAATGCAACTATATTTTTTTGTATTGCATCTTTTAAAGCGGCATCAAACTCCTCTTTTGTTGTAACTCTGTAACCTATCCCACCAAAAGCCTCAGCAAGTTTTACAAAATCCGGTTGTACCGATAAATCTGTTTCACTATAACGTTTATTATAAAAAAGTGTCTGCCATTGACGCACCATGCCAAGAAAATTATTATTTAAAATAATGTTAATAACAGGAAGCTTTTTTTCAACTGCAGTCATGAGTTCCTGACAATTCATTAAAATAGAACCATCTCCTGTAAAGTTAATACTTGTTTTATCAGGCGTTGCGGCTTTGACACCCATAGCAGCAGGAAAACCAAATCCCATTGTTCCAAGACCACCAGAACTTATAAACTGACGAGGTCTTGTAAATGGGTAAAATTGTGCAGTCCACATTTGGTGTTGTCCAACATCTGTTGAAATATTTGCATTATCACCAAGTAATTCACCTACGCGTTTTATAACCCACTGCGGCTTAATATTTGGCGTA
>JALUXS010000073.1 GCA_027013185.1 Sulfurimonas sp.
CTCACCCGGAATACGTGCTGATTTTTCAACGATAACTGAACCCTCTGCAATCTCTGGGACTTCAAGCTCTAAAAGTGCTTCTAAAAATTTAGGACTTGTTCGTGAAAGTTCTATTTGCATACCATTTTCTTTGTCCATATTTACACGACGCACCACTGCTTTTATATGGTCGCCTACTTTAAATATTTCGCCTTTTATACGACTTTTCATAGGTAGCACTGCACGAATTTCATCTACTTCAATGTACGTGTTGTTTTGTGCATCGACACGTATTACACGCCCACTTACAAGAGTACCAACTTTGGATTTGTACTTATTATATATTTCATCTTCTACAAGTCTTTGTACATGGTACTCAATCTCACGATGGAGTTGTGATGCCCCTGTTCTTCCATAATCTTCTAAATTATGATCAATTTGCAGTTGATCACCAAGTTCTACCTGATCATCATAATCTCTAGCTTCTGTAAGTGAGATGTATGCCGGTGCAATTTCTTCATCTTGAAGTTTTTCATCATTATCTGCTACAACAGTGATAGTTTGAACAATTTTTATATTTTTTGTATCTTCATCAATTTGTGCTTCAAAAGCAAAGTTATGGCCTATAACTCTTTTTGCCGTCTGTACAAAAGCAGTTTTAAGAGCTTGCATAACTTTTTCAGGTTGTAAACCTTTTTCATGTCCGATAGCTTCGGCTATATCTAAAATTTTTTCCATAGTTAATTCCTTGGTATTTTTAAGAAACCTGACATTGATAATTGGTATGTGGGGGATTTCTTAATTGAAGTGCATAATTATACACAAAATCTACTAAAAATAGCTTTAACCCAGTTTTTAGTAGATATAAAGTATAATCCAAAACTTTTTAGAGTGAAATATAGCCACAAAGTGGTGTGGGCTTTCTGCCGAAGAAAACCTAGTGTTAACGTAGTCAAAGGAATTACTTCCTTTGGCGTATAAATAGGGAATAAAAGGTTCCCTTGAATTTATTTATAAATTAAAGGAAAAAGATAATGGATTTGAAATTCGCAAGAACTGATTTAGACGTAAAACCAAAAAAGGCTGATTTAGCGAAATTAGATGCTGAAGTAGAAAAAAATGAAAGTATTATATTTTACTTTGATAGAGAAAATTCACATAAAGATTTGTTAGAGTTACAAGATCATTATGAAGCAATGGGAAAAAGTTTTTATATGAGTGAAGTGAAGTACGGTTTGTCAGACAATGACTACATGTACCAAGTTCATATAATGAGCTAAAGAGCAGTTTATGAGTAAAAAGTTATTTATTGAAACCTTGGGATGTGCTATGAATTCTCGTGATTCAGAGCATATGATAGCACAGTTGCATGACAAAGAAGGCTACGAGACAACACAAAATCTTGAAGATGCCGACCTGATTTTAATAAATACCTGTTCTGTAAGAGAACGACCTGTGCATAAACTCTTTTCTGAACTTGGCGGTTTTAATAAAAAGAAAAAACCATCAGCAAAAATAGGTGTTTGCGGCTGTACAGCTTCTCATCTTGGTGAAGAAATCATCAAAAGAGCACCTTATGTAAATTTTGTACTCGGTGCAAGAAATGTTTCAAAAATTAGTGAAGTATTGCATCGTGATAAAGCGGTAGAAATAGACATTAACTATGATGAGAGTGAATTTGCATTTGATGATTTTAGAACATCCACATATAAAGCATTTATTAATATTTCTATAGGTTGCGATAAAAAATGTACTTTTTGTATTGTGCCAAAAACTCGGGGAGATGAGATTTCTATTCCTGATGATTTGATTTTACAAGAAGCAAAACGTGCTGTTGATAACGGTGCAAAAGAGATATTTTTACTTGGTCAAAATGTAAATAACTATGGTCGTCGTTTTTCCTCCAGCGAACATGAAAAAGTGAATTTTACAGAATTGCTTCGTCGTTTGTCAAAAATTGAAGGTTTACAACGTATTCGTTTTACTTCACCGCATCCTTTTCATATGGATGATGAATTTATAGAAGAGTTTGCCAAAAATCCTAAAATTTGTAAATCTATGCATATGCCACTACAAAGTGGCTCTACAAAAGTGCTCAAAGATATGAAACGCGGTTACACCAAAGAGTGGTTTTTAAATCGTGTTGAAAAACTTCGTTCTATTTGCCCTGAAGTGAGTATTTCGACAGATGTTATTGTTGCATTTCCAGGTGAAAGTGATGAAGATTTTGCCGATACAATTGATGTAATAAAAAAAGTACAATTTGACCAGATTTTTTCCTTTAAATATTCGCCAAGACCTGAAACAGAGGCTGAACATTTTACTAATGTTGTAGATGAAAAAGTAGCATCTGAGAGACTTTCTTATTTACAATCTTTGCATAATGAAATTTTAGATGAAATTAATAAGAAATATTTAGGAAAGACATTTCGTGTTTATTTTGAAACTTTAAATAAAGACAATTTTGTTTCAGGCAGAAGTGATAATAACCTTGTCATTAAAGTCAAAGGGAGCGAAGAACTTTTAGGGGAGTTTAGAGATGTTAAAATTACTTCAATCGGCAGAACAATTTTAACAGGCGAAGTAGTTGCTTAAAAAAATAAGTCGACAGCTCGCTCTTTTACTTTTACCATCCATTGGTGCTTTTCTTATAAGAGTGCTAGCTATGACAAATAAAAAAGTTTTCGTGGCTGCAAAAGAGCTTGAAAACAAAAACTTTATTATGGCTTGCTGGCATGGAGAACTTTTGATGATTCCTTATGCCTATTTACACTATAAAAAAAATCCACATGTAAAACTTATTATATCTGATCATTTTGATGGAACACTCATTGCAAAAACTTTAAGTTATTTTGGTTTTTCAACCATTAGAGGTTCAAGCAGACGCAATGCGGCAAGAGCTCTTTTACAAGCCATTAAGGCATTAAAAGAGGGTTTTGATTTAGGCATAACGCCTGATGGGCCAAAAGGACCTCGGCATGAAGTAGCAGACGGCATTATAGTTATGGCACAAAAAGCAGATGTTAAAATCACCCTTGTTCGCATTCAACCAAGTTCTTATTGGCAGTTAAATTCATGGGATAAGTTTGTTATTCCCAAACCTTTTGGTACAATTACTTATTACATCAGTGATTTAATCGATATTGAGGGCATGGAGCTAGAAGAAGCCAGGTCATTAATAAAAAAAGGATTACAAAAATATGAAAAGTAAATTTTTATTTCCTGGTTTAGCAGTACTGTTTTTGGTGATTATGGGTCTATTTTTTTTAGTGAATCCGTCTTATGAGAAATCTATTGAAGCCAAGTATTATTATAATACAGGAAACTACAAAAAAGCGTATAAACTTGCAAATGAAGCTTTTAGTATAGATGTGTATAATCGTATGGCAGCAACAATTATGGCACAGTCCAAAACTTCTATAAAATATCAAAAATATATACAACAAGCAAAAAAGTATATGCAAGAAATTAATCTTATTGCTGCCAAAAATTCCATTAGTGATGCAGATAAAGCAAGAATGAAAATGATGAGCGAAATAATGGTAGATTCTTATGTAAAACTCGCACCAAGTGTTATAACAGACAAAGATTTAGTGGCAAAAGCAGCTAAATACCATGATGATTTTGAGAAACTTCTTGAGAAAGTTAATAGATAAATATAAAAAATCTTTTCTTCTTGCTTTGGAAGAGCAACGAGGTTATTCAGATCTTACAATTAAAACCTATGATGAATCACTAAAAGAAGCACTGCAGTATATAGAAATAGTAAAAGAAAAAGAAAAAATTGTTTTTAATCTTATGCCTTATAGAATTCATATAGCTGGTTTAAATGCAAAAACAATCAGTAAAAAACTCAGTGCCTTAAGAAGTTTTTGCTCTTTTTTAAATGAGCAGAATGTACATGTAGAACTTCGTGCTGATGAGAGCATTAAAGTGGCAAAGACATTGCCAAAACCGGTATCGCATGAGCATATTATTGAAGCACTCAAACAGTGTAATTTAGAAGAAAAACTGCTTGTGACAATGTTATATACTCTGGGATTACGTATCTCAGAAATAGCATCCTTAGAGAAAAAAAATATAAGTAATGAATGGATTCGTGTTATAGGAAAAGGTAATAAACAAAGAGACATTCCTCTTCTTAAAATCACAAAAGACCTCATTGATGAATATTTATCTACTTTTATGGTGAAAAAATTTCTTTTTGAAAAAAAAGGCGAAAGATTAAGCGAAAATAGTCTAAGATATATGATAACAAAAATATTTAGGCGTGTGGCTTTAAAAGTAACGCCTCACCAACTTCGGCACTCGTATGCGTCATCTCTTTTAAATGCGGGAGCACCGATAGCTGACGTGAGTGAACTGTTGGGACATTCGTCTATGGCGACAACACAGATATATACAAAACTAGGTAGTGCATTGAAACAACAAAATTACAATAAAGCACACCCATTAGGGGAGTGTTAGTGCTAGATAAAATACTCGAATCATTGTATCTTAAAGTATTTGTCAATATTGTTGTGCAAAGAACAAAAACAGTAGTGTATATAGAATTACGCTCAAAAAAAGAAATCATTGAAGAAGAAACCGTAGAATTTAATACAACAGCACTCAATAATGAAATGTATAATTTTATTGTGAGATATGCCAAAGAATCTCCCTATTATTATATTTCTATTGTTGATTGTTCAGCTTTCCAAGGTGCTTTGCCAACATGTGAAAAAAATAAATTCTCAGATTATAAGGATTTATCTACCGCACAGTATAAATGTTTTGAAAATAAATGGGTCTTTTATACTTCAAAAAATGATATATATGAACTTGAAAAGAAATATGAAGATGTGGGATTGGATTTTATTTTTTCTCCATTTGTAATTCTGCAAAATTTCTTTAAAGATAAAATAAATGGTAATCTTGCCATGTATGTTTTAGTACAAGATGGTTTTATTTCCGTATCTATGTTTGAAAATTCTCAACTTCTATATGCAGAGCATTTAGAAGTACTCACAGGAGATGATACTGATGATATCTTACTCAACGATGAAATGGATGAAAATATGGATTTGGATGAAGGCATTGATTTAGAAGATATTGATGTTGAAGAAAATGATATTGAAGATTTGGATGATTTTGGAGATATTGAGGATCTTGATGCTTTAGAAGATATAGATGAGTTTTCACAAAGTAAAGATGTCGAAGAAGAACTGCAAGAAAGCCTTGACACATTACCTGAAGCCGAAGAAGATGAATCTTTTAATGAAGACTATCAAAGGTTTACCCTTATACAGTCGGCAGTTGCGCATTTTTACAAAGATGAAAAATATGAAAGTCATTTTATAGAAAATGTTTATATTTCAGATTGCATTGGTGTTACGAGTGATTTGAAAAAGTACCTTGAAGAAGAAATGTTTTTCAATGTTTATGTGCGACAGGCGGATTTGGCTGTTGAGGTATGTGAACTCGCTAAAATGGAGCTTGGATTATGAAATATAGTTTTATAAAGCCAAAGAGAAAAACCCCAATTACTCCAGAAGTGCAAATTGTATTTACATTCTTTTTCATAACCTTGATAATGCTTTTTTTAACATATGCATTTTTGCTTTATAAAGATTATACCTTTGCAAAAGATAAAACCAATATTAGTTCGCAGACACAGCATTTGCAAGTAAATATTAAAAAAATGCAGGCACAAATAGATTTTATTCAAAAGCAAAAGGCATTGTCTGAAAAGGTATTTACTAAAAATATGGTTTTAAAAGATTCTATTTCTAACCTTTTTGATTTAGTGCCTCAACGTATAACATTATCACGTGCACAACTTTTAAAAAATGGTTTGATTCTTTATGGTATTACACCAAATAAAGATGTCTATAGTTTTATGCTGCAAGCACCTTTACGCTCTATATTTCATACAAGTTATACCAGTTTTTATCCTGCAAAAAATGGCTGGCTTATGTTTGTTTCTACAAATTATATGGATAAATCGCAAAATGAGGAGTTAGACATTGAAAATTAAAATTTCTCGTCATTATTTATATATATCGCTGTTGTCAATCTTTCTTTTTCTATTTGTGCTTGTTTTTTCATTTGGCATTTTAATTCCTAAAGGAAAAGATTATAGGACAGCACGTTTAGAGCTTAAAAAAGAAAATTTAGAATTACAAAAGTATCAAAATTTCCATGATAATATGCTAAAAACACTTAAAAATTTACAAAGTAAAAATAGGCATATTATTAGTGCTTTTCATACAACTTTTTATCCTGCAAGGTTTGAAAAACAACATAAAGCACTTTTTTCTTCTTTAAAAATTTCTAAAGTTTCTCGTGCAAAAGATGATGAAGGATTTGCTACATATGAGGTAAATACAACATCACAAATAAGCTCACCAAAAAACTTTTATAATTTTTTAGATGCCTTAAATAAAAGCGACTGGATAATCGGTGTGAATTTTCCTATTGATTTTAAACGTGATGGAGAGATGATAAAATCATCGTTTACAATGCAAGTTTATGCTAATAATAAAGACAAAAATTCGACTGCTTCTGGGTCTGTTGCCAAATAACCTCGAAGTTTTGGTTCTACATGTAACAAACGCATTTTTTCTTTAAAACTTTTAGGCATCTTTTCTATTTTTATGTAAGGTGCAATACAAATATAATCTGACACAACTGCAACGATATACTTCCTGCCTATGACGGCTGTCTTCTTCTCTTGTAAAAGTTTTTTTTCATCACCGCTCATAAGGTGCTTAATTGATTTAAGATATTTGTCAACATTGTAAACATCATTTCTTGGTGTAGCTGTTTTTTTGAAACAGACCAGTTTATTTTTCTTTTTTATTTGCACTTCTTGTATGAGTTCTTCTACATCTGTATCTATGTATGCAAAACTTTTTTTAATGCCCTGCAAATATTTTTCTAGCAATGGTTTTGTATGGGTATGTCTAAATATATTACGCTCGTATTTTTCATCATAATTGCTGGCATCTTCAAAATAGTTGATATTGTTTACATGTAGATATTTTAGCAGTTCTTGTTTATCTACATGTAAGAGTGGTCTGTAGAGTATATAATCTTTACGTTGTGTTTTTTCTTTCATTCCTGCAAGTTCGGCACATCCTGCACCTTTGCAAAACTGCATCAGCATCCATTCAAATCTGTCTCCAAGATGATGTGCTGTTAAAAGTGTGTCATACTGTTTTTCTTGTATTAATTTTTCAAAAAAATCATAACGCACTTTTCTGGCATTCGCTTCAAAATTTTTTGTAATTTTTGGAGCTTGATGCATGTTACATGTAAAGCCGTATTGTTGTGCTAAAGCTTGTGCATAGGCAACTTCTTTTTTACTTTGTTCTCTTATACCGTAATCAACTATGGCAATGTCAAAGCTGATGTTATTTTCTAAAAGTAAAAAAAGCAGGGCAGTAGAATCTCCTCCAGCAGAAAATGCCAGAAGATTTTTGCTGGTTTGTAGTTCTGTTTTAGTCTTGCTGCGTAGCATTGTCGACAGTCGCTGTGAGAATGTTTCCAACAAGTTCTGTGATTTTTGCAGGGTAGATTTTTCCAAATTCCAAATCTTCATCAACAGTTCTGTCATTGATATAAAGTTCACCATCGATTTCAGGTGCCCAAATGGTTTCTCTTGCACTTAAGAGATACTCATGCTCATCACTTTCTCCATCTATAACAATTGAACGCGTTTTGCCTACTTCTTTTTGAAGTGATACTTTTGTACACTCTGATGCAATATCACCAAGAATTTGAGCACGCTGGGCTTTTACATCATCTGAAATTTTATCTTGCATATCATAGGCTGATGTTGTTTCTTCATCAGAATAAGAAAAAACATTGATGCGGTCAAAGCCAAAATTTTTGGCAAATTCACACATCTCATCAAACATCTCTTGTGTTTCATGTGGATGCCCGACTATAAAACTTGTGCGAACAAAAGAGTTTGGCAAACTTTTCATATAGTTTAAAAGGTCAAGTGTTTTTTCTTTGCCAAATCCACGTTTCATTATGCGAAGCATATCATCATTGATGTGCTGAATAGGCATATCAAAATAGTTGTGAAAAATTTTGCTTTTGCCAATGTTTTGTAAAAGTTTCATACTTGTAGTAGAAGGGTAAAGGTACAAAATTCTTGCAGATTTAACACCTTGTATAAGTTCAATTCTTTGCATTAAAAGAGAAAGACCGTCTTTAATATTTTGATCACGCAAATACGAACTTGAATCTTGCGAAACAAAAGAGAAGTCCCAGTATCCTTTTGCAACAAGAGATTCAACTTCTTTGGCGATGGAGTCCAAATCACGTGAATGCAATTTTCCTTTAAAAGATGGAATAGCACAAAAACTGCATGTCTGATTACATCCTTCTGAAAGTTTGATGTAGGCATGATAGCTTGAACCTGTTACAATACGTTCTGCTCCGTCGATTAAAAATACTTCATCAGAAAAACGACTTTTTTTCTCAACTAAAAGTTCATCAATTTTGTCATAATCACCCACACCTGTAAAAATGTCAACTTCTGGAATTTGTTCCATAAGTTCATCTTTGTAGCGTTCGCTTAAGCATCCTGCCATAACAAGAACAGAATCCTCTTTTCGTGCCTCATGAAGTGAAAGCACTGTATTGAGTGATTCTTCTTTTGCCGCATCAATAAAACCGCAGGTGTTTACAATGATGACATCCGCATCTTCATTATTGTCTGTAAGTTCAAAATTTTGTAGTTTTCCCATCATCACTTCTGTATCAACCAGATTTTTGGTGCATCCAAGTGAAACTATATGGAGTTTATTGCTCATATTTCTTCTTTATATTGTATTGTATTCTCGCAAGCAAGGTTTTAACCTTGCCTTTTAGGCTTTTAAACACATAAGCCCAGTTCCGAGAAAATTAGTACGTAATTATACTATAATTATGCCATGAAAATATATGACGTTTTAATTCTCGGTGCAGGGGCTTCAGGGCTTATGCTTGCGGGTAATTTAGGTAAAAAAATAAAGAGTGCTATAATAGATGTAAATGAAAAACCGGCAAAAAAACTGAAAATTTCCGGCGGCGGTAAATGTAATATAACTAATGTTAATGTGCAAATCAATAATTTTGACGGTGATGAACAAGTCATAAGTGCAGCCTTTAAAAAATTCTCAAAAGATGATTTATTGGACTTTTTAGACAGAAACAGAGTCGAACTTGAACTGCGAAAAGGACGCTACTACTTTTGTAAAAACTCTTCTAATGATATTATAAATATTTTACAAAAGAGTACGAAAAATTGTGAAATTATTCTCAATAATACTATTTTACATGTAGATAAAAAAGATGATATTTTTAGTATAAAAACAGATAAAAGTACATATAAAGCAAAAAAAGTAGTCATAGCGACAGGCGGAAAAAGTTTTCAAACTCTAGGTGCGAGTGATATAGGGCTTCAGATTGCAAAAAATTTTGGCATAAGCGTAAAAGAATTTACGCCGGCACTTGTGGGACTGACATTGCAAAAAGAGCAGTTTTGGATGAAAGAATTAAGTGGGCTTAGTTGTTATGTACATGTAAAAGTTTTAGACAGAATTTTAAAAGAAGAGATGCTCTTTGCCCATAAGGGCATCAGCGGTCCGGCAATTCTTTCTGCCTCACTTTATTGGAAAAAAGGCGATATAAGCATAGATTTCCTACCAAATAAAAATATTTCAGATTTAGCAAAAAATAGTAAAAAATTGTTAAGTTCTGTCATTCCTTTACCAAAAAGACTTTCAAAAGCTCTTTTATCTGCTATTGACGTACAAGATAAAGAGTGTGTAAAGTTGAGTCAAAATGATAAAGAACTACTAAAAAGAGTCCATAATTATACTTTTTCGCCTGCCGGTAATTTTGGATTTAGCAAGGCAGAGGTAAGTAGAGGTGGAGTTTTGGCAAATGAACTTGATACAAATACTTTAGAAGCAAAAAAGATAAAAAACTTATATTTTATAGGTGAAGTCGTAGATGTAACAGGAGAACTCGGAGGTTATAATTTCCAATGGGCATTCTCAAGTGCCTATGTATGTGCAAAAGCACTGAAAAGAGTTTATTAAAATCAGCTATAATTCCATCAATGAAAAAAGATATAAATTTTACAGTTACATCTCCTTACCAACCAGCAGGTGATCAGCCTAAAGCTATAGAAGTCCTGACAGATTCTATACTCAAAGGAAATCGTTACCAAACTCTTGAAGGTGTTACGGGTAGTGGGAAAACACACACTATGGCACGCGTTATAGAGAATGTGAAGATGCCTACTATCATTATGACGCATAACAAAACTTTGGCAGCACAACTCTACAGTGAGTTTCGTCAGTTCTTTCCGAATAATCATGTTGAGTATTTTGTTTCGTATTATGATTATTATCAGCCGGAGGCTTACATTCCGCGTCAGGATTTGTTTATAGAAAAAGATTCAGCCATTAATGATGAGTTAGAACGTCTTCGCCTCTCTGCTACAGCTAATTTACTCTCTTATGATGATGTGATAGTTATAGCCTCTGTTTCTGCTAATTATGGACTTGGAGACCCAGAGGAGTACCAAAATATGGTACAGTCTTTGGCTATAGGTGATGAAATTGCTCAGAAAAAACTTTTACTTCGTTTAGTAGAAATGGGCTATTCAAGAAACGATAGCTACTTTGACAGTGGACATATTCGTGTCAATGGTGAGAGTATGGATATTTATCCGCCTTATTTTGAACAAGAAGCTATACGTATTGAATTTTTTGGTGATGAAATAGAAGCAATTTATACTTTTGATGTGATTGACAATAAAAAGCTTGAAGACCATAAAAGTGTCACCATTTATGCAACCTCCCAATTTAGTGTTTCTCAGGAAAAAATGTCTGTTGCTATTAAACGTATAGAAGAAGAACTTGATGAAAGACTTGCCTATTTTCAAAAAGAGGGAAAACTGCTTGAGTATCAAAGACTTAAACAACGT
>JALUXS010000074.1 GCA_027013185.1 Sulfurimonas sp.
GAAATTATCAGTGGTGTGGAGTCTATGAAATAATGGAGAAAAATATGATTGGAAAAATTAGCCAGGTAATGGGTCCTGTTGTTGATGTTGATTTCGATGGTTATCTTCCAGTAATTAACGAAGCAATTGAAGTGAAAGTTAATTTAGAAGGTAGTGAACATCGTTTAGTATTAGAAGTTGCAGCTCACTTAGGTGATGGTCGTGTAAGAACGATTGCAATGGATATGAGTGAAGGTCTTGTACGTGGTATGGATGCTACTGCTACAGGTGCACCGATAAGTGTACCAGTTGGTGAAAAAGTACTAGGACGTATCTTTAACGTAATTGGTGAGACTATTGATGGTGGAGAACAGGTAACTGATGCTCCAACATGGTCAATTCACCGTGAACCGCCTGCATTAGTTGATCAATCAACTACTACTGAAATGTTTGAAACAGGTATCAAAGTTGTTGATTTACTTGCTCCTTACGCTAAGGGTGGTAAAGTTGGACTATTCGGTGGTGCCGGTGTTGGTAAAACAGTTATTATCATGGAACTTATTCATAATGTTGCTCATGGTCATGAAGGTTTATCAGTATTCGCTGGTGTTGGTGAGAGAACTCGTGAAGGAAATGACCTTTACTACGAGATGAAAGAATCGAACGTCTTGGACAAAGTTGCACTGTGCTATGGTCAGATGAGTGAGCCTCCAGGAGCACGTAACCGTATCGCACTTACTGGTCTTACTATGGCTGAGTATTTCCGTGATGAGAAAAAACTTGACGTATTGATGTTTATTGATAATATCTTCCGTTTCGCACAATCTGGTTCAGAGATGTCTGCACTTCTTGGACGTATACCTTCAGCTGTTGGTTACCAACCGACTCTTGCTCGTGAAATGGGTGCATTACAAGATCGTATTACATCAACTAAAAATGGTTCAATTACTTCTGTTCAAGCGGTATATGTACCAGCAGATGACTTGACTGACCCGGCTCCGGCTTCTGTTTTTGCTCACTTAGATGCGACAACAGTTTTAAACCGTAAAATTGCTGAAAAAGGTATCTATCCTGCAGTTGATCCATTGGATTCAACTTCAAGATTACTTGATCCTCAAATTTTAGGTGATGAGCATTATGGTGTAGCTCGTGGTGTACAACAAACACTTCAAAAATATAAAGATCTTCAAGATATCATTGCGATTCTTGGTATGGATGAGCTCTCAGAAGATGATAAAAATGTTGTTGAACGTGCTCGTAAAATTGAGAAATTCCTTTCTCAACCATTCTTTGTTGCTGAAGTATTTACAGGTGCACCTGGTAAATATGTTTCTCTTGAAGATACAATTAAAGGATTCAAAGGAATCTTAAACGGTGATTACGATCATATGTCTGAAAACTCATTTTATATGGTTGGTAGCATGGATGAAGCAATCGCTAAACATGAGAAAAACAAATAAGCATATTGCTTAGTAAAGGACTGTAATGGATACATTTAAACTTGAAATCCTAACTCCTAACGGTGAAATCTATAATGGGAATGCCGTTAGTGTTGTTCTCCCTGGTGAAGAGGGAGAGTTTGGTGTTTTAGCAGGTCATGCATCACTAACTACTTTGTTAGAAGCTGGCGTGGTAGATGTCGAAAAAGAAGATAAATCAGTCGAATCTGTTGTTGTTAATTGGGGTGTTGTTCAAGTTGATGAAGAAAAAGTTGTCATTTTAGTTGAGGGTGCAGCTGCAATACGCGGTAAAACTGAAACTGAAATTGCTGCGGCTCTTGATGAAGCAAAAGAACTTATTAATACAATAGCAGATTCTAGCTCTGCTATTGCATCTGTATCAGCAAAAATTGAATCTGCTGCACAAAAGTTAATATAATAGATATATGATTAATAATTTAATTGATTTTTACTTAAAAAGCCATCCTGTGACACTTGGAGTCTTACTCCTTTTGTCAATCTATTTTATAGTACTAAATTGGGTGTTTTTTTACCGCTATTTTTCTCTTAATAACTGGCTTACGCGTGAAAGTAATTCTCTTGAATCGCTTTTACTTGGAGCTACTACAGTGAGTGATAACTCTTTTTTAAATAATTTTATCAAAACAAGTAATGTTGTTTCAAAAGAAGTTTTACAACTTGGGCAACTAGCAGCAACAAAAGAAGCTACAAAAGGACTTTCCGTACTTTCTGTTTTTGCTTCTACTTCTCCTTTTATCGGACTCTTTGGTACGGTGGTGTCTATTTTGGATACTTTTTCGCATATAGGGCAGAGTAGTGGTGGGATGTCTATTATAGCAAGTGGTGTTTCAGATGCTCTTATAGCAACAGCTTCGGGTATATTTGTAGCTACATTTGCATATACATATCACCAGATACTCAAAAGACACTCTTATGAACTAATTAGCTATATTCAAATGCAAAGTGATGCGATTTTAGCTCGTAAGGCATAAAATGTTATACAATTGGGATGAAAAACCAGAACTCAATATTACCCCCCTTGTTGATGTTATGCTGGTTTTATTGGTTGTTCTTATGGTTATTGCTCCCAATATTATTTATGAAGAAAATATTAAACTTCCTCAGGGTTCAACATCTCAACAACTTTCAAAAATTCCACCTGTTCATATTACTATTGATAAACAAAGAAATATAAAAGTCAATAAGGACAGCTATCTCTTAAATGCATTTATGGATAACTTTTCACTCTATGCAAATAAATTAAATAAAAAAGCGACAGTTCTCATTAGTGCAGACAAACGTTTGGATTATGGTGTAGTTATGTCAGTATTGGCTGCAGTAAAGCAGGCTGGATTTACTGAGGTATCTTTAGCAACAAATGGATAATCAAAACCGTTATTTTTATGTGAGTGGCTTCCTCTCATTCTCTCTTTTTACTTTTTTTCTTTTTGCCTTTGCTTATTTGCTTTTTCATACATCTATAAGTAAAACATACGGATATAAAAAAAAGAACTATGTTTCTGTTTCTATAACAATGAAACAAGCAAAGAAAATACAAAAAAGTATAAAAAATACCACAGCAAAACCTTCTCAATCAATTAAAAGTAAAAATATAGATGTCAATAATCTTTTTAGTGATGTGTGGACAAAAAAGATAGATACAAAACATAAAAAGAAACAAAATTCAAAACGTATACAGCAGATACAGAAAAAAATCAGTCTTACAAAAGAGAATAAAGTTACATCAGTTTCACAAAAACTCAATAAATTAGAAAATAGTGAGACGAATACAGAGCAAAAGACAATATCTGCAGCCAATGAAGTTAATGAATATTTGGCTAAAATTCAAGATATTGTTTATCAACATTTCAATGTTCCACAAAATAGTGAAGGCAATAGTGTAAAAACTATTATAGAACTTGATGCTTTTGGAAAATTACTTGATTTTAGAATATTACAATATTCTGCAAATGAGGCACTCAACGAAGAAGCCGATTTGATAAAAGCAAGGTTGAAAAATGTTGTGTTTCCTTTGAACCCACAGCATAAAAATAGTAAAACAATTGTTATATTGATATCTAAGGAGTAAACTTTGAAAATATTTTTTTCATTATTGATAGTAATGAGCTTAGCATGGGCTGGCGATGCAACGATAGAAGTGATAAAAAAAGCGGATTCTTTACCATCTTTAGCCGTTGAAGATGCTTCAGTTGACTATGACAATACATTTAAATTACGTTTTTTTAAATCTTTAATAGCTGATTTAAATGTTCTTTCTTTGTTTAATGTCGACAGACACCATAGAATGAATGAATATGATGATTCTGATGTTTTGAGTGCTAACAAAGATATGAATTATGTATTGCGTTATAAAATGACAAAGGGTGATGCAGATGCATTGACTTTGGATGTCAAACTTTTTACTAATACACAAGAAGTGTTTTCCAAACGGTATCGTGTAAATAAAAAAAATATTTATATGTTTATATCACACGCAATTGCTTATGATATCAATGAATTTATGGGAGAACCTTCTGTCGCATGGATGAAAAGAAAAGTTATTTTTTCACGAATAATCGCACCGAAGAAAAGTGAAATTGTTATAGCAGATTATACACTTTCCTATCAGCATGTTATTATAAAGGGTGGATTGGATATATTCCCTAAATGGGCGAATAAAGGACAAACGGCATTTTATTATTCTTCTCTTAGTTCATTCAAACCGACATTAAAATATGTTGATATTAAAACAGCAAAAGTAAAAAATATTATATCATCTGATGGTATGATGATATGTTCTGATGTGAGCAACGATGGCAAAAAGCTCTTGTTAACTATGGCTCGAGATGGGCAACCTGATATTTACATGTATAATGTACAAACAAGAAAATATAAAAGAATTACGACATATAGAGGTATAGATGTAAATGGACAATTTTTGGGAAAGAATAAAATTATTTTCATATCTTCGCGTCTGGGTTATCCAAATGTATTTTCTAAACAACTTGACACAGGTGTAGTCGAGCAAATGGTTTATTATGGAAAAAGTAACTCTTCATGTAGTGCACAAGGGCATTATATAGTTTATGCAGCACGGGAGAGTTCCAATGCATTTAGTGCCAATACTTTTAATTTACATTTAATTTCTACTAAAACAGATTTTATTCGAAGACTTACCGCAACGGGTGTGAATGAATTTCCTCGTTTTTCAAAAGATGGCGATGCCATAATATTTATAAAAAATTATAAAAGACAAAGTGCCATAGGTATTATAAGATTGATGCATAATAAAAATTATCTTTTTCCTTTAAAATCAGGAAAAATTCAGTCTATGGATTGGTAATTTTTTGGTATAATATATTAACTTAAAAAAATCGAGGAAATAATAATGAAAAGTATAATACTTTCTAGTGTCGTAGCAGCACTTTTAGTTTTAAGCGGGTGTAGCACAAAAGAGCCAGCAGTTGATAAAAA
Organism: Sulfurimonas sp.; assembly: GCA_027013185.1. Taxonomy (GTDB): domain Bacteria; phylum Campylobacterota; class Campylobacteria; order Campylobacterales; family Sulfurimonadaceae; genus Sulfurimonas. Next base: position 4,914 of record JALUXS010000074.1, read on the forward strand.
AACAGAAGAAGTTGCAGCTCCATCAGTACAAGAAGTAGCACCTGTAGCGACTGAAACAGTTGCAAGTGAAAACGCGAATGTAAATGCGTCAACTAATGAATTGAGCATGAGTGCAGTTGAGTCTAAACTTCCAACAGTTTATTTTGCATTTGATAAGTACAATATTACAGCTGGTATGCAAGAAAAAATTGATGCTGCTGCAGAATTAGGCAAGTCAGGTGCTAAATCATTCAGCGTGAAACTAGAAGGTAATTGTGATGAGTGGGGAAGCGATGAATATAACTTTGCATTAGGCTTAAAACGTGCAAATGCAGTTAAGAAAGCTTTAGTAGCTGATGGAATTGATGCTTCTCGTATTTCCATGGTGAGTTATGGCGAAAGTAATCCAGTTTGTACTGCTCATACAAAAGAGTGTTGGTCTCAAAACCGTCGCGTAAATTTTAAACTTTTACCATAAGTTTCTATATATGAAAAGTACTGCACATGCTTTACTATTAATTACTTTTATATCATCTTTATCATTTGCTACTGAGCCTTCAGCGTTCGGAGCAGGTGACCTTAACTCTAAAAATCCATATGGCCTCACAAAAAATGAAAAAGTCATTTTACAGACAAAAGATACGCTTAAAAAAGTGGCTATAAATACAAAATCACAAGCAAATGAGCTGGATTCTTTAAGAGAAAGAATAGATGGAATACAAAGTATTGTTGAAGACTTAAGTCTTAAAGCACATAACAATAAAATTAATTTAAAAAATGACAAAGAAGCTAATCAGCTTAGTATTAACAATATACATGAGTTTCAAACTGCTTTAAGTAAAAAAATTGAAAATAACACTCAAGAAATTGAAAAGTTAAAAAAAATGATATTGGAGTTGTCTACAGTAGTTGATGATATTAATGCCCATTATGTGAGTAAAAATGAATTTAATACTTTAGTTCAGGATGTAAATAATTTTAAAACATTAGTTACAAAAGAGATACACTCTCATAAAACAACTGTAAAATCAACAAAACTTGGAAGTGCTAAATTATATGCACAGGCAAAGGTGTACTTTAATAAAAAATACTATACAAAAGCAATTGAAAGTTATAAAGAGCTTATAAGAAGAAAATATAAACCAGCCTATTCACATTATATGATTGCAGAGATGTATTTTAAACGAAAAAATTATGCAGAAGCTATATCATATTTTAAAAAGAGTGCATCCTTATACGATAAAGCTTCTTATATGCCTAATTTAATGTTGCATAGTGCTGTTTCAATGGATAAAACGGGTGATAAAGAGCATGCTCGGGCATTTTATAATGCTATAATAGCCAAATATCCTAAATCTACAGAGGCTAAAAAGGCTAAAAAATATTTAGGATTAAGTGGGTAAAAGCTAATTTTCAGAAAGAATATATTTTATTATGATAAAATCTCAAAAATAATTAAAGGTAAAACAATGGCAATTCAAGATAATCAAATCGTATCTATAGAATACGAAGTACGTGATGGAGATAAGGTAGTTGACAGTAATATGGGTGGAGCTCCATTAGTATTTATGTTTGGTAAAGGTCAAATCATTCCAGGTTTAGAAAATGGAATTAAAGAGATGAATATTGGTGATAAAGCTGATGTTTTAGTACAGCCTGCAGATGCATATGGTGAATACAATGCAGAAGCAACACAAGAAGTTCCAAAAGAGCAGTTTGCCGGAATTGATTTAGAAAAGGGTATGACTCTTTATGGTCAAGGTGAAGATGGTGGAACTGTTCAGGTTATTGTAAAAGAAATTAAAGATGAGAATGTTATTATAGACTTTAACCATCCTTTAGCAGGCAAAGAGTTAATGTTTAGTGTTGCTATAAATAATGTAAGAGATGCATCAGCTGAAGAAGCAATGACAGGTGTTCCTGAAGAGAATAAACCTTCGGATGATGAAGGTTGTTGTGGTACAGGCGGCGGCAGCAGCTGTGGATGTCACTAAATTTATAACTGCCTCTGAATCTTCTTCTCAGGCTAAAAAGACAGCTATTCTTTTAAAATCACTGACTGTTAACGCTCTTATAACGGGCGAAGTCGGTGTCGGAAAAAGAACTTTAGCTTCTTTTATTCTTCCAGATGCTCTCGTTGTAGATGCATCTAATTTTGATGAACTTCTATTAGTTTTGGAAAATACACAAAATATTATTATTACAAATTTAGATAATTCACCAAATATCGAACGTCTTATGCAGATAATTAAAGAAAATAGTGTAAGAGTTGTAGCAACTGCAAAAGCATCCTTTTCTCATAAATTTATTGACGATTTTTTTAGTATAAAATTTAATCTTCCTCCATTACGGGAAAGGCCAGAAGATGTTGAAGAACTTCTCCAGCAATTTATTTCTAATGCTAAAGAACTGTTTGGTGGCAGTAACACTTTTGATGTAAGTAATTTTAAACCGAATTTATCCCAAAATGCTTTTTCTTTAAAGAGGCAGGTAATGATTAATTATTTACTTCAGGATGTACAAGATAGTGATATAATGGAGATCTTTGAACAATACTTATATGATAAAATAGGTTCTGGCAGTGATTATAGAAATTTTTTGTATATATATGAAGTTCCGCTTATAAGAGCCGGATTAGATAAATTTAAATCTCAAGTACAAGTAGCTGATAAACTTGGACTAAATAGAAATACTTTAAGAAAAAAAATATCAGAACATAAACAATATATAGGAAAGAACATATGAAAAAAATAGCAATGATATTTGCAGGACAAGGTTCTCAAGCAGTTGGCATGGGGAAAGATTTTTATGAAAGTTCTAAACTTGCACGTGAAATGTTTGAAAAAGCAGGCGATAGGATTGGCGTTGATTTTAAAGCATTGATTTTTGAAGAGAATGACAAGCTTGGCGAAACTGCATATACACAACCCGCAATTTTACTTGTGCAAATGATTGCGTATAAATTATTTCAACAAGCGTGTCCTGATGTAAAAGCAGAACTCTTTTTGGGTCACTCTTTAGGTGAATTTTCTGCTTTATGTGCAAGTGGTGCTATTGATTATGTAGATGCTGTTGAACTTGTACATAAACGTGGTGCTTTGATGCAACAAGCATGTGATACTATAGATGCTGGAATGATGGCAATTGTTGGTCTTGACGATGTAAGTGTTGAGAAAATTTGTGCTGATGCGCAAAGTGAAGGTAAAAAAGTATGGCCGGCAAATTATAATCAAGATGGACAGCTTGTTGTAGCAGGTATGAAATCAGATTTAGCTTCTTTAGAGCAAACTTTTAAAGATGCCGGAGCAAAACGTGCACTTTTACTCAATATGTCTGTCGCCTCACATTGTGATATTCTTGCACCTGCACAGGAACCTTTGGCCGAGTTAATGAATAAATATATAACAGAAAATTTCACAGCTCCTATTATTTCAAATGTAACAACACAACCTTATAATACAAAAAAAGAAGCAGTTACACTTTTAAAAGAACAACTTGTAAAACCGGTAAAATATAAGCAATCCATTGCAGCAATTGCAGGAGAAGTTGATATGGCTATAGAATTTGGAAACGGTGTTGTTTTAAAAGGTTTAAACAGAAGAATAGTCAAAGATTTAAAAACACTGAATGTTTCTGATATGGCATCTTTGGAAAAAGTAAAAGAAGAAGTCTGCTCATAGTATGAAAGTTACTCTTGCTCAAACTGCTCCGAAGTTAAACCGTTCAAATTTGAACGATGTTATTACACTTGTTAAAAAGCACAGCGAAGATTCAGATCTTATTGTTTTTCCTGAACTTGCACTTAGCGGGTATCTTTTACAAGATAAACTACATGAAGATGCTTGGAGGGAAGAAGAACTTGCACAGCTTTGTAAGTTAAGTGAAAATATAGACATTGCAGTGGGTGCAGCCATGCGAGATGGAGAACTTTTTCGAAATACTGCTTTATACTTTTCGCAAGGGAAACTTCTAAGCAAACATATTAAAGTACATCTTCCAAATTATGGAATGTTTGAAGAAGCAAGATATTTTGAAGGTGGAGATCATTTTGAAGCTTTTATGCTCAAAGAGAAAAAAGTTGTACTTTTAGTTTGTGAAGATTTATGGCATGAAAGTGTGCACAAAGAGCTTATAGGACTGAACCCAGATCTTATTATTGTGCTTGTCGCATCACCGGCTCGTGGCTTTAATGAAAGTGGTTTGTCAATTGAAGAAAAATGGTATAAAATTGTTCAAACTGTTGCAAAAGAGACACAGGCTAAACTACTTTTTGTTAATCGTGTAGGCTTTGAAGATGGTCTTGGTTTTTGGGGCGGTTCTTGTGCATTGAATGAAGAGGGTGTAATTATAGAAAAATTACCATATTTTAAAAGCCTAACAAAAACAATTACATTATAGGAAAAGAGAAATGAAAATAGCAATTATGGGTGCAATGCCTGAAGAAGTAGCGCCAATATTAGAGCATCTTAATGATGTTGAAGAAGTGCATTATGCAAAAAATACATACTATAAGGCAAAATATAAAAATAATGATGTAGTTGTGGCATATTCAAAAATTGGGAAAGTCTTTTCTACCTTAACTGCAACAACAATGCTTGAACTGTTTGCATGTGATGTATTACTTTTCACGGGAGTAGCCGGAGCTGTAAACCCTGAACTTGCAATTGGAGATTTGGTAGTAGCTACAAAACTTGCACAGCATGATTTAGATATTACTATTTTTGGACATCCACATGGATATGTTCCTGAAGGAAGTGTTTATATTCAGACAGATAAAGACTTGGTAGCACTGAGTAAAATTGTTGCAACTGAGATGGGTGTAAAAGTTAAAGAAGGCATTATCGCAACTGGTGATCAGTTTATAGCAGATGAGGCTAAAAAAGAGTTTATATCGCAAACATTTCAAGCAGACGCTTTAGAAATGGAAGGTGCTTCTGTAGCTGTGGTATGTGATGCTTTAGGTGTTCCATTTTTTATTCTTCGCTCAATTAGCGACAGTGCAGATATGGATGCAGGTTTTAATTTTGAAGAGTTTGTTCAAAGCAGTGCAAAAGTAAGTGCAGAATTTTTAATGAAAATGGTTGACAGGTTAGTACGCGCATAATGGGCATTAAACTTTCAAAAAAAATTATGTCAAAACTTGGTAAAACAAATGCCGAATTTAAACTTATACAAGAGGGTGATAAAATTCTTGTAGGTCTGAGCGGAGGGAAAGATTCTCTGACAATGATTCATGCCATGAAAGAGCAGCAAAGAAGAGCTCCTTTTGAATTTGAGTTTATTGCTGTAACTGTAGGCTATGGCATGGGTGAAAATTTTGATAAACTCTCTGCACATTGCAAGGAACATGATATACAGCACATAGTAAAAGAGACACATACATACGATTTGGCAAAAGAAAAAATTCGTAAAAATTCGTCATTTTGTTCTTTCTTTTCACGCATGAGACGAGGTTATCTTTACAGTGTTGCCAAAGAGTTAGGGTGTAATAAAGTTGCATTAGGACATCATATGGATGATGCGGCTGAGAGTTTTTTTATGAATTTTATTTATAATGGACAGATGCGAAGTCTTGCTCCAAAATATACAGCAGGGAATGGACTGGTTGTAATTCGTCCTCTTATACAAATGCGTGAACGCCAGCTTCGTGCATTTGTGGAAGATAATGAAATAGAAGCAATAGGAGATGAAGCATGTCCGGCTATGCGTTTTGATGTCAAAATGCCTTATGCCAGAGCCCATATGAAAGAGATGCTTGCAACAATGGAAAAAGAGCATCCGCAACTTTTTACTTCACTCAATGCTGCCTTTAAAAACATTAGTATAGATAGCTTTTTTATGAGTGAAGAGTAGGCTTTTAAGCCTTCTTCTTTTATTTAAAATTTATTCTTTTTAAG
>JALUXS010000075.1 GCA_027013185.1 Sulfurimonas sp.
ATAGCCTTGAAGATAATCAACGCCCATCTTTTTTACATATGTACAGACCTCTTGAGAGCAGACAAACTCTGCTATGACAGGAATCTTTTTTTGATGGGCAAAATCAAGAATAGTTTTGGCAATAATTTGAGAATCTTTATCTTCGATGATATTTTTGATAAAAGCGCCATCAATTTTAATAAAGTCGATATTGAGATTATTCAATTGTCCAAAATTAGAACATTCTGCACCAAAGTCATCAATTGCCAGTTTATAACCAAGTTCATGTAATTTATTAAGGGTTTTTTGAATGTCATGTTGTTTTGATATGCTATTGTTTTCTAAAACTTCAAAGGTGATTTGATTTGTATTAATTCGATATCTTTTTACTATTTTAGTAATATAGAGCATGAATTTTGGATGTTTGAGATCATAATCACTGATATTTACAGTAAAACTGAATGATGTGGAAATGACTTTTTTACAGGCTTCTTCAAACATAATTTTAAAAATTTCAAACAGTTGTCCACTGTAACGAGCAGCATCCAAAAAGTGAAAAGGAGAGTATATTTTATCTTCATATTTTATACGAACTAATGTTTCATACTTTTCTATTTCTCCTGTCCTTGCGTTTTTAATTGGCTGAAAATAGGCAATAACATCAGACTTTTCTAAGGCATTTCGTATTCTTGTTGTCCAAAGAGAATTACTGTGAATGGTTCGTAAAATATTTAAGTCGTCACTATAGGTTTTTAGATTATTCTTTCCGTGTAATCGTGCCTCTTTGAGTGCAAACTCTGCTTTTTGAATGATATTTCCATATTCATCAAGTACTATTCCAATACTGGCAGTCAAATGTATTTTTGTTTTTGCAACAGAAAAGAGATGATGAAAGATCTCATCTTTTATTTTTGAAATATTTTGTTCTGTTGAGAGTGTATCAGTCTGTATGCAGAGCATAGCAAAAATATCGGCTTCTAAGTGAAAAACTTGTGAGTATTTTGAATAACGTCTTTGTAAAAATTTTCCAAAGGCTTTGAGTACTTCATTTCCAAACTCAAATCCGTTATGATTGTTAATGACACTAAAATCATCAATATTTAAAAGAATAAGAGATTTTTTCCCGATACTACCAAGATTCTCAGAGAGTTTCATTCTATTGGGTAAGCCTGTTACCTCATTTGTTGTCATTTTTTTATATATTTCATCTCTGTTTGCGCGAAGGTCTTTGAATTGTTGATACTGTTTGAGTGCAGTACGGACATAAACAAAGAGATGCTGTGATTCGATTTCACTCAGACTTTTATAATCATTGATATCATAGCGCTCTATAATAGCATTTGCAGGAAGTGGTGAATCGCCACTATCTAAGAGGATAATTCTTATATCTTTATTATGGAGTTCATGTCGGATATAGTTGACTAATTCAAGCCCTGCATCTGGTGTTTCCATTGCGATGTCGACAAAAGCAAGCGCAGTATCTTGATTCTCTTTGATGAGCTGTTTCGCCTCTTTTGCATTGTGTCCATGTAAAATTTTAATTTTTTTACTAAAGACAGTTAAGCCATCTAAATATTTTTTAATGATTGTATGTATTGATGTATCATCATCAACAAGTAGAATTTCCCAAAAATCGGTGGACATACCCCCCCCGTTCAACATTAATTTACATTATAAAACAGGGTAACTTAATAGTTTGTTAATAAACTACATTAGGGTGAAAGGCTTTTGTGCTGAGTGTAACGCTGTCGCCGATTGTAAGGTCCTTGGCTTCATTGTGTGAGAGCACGACTTCAACGAGCTGTTGCCCGATGGCAACGATGGCGATGAAGACGACATCGACCTTTTTGATCTCTAAGAGTTCGCCCT
>JALUXS010000076.1 GCA_027013185.1 Sulfurimonas sp.
ATAGTAGGAAAAAGTGCTTTTGTAAGTTCAAGATTGTATTCAAATTCAGTCATTTTTACTTCACTACGTCTTTGTTTGACTCGTTTATTATAAAATATTTGTGCTATTTTTGTGGCAGGAGCTATTCTTAGCTTAATACCGGCTAAAAACTGAGCAAGGGCTACTCTTGTATTTGAAAAAAGTGTTACAGATGCATCCATGTTTGCTTTTTTTATTTTTTGTGAAAGCTCATATATAGAGTTCTCAGGGTTATCAATTATCACCTCATCAATAAAGTTACATGTAGAGGCAAGTTCTTTGTTAAGCGGTGCGACAAGTGCTATGATTTTATTTTGAGAATTCTGATGTTTGAGCACATACATACTCGGAAGAGCCGTTATAAAATCACCGAGCTTATCTGTTCTTACCACTAATATTCGCATTTCACATAATCCTGACTGATTTTTATGTATTTTATCGTAAAAAAGGTATAATCCCACTTATGAAACAACCTTTTAAATGGGATGATTATTCCGACCAACCGGCACTGCTACAAGATAAAGCATACAAAAAATCAATGCGTAAAAAAGAGAAAAATTCTCTGATTTATACAATATTTTCTGCTTTAATCATCCTACCTTTGAGTATTTTAATGATGCCTTTTGTCAAAAGAAAAGAGATAAATTCATCAGAGTTTTTTTCTTTGGGTGTAGACTGGCAACGAGAGCCACAAGAGACACAAAAAATGCTGCAAGAGTTAGAAGTAAAAAGTATTTTATTACGTTTTAAACTCTGGGAAATGGACAAACTTGACGAACTCAAATCATTCATCTTGCAAAATAACGATAAAAAAATCACACTCAAAATACTCCAAGACAGAGAGCATATAGAAGATTTAGCACTCTTAAAAAAAGATCTACATGTAATATTTTCGAGTCTTGACAATTCCGTAGCGATGTATGAAATCGGTTCAACAATCAACCGCACAAAATGGGGTTTTTTTTCAGTTCGTGAATATCTTAACTTTTACAAAGTTGCTTATGACTTAAAAATTAATGAATTTCCAGTCATTAAACTTCTAGGCAGTGGTGTGATAGATTTTGAATTTCATTTTACGACACATACACTTTTTAATTTTTGTAAATGCAAATATGACGCTGTTTCGGCACTCTTATATGTTGACAGACGCGGTGCACCCGAAAATACACAGATAGGCTTTACGCTCACAGACAAGATAGCACTACTAAGCACCTTAATCTGGCTCAGCCCAAAAACAAAACAAGAGTTACATGTAACTGAAGTAAACTGGCCCATTTCGCATACTGCTCCGTATGCTCCCACAAGTGAGCATGAATGCGTCAGTGAAGATTTATATGCCGACTTTATGTTGCGTTATTATCTTTTGGCATTTGCCTCACAACAGGTTGATTCTATTGCATGGCATCAGCTTATTGCACCAGGGTATGGGCTTGTAGACAACAGAGAAGAAATTCAAAAAAGAGAAGCTTTTTACACCTACAAATACATGATTAAAACACTCAAAAACGCACAGTTTTTACGACTTGACATAAAACGAGGCTATTACATTTTTCAAGTCTTGCTAGGAGAAGAACTTTTGCAGATTCATTGGTCAATTAAAGATACAACACTTAAAAATGAAGATTTTTTTGATGTTTATTCAAAAAGCGGAGAAAAACTCACACAAGAAATTTTAGATATTAATTCTTCTCCTATTTACATTTTCATCACAAAAGCAACAGGAAGACAAATCAATGCTAGTGAAAGGATAGAATAAATATGAGAATTTTAATTATTCTTCCAAATTGGCTCGGTGATGCACTAATGACTACGCCGGCAATAGAACTCTTAGCAAAAAATTACCCAAATGCAAAATTTACTTTTGTGGGAAGCTATGTCAGTATTGAAGCTATGAAACACCATCCTTTGTGTGAACAAGCCATTATAGATGAAACAAAAAAATCCTCTTCTCGTCTTCTTGCAACATATAAATTGGCAAAAAAGCTGGGTCGTTTTGACATGGCAATTACTTTTAGAAACCAACTGCACTCTTCTCTTTTACTCTATTTTACAACAACCGTTTTAACAGTTGCAAGAAGTGCTTGGCATTCAAGATTTTTACTCTCTCACACTCCAAAAATCAATACAAAACAACACCTTGTAAAACAATACGTGCAACTCGCGATGATAAACGTCAATAATTTTAATAAAGATGAAATTCCGCCACTAAAACTTTATATAAAGACTGAAAAATTTGATAAACCTACTTTAGGTATTAATGCCGGTGCAACTTATGGAAGTGCTAAAAGATGGTACCCAGAACGATTTGCCAAAGTTGCAGCATTTTATAAAGACAAATATGACATCATAATTTTCGGCGGACCGAATGAAGTAGCAATGGCAAAAGAAATTGAAGAAAATTTACACTCTTTACATGTAAATAATTTCACAAATTTAGCTGGAAAGACAAATATACAAGAATTATGTGCCAACATAGGCGGATGTTCTCTTTTTATAACGAATGACAGTGGACCCATGCATGTAGCTGCGGCATATCAAGTACCAACAGTTGCAATATTCGGACCAACAAAATATAAAGAAACCTCGCAGTGGAAAAACAAAAAAAGCATCATAGTACGACATGAATTAGAGTGCAGTCCATGTATGAAAAGAGAGTGTCCGTTAAAACATCATGAGTGCATGAAAGGCATTACAGCTTCTGAAGTTATAGAAGCTATAAAAAATTTGGCTCTTTAAAACTCGAAATTAAAGCCAATATATGCTGATGCATTATAAGTAAAATCACCTCTTACATCATTGTAGTCAGTAGCTATATGTCGATAACCAATAATAACGTGTCCGTGTTCAATTACCTCAGCATCATATTCTAATCTATATTCAAAATATCGCTGTGCATTGCTAAAACTCAAAACTTGTGGTGCATAATAAATATCAGCATGTAATGACATCGGCACTAATTTTACTGCAGGAAGTGCGTATCCAAATTCTATACCTAAAGGGAGTGTTATGTAATCTTTCGTATAATTGGCTTTAATACCTAAACCAACATTAAATCCACTCTCACCCATAGGTTTTTTCATTAAAAAGCTCATTTCATAAAGGGCATCATTATTTATTGCACTACTATTATCGGCATCTAAATATCTAGCCCCTACAAACATACTCTCAGGTTCAACACTATCATTAAACTGTCCAATATCTAACTTTGCGTTTAACTCTAAATCTTCATTGTTTATATTGACTCCGGCACTGTTTAAAGCAAATGCCGATGCTGCAGATGCGGCTATTAAAGTGATTTTTTTTAACATATATTTCCTTGTATTTTTTGTATAGTTTTCGTTGTACTTTTTCCATCAACAAAGTCAACCAGTTTTAATGCACCAGCAAATTCTGTGCCTATCACTTCTTTTCCTTCATAGTCTCCACCTTTTACCAATACATCCGGTTTTATCATTTTAATTAAATCATAAGGCGTATCAGCGGTAAAAGGCACTACAAAATCAACAGCTTCAAGTGCTGCTAAAAGATAAGCTCTATCCTCCGCCAGGTTCACAGGACGACTTGGGCCTTTTAAGCGAGAAACAGATGCATCAGAATTCAAACCGACTATTAAAATATCTCCAAAACTTTTTGCAATTTGCAGGTACTTAACATGCCCTACATGTAAGATATCAAAGCACCCATTTGTGAAAACTATTTTTTTGCCATTTTTTTTGTATCTTTGCACAATAATATCAATATCTTCAAAATTTTTAATATGTGCGTCTGATGTACTTTTATGCAAAGATGCTTCATAATCTTCTATCTCATCAATCGTCACGGTTGCTGAACCAATTTTTCCTACAACAACTCCTGCCGCAAGATTTGCAAAAGCTGCCGTTTCCTCAAGTTTTTTACCTATACTCAGTGCAAATGCAATTGACGCTATAACTGTATCGCCGGCACCTGTAACATCAAAAACTTCTTTAGCAACAGTAGGAAATACTTTAACCTCTTTTTCATACGTTGCAATACCGTCTTCTGAGAGTGTTATCAAAGAAACATCCAAATCACACTCTTGTTTTAGCTTCAAAAGTGCCTTTTTCAAAGAGTCTTTATCTTTAATATCTATTTCTGTTGCAAGTATTGCTTCTTTTTTATTTGGTGTAAGCAGATAAGCTCCGCGATATTTTGTAAAGTCTTTTCCTTTAGGATCAACTAAGACTTTTACACTATATTTGTTAGCAAGTTTTATAATGCCCTGAGAAAGTTCCTGCGTTAAAACACCTTTGCCATAATCGGATAAAATAACAGCATCATAACTGCTAATCGTTTTTTCAAGTGAAACTAAAATCTTTTGCGTACTCTTTTGCAAAATATCATTTTTACTCTCTTTGTCATATCTTAAAATCTGTTGCGAAACAGCAATGACACGGCTCTTCTTTGAAGTCTTTCTTTGTGGCTCAATTATTAAGTTCTGCGTATTAACATTAATTGCATGAAGCATATTTACAAGTTCTTCACCATTAGCATCATCACCCATAACACTACTGACGCTCACATTTGCACCCAAAGCCTTTAAATTGTTAACAACATTGCCTGCACCACCCAAAACAGTCGTTTCTTTGGCAATATCTACAACCTGCACAGGAGCTTCTGGAGAAATTCTCTCACAACTTCCCCATAAATAATGGTCAATCATCAAATCGCCGACAACCAAAATATTTGGCTTTGCCTCTTTAAACACCTGCATCTATTTTACTTCTGTCTCGTATATACGTTTAATTTCAGGTACATAAGCCTTTATGCCCTCTTCCATCTCGTAAGCCGGTGCATAACCTAAAGCCTCTTGTGTTGTTGCTATATCTGCTTCTGTATGAAATTGATATGAACCTATAAAAGGATTAGGAATATATTTACATTCCAAAGATGTCCCAAGCTCTTTTTGAAGAATATCCACAATATCTTGAAAACTTCTCGCTTTACCTGTTCCTACATTATAAATACCACTTGTATTTGGCATCATTGCTTTAATGTTTGCTTGTATAATATCTTCTATATAAATAAAATCACGAAGGATTTTATCGCTTCCTTCAAACAATTTAGGATTTTTTCCTGCAAGTATTTGATGCCCAAACTGTAACACCATAGAAGCTGTAGTATTTTTAAAATATTCTCTTGCACCATAAACATTAAAATAGCGAAGCCCTACTATATTTATATCGCATTTTTGCATATATTCACGGCTTAAATGATCCATAGAGAGTTTTGAAAAACCATAGACATTATTTGGTGCTTCTCTGCCAACACGTTGAGGAGATTCTGCATTTCCATATGTTGCAGCAGAAGATGCATATATCATATTGGCATTATGTGCTACTGCCAAATCGAGTAAATCTTTATAAGCGTTCACATTTGTTTTAATCATCAAGTCTTGCTCTTGTGCCGTAGTATCTGAAATGGCTGCCTCATGAAAGATGTAATCAAAATCATAATTTACTTCCAAATCAAGCAGTAAATCTTTATCATTAATATCACCACTGATTATTTCACCGCTAAAACCTATAAGGTTTTTAAAATGTCCAAAACTTTTTAAGTTGCCGTTACTAAGTGTTTCTCCACTTCTAAAACTATCAAGAACTACAACTTTTGCATCAGGATGGTGCTTTTGAAAATAAAAGGCCAAATTTGAGCCTATAAAGCCGGCTCCACCTGTAATAAGTATTGTTTTATTTTTTAAATCATCTTTTATGTATCGCATCTTCACATCCATTGTAATTAATTTTAATAAAATGATACCTTTTAATTCATTAACAAGTATTTAAGACTATAACTATTATAATATAACTTGAACTTTAACTTAAGGAAATAAAATGAAAAAAATCATAATCGCTTCAATCGCAACATTAGGATTAGTAACAGCTGCATCTGCTGCAGTAAACACAAAAGCTTGTGCAGCATGTCATGGTGCTAACTTTGAAAAACACGCTATGGGTAAATCTAAAATCGTTAAGGATTTATCTCATGCAGAAATTGCTAAAGCTCTTAAAGGTTACAAAGCTGGAACTTTTGGTGGACCAATGAAAGGTATTATGCATGGTCAAGTAGCTCGTTATTCAGATGCTGACTTAGATGCTGTTGCAAAAACAATCGGTAAATAATTATTTTGAATCACCTTTTAATAGGTGATTCATCTTTCTACTTCTCTAAGACTTATTCTGGTCTATAATCTTTTTTCTTTAGTGCTTCTTTTTTTCGTTCCAAATTCGCAGCATCATTTAAATCTTCTTCACCATCGAATTTTACGGCATTTAAAAAATGTTCCGAATCATCAAACTGCCCTTTTTTAATCGCCCACACAAGTGCTACAACAGCAATGCTTCCTAAAAATATAGATACTCCAAGCATCATACCAATTACCCAATCACTCATATCTTAATCCTTTTAGCTGGGATTGCTATTATATCCAAATTTTATACGCATAGAATTTCCAACTACAACTAATGAACTTACACTCATTGAAATTGCCGCAATAAGTGGAATAATATAACCAGCCATTGCAAGTGGAATGGTAATAGCATTATATATAAAAGAAAGTACTAAATTCTCTTTTATCATAGTAAAAGTACGTTGCGAAATTTTAAAACTGTCAGACAGTGAAGAGAATGTATCATTTAAGAGTACAACATCACTCACTTCTATGGCGATATCACTTCCGTTACCCATAGCAATTGCTATATCTGAATTTGCAAGAGCTAAAATATCATTCACTCCATCACCTGCCATTACAGTAATTTTTTCACTTTGATGTAATTTTTCTATATACGTTGCTTTATCTTGAGGTGTCAGTTGTGATGCATATTTTTCAATTCCAACTAACTTGGCCACTTTTTTTGCACTTTGTTCATGGTCACCTGTCAACATTATTATTTCTATACCCAATTTTCTAATTTTTTCAATTGCTTCTTTTGCATCATCACGTGGTATATCAAAAAGTTCATATTTTGCAAGAAGTTGACCATCATAAGCAAAATAAAATTCACTGTTATCGCTTTGGCTTTGTACACTAATGCCTATCGTTTGCATAAGCTTTGCATTTCCACCTGCAAGCATTTTTCCATCAAACATAGCACTAATGCCCTGCGATGGAATATTTTTAAAACTTTGTAATTCTAAAGGTTCCAAATCCTCACTAAAAATATAATTGGCAATACCTTTGGCAATAGGGTGTTTTGAATTTAATAATAATGAATAAAGTAATGATTGACGAAAAGGTAGAATAATATTTTCTTTTACAACTTCAGGTCGTCCTTTAGTAATGGTACCTGTTTTATCAAGAAGTAATATATTGGCATGTGCCATAGTTTCGAGCTGTGCTGCTTCTTTAAAAAGTATTCCACGTTTAGATGCTATTGAAAGTCCTACAAGAGTAGCTACGGGAGTTGCCAAAGCAAGAGCACAAGGACAAGCAATAACAATTACGGCAATAGAAATCATAAATGATTGTTCAAAATTTGAAGAGTATATATACCACCCAACTAAAGTAACAAAAGAGAGAAAAAGAATAATAGTTGAAAAATATTCACTGAGTTGATTTGCCAATTGCTGAATTTTAGGCTTGTTATTCATAGCATTTTCAAGTAAATCAACAATATTACTCATCGTTGAGTTTGCAAAATCTTTTGTAGTTTTATATTTTATATCAGCATCAATACTCACAGCACCACTAATAATATTCTCACCAACTGTTTTAAAAACAGGTTCATTTTCACCTGTCAAACTTGATTCATCAAAACTTCCATTGCCTTCAACTATTTCACCATCAATAGCAACTTTTTCACCTGAATTTACAATAATTATATCCCCTACTACAACATCATTTACATTTTTGGTGACTATTTTCTTCTCTTGTATTACTTTTACATCATCAGGTAAATAATGATTCATAACATCTAGCGTATCAGCTATACCTTTTTTACTTAAAACTTCTAAAAATTTTCCAATCAAAACAAAAGTGACAATCATTGTAGCTGAGTCAAAATAAGCTTCTCCACTACGTGTAAGGGTAATATAAATAGAATAAATATAGGTTAAAATAGCTCCTGTCGCAACAAGTGTATCCATATTAACAGTATGCGTTTTTATACCAAAATACATCCCTCTTATAAAAGGCCAACCACTATAAAAAAGAACAGGAGTTGCAAGAACCCACTCACCTATATTCAATATATGCCTAATATTTCCAGAAATACCAGTAAAATAACCGGCATACTGAGCTACCATAATAGTCATCATATTCATTGTTGCAAATACGGCAACAGCGATTCTTGTATAATATTCTTTTCGCTCTTTATCTGCTTTTACTTCTTGAAGAGAAGCATCATAAGGATAAGCATTGTAGCCTATTGCACGAATCATATCTATAATTTTTGAAAGTTTTACACTATCATCAGCCCAAATAATTTTTGCTTTATTATTTGTGTAGTTAATATTTGTAGCTACAACACCATCCATTCCGCTCAGAGCTTTTTCATTTAACCATACACAAGCAGCACAATGAATTCCCTCAATAATTAAAGAGACTTCACTAAAACCATCTTTATTTGTAGAAACAAATCGTTCATAAAATGCCGGTGAATCAAAATTTGATGCATCTTCAAACTGTTCTGAAGGTGGTGCCAATTTATTGTTGCCTAGTTTATCATAAAAGCCATCTAAACCTTCATCAGACAATAAATGAAATACACCTTGACATCCATTACAACAAAAATAGTGTTCATCCTCTTTTATCATAACATCTTCTGAAAATTCTAGATGACAATGAGAACAAGAAATTTTATTTGACAATTTCAAACTTCCCTATAATCCTATTTTTTTCAATATTTTTCCATGGTTGGATAAGGCCATTCATACAAATAAAAACACCATTTTTTTCTACTGCTTTAGCATATCCGATAGCCATTCCCAAGTTTAAAGTTGCTTCAATATGATCTATTTCAAATGGTTTCATAGCCCCTGTCAAAATAATTTTTCTATCATCAAATACTTCATCTAAAAATTCAGCACTCAAATCTATAGTATCCGTACCATGTATAATGACGAAAGTATCTTCTGTCGACTCTCGTATAATATTGGCAAGCATCCGCCTATCATTAGTATCCATATCTAAACTATCTTTGTAAACAACACCAGCAATGTTATAAGTTTCATGAGTAGTTAATAAAATTCTTTCAATGGCTGCATTATCATAAGGCACTTCGAGCACTCCGTTTACTTCATTGTATCGTTTATTGAATGTACCACCACTATTTAATATAAGCATCTTTTATTTCCATATTTCTTCAAGTCTATTAACAATTTTCATTGCTTTTGAATTTCTAACTTTTTTTATTTCATCAAACAGATATGTTTGTGTAATTCCAGCATTTATTGCAGCTTCAATATCGCGTTCTTTATCACCAACCATTATTGATTGTGTTAAATCAATACCAAATTCTTTTTTTGCATCTAAAAGCATTCCAGGTTCAGGCTTTCTACATGTACAAATCTTATTTATATCCGGATGATGAGGACAATGATAGACATGTTGAATTATAATTTTTCTTTCTTTGAATTTCTTTATCATCCATTGTGTTAATTTACTAAAATCTTCTTCAGTATAATATCCTCTAGCAATTCCTGATTGATTTGTAACAATAAAAATCATATATCCTAAATTTTGGTAATATTCACAAAGTTCAAATATACCATCAATAAACTCAAAATCTTCTATTTTGTACAGATACTCTTTTTCAATATTTATAACACCGTCTCTATCTAAAAAAAGTGCTTTTTTCATCCTCTATTTGCCAACACCTTCACCAAATATCTCTTTTTCAATTATATCGCATATAATATGCCCTATAAGTATATGAGATTCTTGAATTCTCGGTGTTGCATTTGATGGAATAACAAGTGCAATATCTGCAATCTTTGCCATTTCTCCACCATCACGACCAGTTAATGCAACTGTAAAAATATTTTTTTTCTTAGCTGAGTTAAAAGCATTAATGATATTTACTGAATTACCTGACGTAGAAATACCGATAAAAATATCTCCACTTTGTCCCATCCCTTCAAGTTGACGAGAAAAAACTTTATCATAACCATAGTCATTCCCAATAGCTGTTAGATTTGAAGTATCAGTAGTAAGAGACAATGAAGGAATTGATGGTCTATCGAAGCCATATCTTCCTACTAATTCAGCCGCAATATGCTGTGCATCTGCAGCACTTCCACCATTTCCAGCAAGTATTGTTTTTTTATCAGTACGATACAAATCAACACATTTTTTTGCTACTTCTTCTATTTTATTTAGCAAATCTTCATTTTCATAAATTGCCTGTTTTGTTTCATATGATTGCTTAATCTGATTTTTTATATATTTTTTCATATATCATCCTAAAATTATATATAAAATAATATCATAGAATTGCTTAGTAAAAGATAGATTTGGTAAATAAAGTAAAATAATTAAAAAGAAGAACTGATCAACTAGGCAGCGACCTACATTTCCACACCTGAAAGGTGCAGTATTATCAGCGATGAGAGGCTTAGCTTCTGGGTTC
>JALUXS010000077.1 GCA_027013185.1 Sulfurimonas sp.
CTGAAAAATGGTTAAAACTGAGTCCAAGAATAGTGCCGTATCCCCGAAACTTTGGTGTAAGAATACAATAAAACCCATCACCTGTAGGAATATAGCCTAAAATAAGGTCATGTAAATCTATTTTTGCATTTTGTAACATTTTTTCAATAACTTTTTTGTAACTTTTTGTTAAAAAATTAATAATTTCAAGTTGTTGGCTCGTGCTCAGCAGCGAAAAATTTATAATGTCTATGAGGACAATATCTGTGTTGATTTCTTTCTTTTTACGCATGAACATCATCCTTGTATATTGATATTTTAACATAAAGTTCTTTTAAATGAACTATATATTATAATTTCAAAATTAAATTTTTTAGGAAATGTTATGAGTAATGGTGTATTAGATATTGTTAAACCTGGAGTTCTTTTTGGTGATGATGTTGTTAAAGTTTATGAACATGCTAAAAAAGTCGGCTTTGCTATACCTGCTGTGAATGTGGTCAATACCGATTCTATAAACAGTGTGCTAGAAGCTGCTGCAAAAGCAAATTCTCCTGTTATTATACAATTTAGTAATGGCGGAGCATCATATTATGCAGGAAAAGGTTTGAGTAATGATGGTGAAAAAGCTGCTATAGTCGGTGCTGTTGCCGGTGCAATTCATACGCATATGATGGCTGAAGCCTATGGTGTGGCTGTCATTCTTCATACAGATCATGCCTCAAAAAAATTGCTTCCATGGATAAATGCACTTTTAGAAGCGGGTGAGGGTTATTTCAAGACACAAGGAAAGCCTCTTTTTTCATCACATATGCTTGACCTTTCAGAGGAACCTTTGGCTGAAAATATCGGTACATGTAAAGCCTATTTAGAGCGAATGAACAAAATTGGTATGAGCATAGAAATAGAACTTGGCTGTACAGGCGGTGAAGAAGATGGTGTTGATAATACTAACATTGATAATGCACTTCTTTATACTCAGCCAGAAGAAGTGGCTCTTGCATATAAAGAATTGAAAGAAATTTCTCCAAATTTTACAATAGCAGCTTCTTTTGGAAATGTGCATGGTGTTTATAAACCTGGAAATGTACAGCTGACTCCAAAAATTTTAGACAATTCTCAAAAATATATAGCAGATAAATTTACGACACAAGAAAAACCTGTAAATTTTGTTTTTCATGGTGGTTCAGGTTCACTTCCTTCAGAAATTAGCGAAGCTATCGGTTATGGTGTTGTGAAAATGAATATTGACACAGACACTCAGTGGGCAACATGGGATGGTGTTAGAAAATATGTCGCAAAATACCATGATTATCTTCAAGCTCAAATCGGAAATCCTGAAGGTGAAGAAAAACCAAATAAAAAATATTATGACCCTAGAAAATGGCTGCGTGCAGGTCAGCAAAGTTTGGTAGAACGTGTGCTTCAAGCCTATAAAGACTTAAATGCAATGGACAAAAACTAAGAATTTAATTTTTTATGAATATCCTTGATACTGTTAGTATCAGGATTTTTTACATAATGTAGATGTAAAAGCTGTTTGAGTCTGTTTTCATTAAATCTCCAAAAATGTTGGGCATCAAAACTTTCATGTTCTTTTACCATACTGTGCAACTCTTTTTCACTAAGCTCCCCATTACTTCCTTTAATTATTTCTAAAATGAGATGAATAAGTTCATTTTGTGATTCAGGCGTTGTATCATCATCTTTTAATTGCTTGCTTGGCATAAAGTGGTAAAGTTTCCATCCACTGAGTATAAGAGAGATGACAAAGGCTATCATCATCCATGTAGAGAGACTAATCTGCATATAAATCCTTTTTAGTTGATTGTAGCGTATAAATATTGAAGTTTTACTTGTATTTAAGTGAAGCTTTTTGAGCCTAAGTCGCGTTATTTAATATTAAATTATTATTAAGTTTATTAGGGATATACTTTCTTTAGGATGTATTTAAAAAAATGCATTTATTTTTACTCAAAAGGGAGAAAAGATGTTACGTTATTTAGTTGCAACATTTACAATGTTAACTGTAATGGTTTCAAATGCTTATGCGATTCCTGCATTTGCAAGGCAAATGGGTGTTTCTTGTAGTGCTTGTCACTCTGCAAATGGTTATGATACATTAAATAGATTTGGTAGAGACTTTAAAGCCAGTGGTTATACAATGGTTGGAGGTGAAAAAACTATTGGTGGGGGAGAATCTTTAGGTGATGGACTTGCATCTATACCAAGTGCATTAAATATGTCTGTGGTAGCAGGAACAAATATAGACAGTGGCACAGGTTCAACTGGCACAACAGTGGCGACCAATACTTTTGGAATGTTCCTTGGCGGTCGTATTAGCAACAATGTGGGTGCATTTGTAGAATTGGGATACAATTCAGGAAGTGCTGTCTCTGATACCAATCAATCTGATCATTTTTCACTTGCTAATCTTGTAATACCAATTACTTATAAAATGGGTGATAATACATATGGAGTAGTTCCATATAGCACTGATGGTCACACTGCTACTGCTAGTGAATTTTATGATAATGGTGGAACTGGAGCTATTAGTCATGTGGGTGCTCGTGATGCGTATGGTGCAAAGGGTTTAAGTTTTTATGTTTATAACCAAGATTACTTTGTAAACTATGTCACTTGGTCAAATGGAAACAAAAGTGGTAGTGAAGTGAAACTTGCAAACTACTTTAGAGTTGCTTATACTCCGCAAATTGGTAACTGGGATCTTGAAATAGGTGCACAGTATATGACAGGCAATACTAATGATGCTGATGGTAATGGCTTCATTATTCCAAACACTACAAAGACAACAGATGCTTATGTAATAGATGCACAAGCATTAGGTACTTTGGGTAAATTCCCAGTTGATTTAGGCATGAGTTATGCACGTGCAAAATATGATGCAAATTCTTTGTTTACAACAAATACTGATGGGCAAGATGGGACATCTCTTGTACTTGACGCTAAATTAGGAGTCATTCCTAAAGTATTAATAGCTATGATTAATTTTTCACATGATGATCATGCACAAGCCAGTAATGACAAAGTCAATACTACACATTTAGCTTGCAGATATTTTATTGCTGAAAATGTTAAATTTGAACCTTATTATGATATTATTAGTGGGCATGCTGCTAGTGCTGATAATGTTGATACATATGGTCTAGCTTTTGAAGTTGCATTCTAAAATAGAATCAATTATATTTTACAAATTTCATGTATTCTCCATGTTGGGGGATACAAATACCAATCCAGCAACGGATTGGTATCATCTTTTTAATGCTGGTTATTTAAAATCTTTTTCTTTTCTACGTTGAATTCTTCTTGTGTTAAAATTTTATTATCAAGTAATTTTTTCAACATAATTAAATCATTATATTTATTAGTGATATCTGTAGAAGATTTTACTTTTTTCACAACTTTTTTATTTATTTGCTTAGATTTATTACTTTGGCAAACGAATGTTAGTGTTACATTGGGATAATGATTAATCATAAAGGGAGGGTTTGTTATATGCTCCGATACAGGAATCATCTTTTTATTTGATTTATTACAAAAGCTATTTGCCCTTTGCATCATAATTTTTTCAGAATCAGATCTTGAACCAAATGTAGAGATACTTTCTCGAACTTTATATCGCTTTTCATTTTCACCTACATTTTTCGGATGAAAATCCTTGTTTTCTTCAAGTTGATTAAGATGCGACGTATTATTAGCACTCTGAGAGGCACTAGAAGACATTTGTGAGCAGCCTGTTACCGCAAATGATAAAATCATCACAGCCGGGATAGATAATTTTTTTAGCATAAATAATCCTTATGGTACTTTTAAAATATTATAGACTTAAAAAACTTTATACTGTCTTAATGTTTTTATTAGCCTTTGAACTAGAATTATGTTGCTAATTGTGCGTAATTTTAGCTAAAATAGCATACTATGAATGATAAAGTATTTACAAAACCGATAAAAAAGCAATTTGAATTTGATGAAGAAGTGGCTGCTGTTTTTGATGATATGCTCGAGCGAAGTGTTCCTTTTTATAAAGAGTCACAGAAAATTACAGAGTTTTTTACCTTAAGAAATTTGGCCCAAAAGGGCATTGTATATGATTTGGGTTGCTCTACTGCAGCGACACTTTTAGGGATACATAGAAATCTACATGTAAAAGCAACGCTGATAGGTCTTGATAATTCTGAAGCAATGCTTCAACGTGCAAAACGAAAATGTGAAGCCTATGGTGCAAATATAGAAATATATAATGCCGATATACTTGAATACGATTACAAGGAGGCAGATGTTTTCATTAGTAATTATACATTGCAGTTTATTCGTCCCCTTGTACGGGAGGAGTTGGTGAAAAAAATTGCAGCTTCTCTAAAAAAAGAGGGTATTTTTATCTTCAGTGAAAAAATAATTTCTCATCATCCAAAACTCAATAAAGAATTGATTGAATGTTATTATGATTTTAAAAAAGAGCAGGGATATTCGGAGTATGAAATTGTGCAAAAGCGTGAAGCTTTAGAAAATGTTCTTGTTCCTTATAGTGAAGAAGAAAATATAAAAATGGCACTAGGTGCCGGTTTTTCACACTGCGAAGTATTGCTTAGATGGGCAAATTTTGCTACTTTTATAGCTGTGAAGTAGAAAATCACCAAACATTTCTTTGTACTTTTGGTTTTTCTTTTACAAAAAGGCTTTTGACCTTTTTGGCTCCTTTTTTTATCTCTTTGCCCATAGTGTCGTATGTGATTATGTCATCTTTACCACACTTTTTGTGGTAGTATCCTTGAAAATCATAATACTCGTCACAGTCACTGTAGACTTTTGCAGAAATTCCATGCTTATTTACACAGCCTGTAAAGAGTAGACTGAATAAAATTAGTAAATATATTTTTATCATAATAATCTCTTAAGCACTTCGCATACCTAAACTTTAAAACTTGCTTTACTCTTACAAAATTCTGTTAAAAAACACTCATCACATTTAGGGTTTTTGGCTGTGCATATATATCTTCCAAATAAGACCATTGCCTGATGCAGTACATGTAAGTCTGTTTTAAATTTTTTTACCAATGTTGCTTCTGTTGCTTTTGCTGTTTTATCATCACTCAAACCGAGCCTATGTGCTACTCGAAAAACATGTGTATCTACTGCCATTAAATTTGCACCCATATATTCTATCATTACGACATGTGCTGTTTTTTGTCCTACGCCTGCAAGTGTTTGTAAATCTTTTTCATTCATAGGAATTTCTCCATCATACACCTGCGTAACTCTTTGTGCCATAGCAACAATGTTTTTTGCTTTATTGTTAAAAAATGAACAACTGTTAAGGAACTTTTTAACATCTTCAAGCTCGGCTTTTGCTAAATCTTGGACAGTTGGATACTTTTCAAATAGAGCAGGCGTGATAATATTGACTCTTTTGTCTGTACACTGGGCCGAGAGAGCGACTGCAATGACTAACTCATAGGCATTTTTATATTGAAGTTCACTCACAGCATCGCTATATCTTTGAACAAATTGCTTTTGTATCTCTAAAATCTCTTTTTTCGTCGCTTTTTTCATAAAAGTATTTTAGCAAGTTATACTTATGTTATAATCAATGCAAAATTTTAAAAAAGGATTTCAAATGGGGCTTTTTTCATTCTTCTGGAAACAAAAAAATATTGCAGTATATGATACAAAAGAAGAGGGGAAAAATTATCTCTCTTTTTTAGATAAAGATTTTTTTGCAGATATTTCTAATCATAGTGATAGTATGCTCTTATACTTTTTGCAGGGTGAGGGATGGATTGGTTCTAATACAACTTTTTTAAAAAACATGAATTATCATGATATGAAAGATTTTAAAAGGGAAAATGAAAGTATACGAGATCTTTTTCTTAATGAAAGTGAAGAGATTTTTACTGAATCAGATAAAAGTTGGCTTGATTATATAAAAAAGTATAAACATGATGGTTATAGAGTAAGTATGGCAGATAAGAATGGAGATATCCTGGTTATAGAAGCAAAATGCCATAAATATACAAAAAATAATAAACTTTATATTTTGGAATTAAAAGATGTTACCCAATTAAATAAAGCAAATTTACAAACACAAGAAGTAGAAAAATTAAAAACAAAATTTTTGGCTAATATTGGACATGAATTTAGAACACCTATGAATGGGATTCTCGGTTTTGTGGAGTTACTAAAGTCAACAGATTTAACTCAGAATCAGCTTGAATATCTGGATATGATAGATTACTCTTCAAAAAATTTAATGAACAATATAGAAACGCTGCTTGACCTTTCTCAACTGCAAAGTGGTCGTTTAAGTTTAGACCTTGAACCTTTTAACCTTCTTGTTGCAATGGAAAAACTTATATATAGTTGCTTTGATAAAGCAAATAACAATGGCGTGAAAGTTATGAGCTTTATTGACCCAAAACTGCCTCAAGAACTCCAAGGGGATTCAAAAAAAATCTTGCAGGTTATGCGTTCTGTTATTCAAAATGCCATTAAGTTTACACCAAATGGTGGGAAAGTAGTTATAGAAGTAAAACTGCTCAAACGTTTACAAAATGGTGAATGTACTATAGGGTTTGGGGTAAAAGACAATGGAGAAGGGATTTCTGAGGAGCAAATTGCTCTTATAGATGAGCCATTTACTGCCGGTAGTCATGCAGATGAAAGATTGGGCATAGGTTTGAGTCTTTCAAGCGGTTTAGTGAAATTGATGGGTTCAGAACTGCGAATAAATAGTGAAAAAGGGAATGGAACTTATGTGAATTTTGTACTTAATTTTAAAGTTTCACGTGGACAAAATTATAAAATGATGCCGAAGAAAAAAGCAAAAGTTTTATTGCTTGATAAAGAAAGACTTGATGATGCAAATTTCTTAACTATTTATTTACGCTCTTTTGCTGTTGATGTTGTTAAAGCAACAGAACTCAATGGACATGTATATGAAGATATTGATGAATTATATATTGTTGCCAACCAAAATGATTCTTTATGGATGCTTGAACTTGCCACATATACGAAAAAAGCTTCTGTTATTATGCTTTTAGATGAAAATGTAAAACTGCAGACCAAATTGGGACATATTGTTGATCAGGTTATTCATAAGCCACTTTTGGCAAGTTCTATCGCAAATCATCTTTATTCGGCAAATAGTTTTGAATATACGCAAAGGTCTGAAAAAAAGGTAAAAATAAAGGATGAAATTGATGCTTTGGTTGTAGAAGATAATCTTATTAATCAACGACTTATAAAAATTTTGCTGCAAGAATATAATATAAATGTGCAAACAGCTTCTAATGGACTTGAAGCAATTGCCATGTATAAAAAGAAAAAGTATGATATTATTTTTATGGATATAGATATGCCTTATATGAATGGTATCGTTGCAACGAAAGAGATTAAAGATCTTATGTTGGTAAACTCAAAAGCTCCTATTGTAGCACTTACCGCAATGGCAATGCAAGGAGATAAAGAGATGCTTTTAAAAGAAGGACTTGATGATTACCTCTCAAAACCTTTAACACGGGAAAAGTTAGAATATATTTTAGATAAATATCTTAAAATTGCATATGAAAAGCAATCTGTTTAATAACTATTAATATATTACTATTAAACTTCTTTTATATTTAAAACATAAGGAACTATAATGAATAAAGTTACAATGTTACTTTCTGCTTTGTTATTAACAAGCACAATGGTATCTGCTAAAACATTAGTTACAGTAAATGGAAAGGCAATTACACAAAAAGATGTTGATACAGAGCTGATGACTGCTACTCAGGGAAGATTTAATCAAGTGCCGGCAGCACGTCAAGCTGCTTTTAGACAGCAGGTTTTAAAACAACTTATAGGTAAAGAGTTAATTTATGATGATGCTAAAAAATCAGGAATAACAAAATCTAAGGCCTATGCTACTGAGTACAAAAAACTTGAAAAGCGAATTAAAAAAGAACTTGCAATCCAAGTTTGGCAGAAAAAAGTTCTTGATGGAATTAAAATTTCAGACAAAGAGTTGAAAAATTATTATAAAAAGAACAAAGAAGAGTTTAATGAAAAAGAGAGTGTTCATGCTCGTCATATATTAGTAAAATCAGAAGCAAAAGCAGAAAAAATTATTTCTGAGCTTAAAGGACTTAGCGGTGAAAAACTTAAAGAAAAGTTTATAGCACTCGCAAAAAAAGAATCAACAGGACCTAGTGGACCAAAAGGTGGAGATTTAGGTTATTTTGCGAAGGGACAAATGGTACCTGCATTTAACAAGAAAGTATTTTCAATGAAAAAAGGTACAGTAACTCTTAAACCAGTAAAAACACAATTTGGCTACCATGTTATTTATGTGGAAGACAAAAAACCATCTATGACAAGAAGCTTTAAAGAAGTAAAAGCATTTATAGAACAACGTCTAAAAATGGAAAAATTTAAAGCAGTTATGAAGAAAAAAATGGATGAATTACAGAAAAAAGCGTCTATTAAGTAGTTTATGCAAAACTCGCCGATTTCTAAAATCATTTTAGAAGGGCGGGAGTTTTTTGTCAAGAGAGATGATTTAATCGATCCCTTTCTTGCCGGAAATAAATACAGAAAACTTTATACCCTTTTAAAAACCCCAAACAATACATACAATACAATCATATCTTATGGTGGCACACAGTCTAACGCAATGTTGGCAATTGCTGCAATGTGTGAGAAAAAAAACTGGCAATTTATATATTATACAAAAAAACTCTCTGCCACACAAAAAAATACACTAGATGGGAATTATGCACAAGCACTTAGTTTAGGTATGAAGCATATTGAGATAGAAAATGAATACTACAGAAATTTTATAGCTTCCCTACATGTAGAGTTAGATACAAAAACTTTTTTGATAGATCAAGGTGGTGCAGTAGAAGCTGCAAAGCAAGGATTAGAAGTTTTGGCAAAAGAAATTCGCCAACAAAATAAAATTACAGATCTAAAGGCAGTAGCAACACCTTCAGGAACAGGAACAACAGCACTTTTTTTGGCACTTGCTCTGCCCGAGTACACGGTTTATACAACGCCCTGCGTCGGAAATGCCACTTATTTAAGAGAGCAAATGCAAGCTTTAGCAGAGATTCCTCAAAATCTTATAATTTTACAGCCAAAGAGAAAATATCATTTTGCTAAGCCTTATAAAGAATTTTATACAATATATAAAAATTTATATGCAACAGGTATTGAATTTGATCTACTCTACGCTCCAGCCATGTGGCAAACTCTTTTAGAGCAAACAAATGAAAAAATTATGTATATACATAGTGGAGGCGTGAGTGGGAACGGGAGTATGCTCACCCGTTATGCAAAAAAAGGTTTTATATAAAAGTTACGCTTTTTTCAAGTGCGTCTCTTTGTGGTTTATAGGTATTTATTTTCGCATCTTTATCAGCATAGCCTAACACGACACTATATAATAATGCGAGATTGTCAGGTACTTTTAAAACATCTGCAACTACTTTTCCAAACTCAGTGGTTGAACCTTGAGGGCAAGAATCCACACCAAATTCTTGAGCAGCAAGCATTATACTTTGCATATATGCACCACAATCAATAAGGGCTCCTTGTGCATTGTCAATATTTGCTTTATCTGTAAAAACAAAAAAGACAGTTTTTGCACCAAACCATCGAAAATTATCTTTCCACATCTGTATTCGTGTTTCATTGTCTTTTCTATCAACTTCCATGAGTTTATATAAGCCTGCACCTGTGACAATTCTACGTTTTTTGTAAGGGTTTACCCATTCAAGTGGATAATATTGTATAAATTGGTCATTTTCAATACCTTCATCCATTTTTGCAATAATTGCATCACCAATATTTTTAAGGACTTCTTCATTAGATACGGCATAAGTGACCCAAGGCTGCATATTAGCACCACTTGGTGTTTGTGCTGCAGCTTCAAGAATTTTTTCTTGAATATTTTTTGGAACAATTTTGTCCTCATATGCTCTTTTTGAAGAACGATTTTTTAAAGCTTGTGTTACACTTAGCATTAGAAGTCCTATTTTTTTAGTATTATAGTTTAAGAGTGGTTATAAACATATAAAAATATACCTGATTTGCAACTAAGGTAGCAAACTAAAAAGATAAAAAAGTATATACTTCCACTATCAATAAAGAAAAAAGGATTGAATTATGAATAATATTTTTGAGAAATTAACACACAATATGACAGAGGCGATAGAAAGTGCATTGTCTTTGGCTTTACACAATAAAAATCAAGAAGTGACGCCTGTACACTTTTTATGGGCACTTCTTACAAATTCAGATTCTGTGCTTAATCAAATGTTTAATAAGATGGGTGTAGATAAAGTCGCAATGGAACTTGATATTAAAAGCATGGCGGAAAAATTACCTAAATCTTCAAGTGTCAGCAAAGAAAATATTAAACTTTCACATGAATTTGTAAGAACCTTAGAAAG
>JALUXS010000078.1 GCA_027013185.1 Sulfurimonas sp.
GGTAGCTAAACACATAAAAGATTTACCGAGTGTAAAGGGTAAAAGCAAGTGTGGTGGTGGCAAGTGCGGAGCCGGAAAATGCGGTGCAAGTAAGTGCGGAAGTTCAAAATAAAGGATAAATTATGTTTAGTATATTTAAACCAAAAATAGAAAGTAGTTGTTCGACAGAGTCTGAGGCACATAACTGTTGTACGCCGCAGCCAAAAGGAAAAGTGGCCTGTCCACAATGTGGAGAAAAAGCTAAAGGCGTCTTAGGAAAAACTTTTGAAGCCTTAGTAACAGATGAGACGAAAGCTAAGTTTTCATGTTTTGATGGTTTTTATTATTGTAAAACATCTACATGTAAAGTTGTCTATTTTAGAAATAATGAGATTTTAACACAAGATGATATGAATGTAATTGTCGGACTCAAAGAGGGTGCAAAACCTGCTACAGTATGTTACTGTTTTGAGTGGACAAAAGAGAAAATAAAAGCCGAGCTAGAGGCAACAGGTGAAACAAAAGCACTTGAAGATATTAAAGGAAAAATGGAAAACCCCGGATGTTCATGTGAAATACTTAACCCAAGTGGTGGATGTTGTTTGGGAGATGTAGGAAAAGCTATAAAAGAGATACAAAAAGCAGTGTAAATTTGCTACAATACTTTATGAAAATACTTTTACTTGAAGATGATACGGCACTGGCAAATATTTTAGTTGATTTTTTAGAAGATAATTATGAAGTGGTACATACTTACAGTATGAAAAAAGCACTGAAGTTTTGCGAAGAGCAGAAATTTGATTTGTATATTTTTGATATTAATGTTCCTGATGGCGACGGTATATCACTTTTACAAGAACTTCGGGAGTTTCATGATGAAACACCAGCTCTATTTATTACGGCTTTTGAAGATATAAAGTACCTAAAATCTGCTTTTGGGGCAGGTGCAAGCGATTATATAAAAAAGCCTTTTGATTTGGAAGAATTGGCACAAAGAATAGAAAATATCAAACGACATTTTGGACTTCAAAGTAGTATACAATTAGCCAAAAATATAGTTTTTGATACAAAAATGCATATACTTGAAATAGCAGATAAAAGAGTGAAACTCTCGCAAAAAGAGAGCGAATGTCTGCACTATTTTTATAAAAACAGGCACCGAGTCGTAAGCTCCGATGAAATTTTACAAAATTTTTGGGAGTATGAAAATATGCCGGGTGATGATGCCATTCGAACCTTAGTGAAAAATCTTAGAAAATATATTGGCAAAGAGCATATTATGAATGTACGAGGCGAAGGATACAAATTTGAATGATTTGGAAAAAAAATCGTTTTATTCCTTTGTATCGCTCTATCTTTTTTCTTCCTTTCTTTTTGTTATTTTTACAGGTTATTGGTACTACAATGCACAAAAAAACTCCCTTGAAAATGAGACATATTATAAACTCAATCATATAGCCGATAAACTTTCAGGGCTCATTATTAATGCACAAATGAAAGCAAAAGTGCTTCAGCTCCCAAATGAAAAAGAGTTTGAATATACGCTGATTCCTACAGATGAAGCAACAGACTATAAACGAGGTTACTTTGAAAAAAATGGGTATAAAATTTTGGTATCAGACGCACCGCAAGAACATCTAAATATAGAATATGTGGTTGTAAAAACAAATCTTTATTTTAAAAAACTGCATGCACTGAAAATATTGGTACTCAGTAGTATGAGTATAGGTTTTTTCTTTATTATTATTATTTTTATTATACTTGCAAAACTTTTTATGAAACCGATTCATAAACGTATAGAAATGATAGAATCTTTTATACAAGATGTTTCACATGAATTAAATACACCAGTTACGGCACTTGGTATGAGTACAAGTAGAGCTATACAAAAGGGAGTGTATGATAAAAAGATACTTACAAATATTTCTATTAGCATAAAACAACTCGAAGGTATTTCCAAATCACTTGCCTTTTTAAATTTTAAACAAAAAACACAAGAAAAAAAAGAAGTAAATTTAAAAAATATACTTATTTCTACTGTGCAATATTATACAGAATTAACGCAGGCAAAGAAAATAGATATACAAATGCATCTTGAAGATGTCCCTTTTAGAATTGTCCCATCACGAGCCGAATTACTTTTTTCAAATTTACTCTCAAATGCCATAAAATACTCTATGCCGCACAGTTCAATAACAATACAATTAAAGAAGGACTCTTTCACTATAGAAGATGAGGGAGTAGGCATTGCAAAAAATAAACTTGATGAGATTTTTAAAATATATACACGAGCATCTGATATAGCGGGTGGTTTTGGCGTGGGTTTAAGCATTGTAAAACAGATTTGCGATGAGTATGATATAGATGTTTTGGTGGACTCAAAACTAGGTGAAGGGACAAAGTTTATTTTACGTTTTAAGAAATAATAATTTTCCTTTAAGAGGAGTTGCCTTATACTTGTATAAATTATAGTTATATAAGGAACATATTATGGCAACACGAGGAAGTTCAATTATAAAAGGTATACAAGTAAGTGAAGTAGTAGGGCTCCTTAATAAGGCATATGCTGATGAGTGGTTGGCATATTATCAGTACTTTATAGAAGCAAAGGTGATTAAGGGCATTATGAAAGATGCTGTCTTTGCAGAGCTGACGCAACATGCCAATGATGAGCTTCGACATGCCGATATGCTTGCAAACAGAATAATACAGCTTGGGGGAACGCCGCTTTTACATCCTCAAGAGTGGTTTACACAGAGCAGTTGTGGCTATAAAGAACCACAAAGTTTTGATGTTGTTGCCATTCTCAAGGACTCTATACAAGGGGAGCAGTGTGCTATAAGTGTTTACTCTTCACTAGCAGATACTTTTAAAGATAAAGACATCATTAGTTACAATATGATTTCTCAAATTTTGGCAGATGAGGTAGAGCATGAAGAAGATTTACAAGATTTACATGATGATATTACAGAGTTTGTAACACAAATTAAAAGTACTATGAGATAAAAAAGAGGATTAACTTTCCTCTTTTTTATCAAGTTGTCGTTTTGCATCTCTGGAACTAAATTCCGATACCACCGATGTTAAAACATAAGTGTGGTAAATTTCAAATAAAATTGGAATAATGACAAGACTTAAAACAGCAGAACTTATAATTCCTCCTAGCATAGGAGCTGCGATTCTTTGCATAACTTCACTTCCTATTCCGTGTGTATACATAATCGGTGCAAGACCGGCAATAATGGCAAAAACTGTCATAAGTTTTGGGCGTACACGTTGAACGGCTCCATCATAAATGGCATCATTTAAGTACTTATGGTTAAAATCTTTGCCATGCATTTGCTTGGATTCATCTACGCTTTCTTGTAAATAAACAATCATAACGATGGCTGTTTCAGCTGCAACACCAAGTAGAGCCAGAAAACCGACAACAACAGCTATGCTCATGGCAAAATGAAGTATATCTACATAAATTAAACCACCAAGTAGAGCAAAAGGCAGGGTAAAAAATACTATAAGTGTGGGTACCATCTTTTTTAATGCCATATAAATAAGCAGTAAAATAAAGATTAAAACTGCCGGAATAATCCAAACGATTTTTTTCATAGCACTCTCTAAGTATTTTGATTGTCCTGCCCAGTCTATATAATACCCCGGTTCAAATTTAATCTGATCTATAAATTTTTGAGCACCTTTTTGATACTCTGTAGCAGTAATACCCTCTTTTGCCGTGATATATATAAATGTAACAGGGGCTGCCATTTCACTTTTTATAACCGAAGCATTTTGTTTATAGTAAACTTTTGCAAAGGTACTCAGTGGTACAAACCCAAGTTTTGTTTTTATTTGAATATTTCTAATACTTTCTAAACTTCTTCTTTCATTTCCTTCAAGTCTTAAAGATATAGGGTAACGCTCCAAGCCTTTATACATGGTAGAGACTTTCAAACCTCCAATTGCTAAAGAGGTGTACTCTAGGAGTGTATTTTTATCAAGTGAGTATCTTTGCATTTTTTCTTCGTTTAAATCCAGATAGATAAAGTAACCTGCACTTGCCTGATCGGCAAATACAGAAAGTGTTTTATCATACTCACGCAATTTTTCTTCTATAAGCTTACCGTATTTCTGTAATCCTGCTGCATCTTTTCCGTAAAGTTTAATCCCTATAGGTGTTCGGATTCCGCTTAAAAGCATATCTATACGGCCTCGTATTGGGTATGTCCATGAGTTTGTAAGCCCCGGTACCTGCAGAGCATCTTCCATCTCTTGTCTAAGTTTGTCATAGGTCATACCTTTTGGCCACTCAGATTTTGGTTTGAGAGTAATTATGGTCTCAAGCATACCTAATGGAGCAGGGTCAGTTGCAGTGCCTGCACGTCCGGCTTTTCCAAAAACATTGTCAACCTCAGGAAAGGATTTTATAATCTTATCTGTTTTTTGTGTTAATGCTTTTGCCTGATCTATACTTATGCCGTAAGGTGTTACAGGCATATACATAAAAGTCTGTTCATTAAGCATTGGCATAAATTCCCATTTAAGACTATTGTAAAGTGGATACATATAGCCAAGAGAGAGCAGAACCAGTACAATAACAAGATATTTTATTTTTAAACCATAGACTATAATGGGACGATACAGCCAGATAAAAAATCTATTGAGAGGATTTTTATTTTCTGGAATTATTTTCCCTTTTACAAAAAATATCATAAGTACAGGTACAAGGGTAATACTTAAAAGTGCTCCTGCAGCCATAGCAAATGTTTTTGTAAAGGCAAGAGGTGTAAAAAGCAAACCTTCTTGTCCATTGAGTGCAAATATAGGTAAAAAAGAGACAACAATCAGTGCCAAAGCAAAGAAAATAGGACGACCTACAAGTTGAGATGATTTTAAAATTACATCTATTCTCTCTTTATCTGTAGGCATCCTTTCATGCTTGTGTTCAAACTTATGGAGTGATTTATGGGCATTTTCTATCATAACAATGGAAGCGTCAACCATGGCACCTATGGCTATGGCAATACCTCCCAAACTCATAATATTTGAGCCGATTCCAAACATTTTCATTAGTAAGAAGGTTACACCTACAGTAAGAGGTAAAATAATCAATACGATTAAAGAAGAACGCAGGTGCAATAAAAACAAACCAATAACTATAATAACAATAATACTCTCTTCGATAAGTGTATGTTTTAACGTCTCAACTGCCCCGTCAATTAAACCCGAACGGTCATAAACAGTTGTAACATCGACACCGTCAACTTTAAGCGTTTTCATTTTTGCTTTTATGCGTTGTATCGCCGAATAAACATCAGCTCCGTAACGAACTAAAACGATACCTCCAACAACTTCGCCTTTTCCGTTTAAATCAGCTAAACCACGACGTGGTGCAGGCGTGAGTTCTACTCTACCAAGTTGACCAAGGGTAATGGGCACACCACCTCTTGTCGTCACAACGAGTTTTCTGATGTCATCTAGGTTTTTTACATAGCCTTTTGCCTGAACCATCCATTCAAAACCATTCTTTATTACAATCCTGCCTCCGGTATCATTATTGTTTTTCTTTAAAACAGCAGCTACATCTTTGATGCCAAGATTATATTTTACAAGGTTGTCATTATTTATTGTCACTTGATATGTCGGTACAAAACCACCGACAGAAGCGACTTCACTGACACCGTCAACGCCCATAAGTGCATATTTATAATAATAATCTTGCAGAGTTCTTAACTGTGCCAAATTTTTTGTTTTTGAACTGAGTGCATATTCATATACCCAGCCGACACCACTTGCATCAGGCCCAAGTGTTACATTCATATTTTTAGGCAGACTTGACTGAATAGAAGCCAACTGTTCAAGTACACGACTTCTTGCCCAGTATAAATCAGTACCATCTTTAAATATAATATAAATAAGACCTGTCTCATATGTAGAGTATCCACGAACCGTGCTAATACCAGCTATCGCCAAAAATTGAGAAACCAAAGGGTATGTTCCCTGTTCTTCGACAGTTTCAGGGGATTGCCCCGACCAGTTTATTTGTACAATTACTTGTGGCGGAGATAAATCCGGCAATGCATCAAGAGGAGTGTTTTTCATACTCCATATAGACCCTGCGATAAGAAAGAGTGCTGCCATCAATATTAAAAATTTATTTTTTATGCTAAATGCTATGAGTTTTTCTATCATCATATATTCCTAGTAAAGCCCATTGATTTGTGCATCACTGTCCATCATAAACAGAGCATTATTGACTACTGTATCACCAGCTTTTAATCCACTTGTGATGATATAGGTCGTATTATTAAGAATTTTTACAGAGACTGCTACAGGGTCGTACTCTCCTTCAAATTCACCGACAATAAAGGCATAATATTTTCCGTCTTTGAGTATAACTGCCGTTTGGGGTAGGGTTAAGTACTCTTTTGCTTTATCATGAGAAAGTATAGTCGCATACATACCCGGATATAACTCATGTCTGGAATTTTTTATATGTAGTCGTAATGTCAATGTCGCTTCTTTAGGATTAAGTTTTGGGTATAAAAGTTCTGCCTTTGCCTTGTAAACATTGTTTGTCGTTTTAAAACTTACCATAAAATTGTTGACTTTTTTCATCCATGGTATATCATCTTCAAAAATTCTAGCTTCCACCCAAATATCATCAAGATTGACTATTTCAAAAAGATTTGCTTTTGCGTTAAAGGCTGAACCGTCATTGATGTTTTTAACAAAGATATAACCGCTTTGTGGAGCATAAATAGTTGTATTTGGTGAAGCTTTTTTCATTTTTATCACCTCATTTATTTCCTGTGGAGCGACATCCAAAAGAGATAATTTCAGCTTGGCACTTTTAAGCATACCTTTGTTCGTTCTATTTTTTGTGTATTTGTATGAGTTGATATAATCCTCTTTTGCTTTGTAAACTTCAGGAGAATAAACAACAGCTAAAGGCTCGCCTTTTTTTACGTATTTATAAATCTTATCAGCATAAAGTTTTTCAACATAGCCTCCAAATCGTGGGCTGATTTCATACACTGTTGCTTGGTTAGCTACGACATACCCGTAGTTTTTTTTACTGTGATTGGCACTCTCTTTTTTTACCTTAACAGTTTGTACTGAAAAAAGCTGTTCAACGCTTGGCCCTTTTGCAAACAGTATGAATGGTGTTAAAAGTAGTATAAATCTTAAATTTTTCATTGTATTTCTCCTTGAAGTTGTGAAATTTTTGCCTCGGCTAAATTATAATTTGCGACTGCTTTTATGCTTTTTTGTTCCAAATCCAACTTTTGGAAAAGCACATCTATATATTTAAATAAATCTGAACCTATTGAGATGGAAGAGCTGGAGAGTTCAAACATATGTGCTACCTGAGGCAGTGCATCATCTTGGACAATATGATATATTTCATAGGCAGAGAGCATTTGTGCATAATAAGATGCCAGTGTTGCATTAACAGATATTTGTGTGTCTGCTTTTTGACTTGCAGCAGACAAAACTAAAGCACGGGCTTCTTCTTCTTTATAATCTTCTGTACCATATATTGGTAGGTTTATTCCAAGACCAAAAGTAAAATAGTTGTCAAAATTTTCTCTGTAGTTATACCCTGCAATGAGATTAAAATCAGGGTAGTTGTTGATATCTGCCATTTGTAGTTTTGCATTTTGTTTACGTAGCTCTTTTTCTTTTATTTTAATGTCCGGATTATTGATTAAGTTTTTTTGTAAGAGTGCAAGATTTGGTTTTTTACCTATTTGTAAACTTATATCTAAATGTTTGACTTTAAAAGCTGCTAAATAAGAAAGTCTTGCGTAAGCGGAAGCTATTTTCGCACGTAAAGCACTTTTTTGAATTTGTAAGTCTGAGAGAGAAAGTTCTGCTTTCATAATGCCTATATGTTGATTTTCATTAATGCTTGTATACGATTCATATAAGTCTACATTTTGTTTTGTAAGAGTTACATACTCATCTATAATCTTATAAAGCTCACCCAATTT
The DNA here is from genome assembly GCA_027013185.1 of Sulfurimonas sp. Lineage (GTDB taxonomy): Bacteria > Campylobacterota > Campylobacteria > Campylobacterales > Sulfurimonadaceae > Sulfurimonas. The sequence goes on from JALUXS010000078.1 coordinate 7,971, forward strand.
CCAAATTGTATATGCTTCACTTTTGATTTTTTCAACAAGTTTTGTTTTCGCAGCTTGTAATTTTTCGCTTAAAACTTCATCTTGAGCAAGTGCAATTTTTTTGTTTGTTGCTCTTTTGTTGTAAAAAGGAATTTTTTGTTGTACGCTCAATACTGATTTGCTCATTGCCTGTTCTGTACCTAGAGTATTTTTTGTAATGAGCAGTTGAGGATTTTCAAATTGGTCAGAAACTTCTATGGTGTGTTTATTCGCTTGAATTCTTTCATTTATGGACTCAAGGGAGGGATTTTTAGCCAAAGAAGTATCGATAATTTCATGCAAACTTATAGCCTGTGCAATGCTGGAGAAGAATATAATACCTAATACGACCCGTTTCATCTATGTTTCCTTTATTTTTTTAGTATTTGAATTGTACCTAAAAAGTGTGTAGCTTCTGTGAGAGTGTTACACAAAGTGTACACAAAAAAGATGTAAAATCAGGCACTTATGAGAGGAGTTTGTAATGAAAACCTTAGGGAATGAAAATCATTTGATTATACTTGGTGGGGGTTCTGCTGCTTTTTCGGCGGCTATTGAAGCGAATCGACTGGGTGTGAAAGTAACAATGATAAACGACGGTTTGCCAATAGGCGGGACGTGCGTAAATGTCGGGTGCGTACCTTCAAAAAACCTTATTCGATCGGCGGAAACTATTTATAAGGCAAATCATAATCCTTTTGAGGGTGTAAAATCAAGTGCAAAAGTGAATGATTTTCATGCCCTGATAGAATCAAAAGAAAAACTTGTGCAGAATCTGCGAGAAGAGAAGTATATTAACATCATAAAAGATATGCAAAACTTTGAACTTGTAAAAGGATATGCTACATTTGTAGATGTAAAGAGTGTGCAGGTCGGCACTAGAGTTATTCAAGGGACGCATATTCTTATATGTAATGGTGCCTCACCTATGATTGCTGATATAAAAGGCTTAAATATGGTGGATTATTTGACAAACAAAGAGGCTTTTGAACTTGAAGAATTGCCGGAGTCTCTTATTGTTTTAGGCGGGAGCTATATAGCTTTGGAAGTGGCACAAATGTTTTCAAGACTGGGTTCAAAAGTAACGATTTTACAGCGTTCACAGAGGATTCTTTCAACACAAATGAGTGATATTACGGATGAGTTGAGCAGATATTTTAAAGAAGAGGGCATCTCTATAGTGACAGGAAATGCGGTGCAGAGTATTTCTCAAAATACGGGGCATGTGGATGTGGTTTCTCTTGTAAATGGAAGTAAAAAGGTATTTACTGCAGATAAAATTGTAGTGGCAACAGGCAGAAGAGCCAATACAAAAGGCCTGAATCTTGAAAAAATCGGTATAGAACTTGAACGCAATCAAGGTATAAAAGTAGATGAATATTTACAAACTACGCAAGCTGATATTTATGCGGCAGGAGATGTTTTAGGAAAAAATATGTTTGTCTATACTGCTGCGTATGAAGCAAAAGTAGCTATAAATAATATGTTCTCCTCTCAAAAAAAAGCGGCAGATTTTTCAGTGTTGCCTTGGGTGATTTTTACAGATCCACAAGTTGCAGGTGTTGGAATGGATGAGTTGCAAGCTGAACAAGCAGGCTTACATGTAGATACTGCCATGCTGCCTCTAAGTTATGTACCACGTGCACTTGCAGCCCGAGATACACGCGGATTTATAAAGCTTGTACGTAATATAGAAGATGATACTTTAGTAGGAGCAAGAATTTTGGCACCTGAAGGTTCAGAACTGCTAATGGAAGTGGCGGTTGTGATGAAATTTGGTATAAAAGTAGAAGAGCTAAAAGAGATGTTGCATCCATATTTGACATTGAGTGAGGGCATAAAACTTGCAGCGATTACATTTACTAAAAGCGTAAAAGAGTTGAGTTGTTGTGCAACTTAAGCATTTAAAGGAAAAAGAAAATGAAAAATTTATTTGATGATGCAAAAAGCAGACTGCATAAAATCTTACCGTTAATGAATTTGCCTGAAGATATTGTAAAAAGGCTGGCACAACCTAAATTAAATCTTACCGTTAATATCCCCGTTCGGATGGATGATGGAAGTCTACGGGTATTTACAGGTTATAGAGTGCAGTTTGATGATACAAGAGGCCCGACAAAGGGTGGGATTCGTTTTCATCCTAATGTTTGTATTGATGAGGTGACGTCGCTTGCTTTTTGGATGACAATTAAGTGTGCGGTGGCAGGGCTTCCCTTTGGTGGAGCTAAAGGCGGTGTTGTTGTGGATGCAAAACTGCTCTCAAAACTTGAACTTGAGCGTCTGAGCCGCGGATACATTCGTGCAATCGCAGACATTATAGGTCCAAAAAGAGACATACCAGCACCGGATATGTACACAAATGCAACAATTATGGGTTGGATGGCAGATGAGTATAATCAAATTATGAGAGAACAGCTTCCT
>JALUXS010000079.1 GCA_027013185.1 Sulfurimonas sp.
ATTCAGATTTGGTTTGTGGATCATACGCTATAAGCGTACTCTCTTTCACAATGAAAAGTCTTCCGCCGCCACAACCGTCACCTATTATGCCTTCACAAACTAAATCATCATTTACGTTAAAACCATGAGTCATCTAAACAGTCCTCTCTCGCATCTTTTAAAAAATCTTTATAATCACTTGCATTTTTATCTATATTTTTATACTCTTTATATGTGTAATTTTTAAATGTTGCATCATCGAGACACTTGCAAAGTTTTGTGCTGTTTTCATCGCCTTTGCAATGTGAAATCATCTCTTGCTTTTGAGAATCCTTCCAGCCTGAATAAGAGATATAATAAGGGTACAGCACCCAAATAGCAAACCCAATTGTCAACACGATATTAAGTATATACTCTTTTTTCTTTGTTTGACGGTACTTTCTTACATCATATATCAAAGCAATCACAAAAACGATTTGCAAAGTTATATTAAACCAATCACTATCTAAAAAATCAAACAATTTTTATTTTCCTTCTCTTATCTTTTTAATAGCTTGTGCACACATAGTCAGCCCAAAGGTTGCCGTAACACCCATAAAGCTACCTTTTTCTTTCACGGCAGCCTCTTCACTTGAAAAAATCACTGTGTATTTTTTCTTAAAGCCACGTTTTTTCAGCTCATATCTGATTTTTGAACCAAATTTATCGCCGTAGCTTTTGCTAATATCATCTACCTGTACCTTAGTAGGGTCTAACCTTTTTGCACTGCCAAAAGAAGATATAAGTTTTTTATAGCACTTTTGTGCGAGGGCTACTTTTGCATGTCTATCATCTATAGCATCCAGCACCAAATCATATGCATCAAAATCAAAAGAGTTTACCCATGCTTCATCTATACGCTGTTGAATAATTTTAAGGTGAGGATAATGTTTTTTCAGTGCTTCTACTTTCACCTCATCCTCATGTAATTCTGACCACATTTGTCGATTTTGATTAGATCTATCATACGTGTCAAAATCTACTATAGTAATATTTTGCACACCACTTCTATAAAGACAATCCAGACAAAAACTGCCCACGCCTCCGACACCTAAAAGTAAAACTTTTGCATCAGCGAGTTTGTCAAAATCATCTTTAAGTATTAGTTTTATACGGTCATATTTTTCCATCAATCAAGCCAATCTTCTAGTTTTTTTATACTTTTATAAGCACTCAAATCTAGCATAATCGGAGTTATAGATATAAATCCATCACGAATTGCTTCATAATCACTCAAACCTTTCACACCCTCTCTTGGAGTAAAATTCAGTGGATGCAGTCCCAGCCAGTAATGCTCTTCACCTCTAGGATTACTGTGAACATCGGCTTCATTGGAGTAAATTCTATACCCACAATACGTAGTTTTTATTTGGGCTTCTTGTGCATCAGGAGGAATGTTGATATTTAAAAACTCTCTCTCACTTAGAGGAAAGGCATCTTCTCGTATTTTTGTTACTATTTTTTTTATAGTTTGTTGTGCAAGAGAAAAATCACCCTTTGGATTTGTAAAATCCATCACCTGAGAAATTGCGATAGAAGGAATATTATGTAAAACACCTTCCATTGCAGCTGCCGCAGTTCCACTATAGGTGATATCTTCACCCATATTTGAACCCCGATTGATTCCGCTTACAATAAGATCAGGCTTTGCTCCTTTATAAATTGCATTTAAAGAGAGATAAACACAATCGGTAGGTGTACCATCATCAAGTTTAAAAAAATTCTCTTTGATTCCAACAAAACGCAGGGGTTTTGTCAATGTCAAAGAGTGTCCACAGGCTGATTTTTCATTCGCAGGAGCTACAACAGTCACTTCAACATCATCAAGTTCACGTAATGCTTCTACTAAAGAGAGCAAACCTTTTGCCTCGTAACCGTCATCATTTGTTACTAAAATTTTATACTTATTTTTCATAATGCTATTTTATACAAAACATTATTTAAATTTGATAAAGGAACATATTATGCTTACCCATTAAGCATGAAAATACTTATTTTACTTTTACTTATAAATTTTTCTCTCTTTGCCTCAGAACTTCAAAAAAGTTATATGGCACTCAACAGCGAAATAGATGCTATTTCTAAAGATTTACCCACCGAACAAAAGGTAGCACTCTATTTTCTTATTCTCTCAAGCCATGATAAAATCACTTCTACTTTGGCAAGTGATAAAGAAAATCTTCATTCACTTAAACGTATCAAAGAAAGAACTTTAGCATCTATTGCAGCACTCGACAAGTCACATATTCAGCCAAAAAAAATACAAAAAATAAAAGAACTTTATTTGAAAATGGGACATGCAGCTCTCAATTTAATGGCAAAAAAAGCGATAAAAGTCAAAAAAGAGATTATTTATAAAAATAAAATTATCTACAAAACAAAATATATAACAAAAGAGAAAAATTCTTATATTGTAAGCATTTTACTTGCAGTTGCTATGCTTATAGCCGGACTTATTATTGGTTATCTCCTATGGAATAAAAAAGAGGAAGAAAAAGATAATGAACAATTAGATGCATTGCACAAACAAAACATTCTCTTGCATACAGAACTCGAACGTATCAAAAACACGAAAGATAAAGAGCTTGCACTCTCTTTTAAAAATTATGAAACATTACAAAATAAACATAAAGATTTATTGCTTCAAAAACAGACTGTAGAAGAAGAGTTGCAAAGCGTAGAATCTACATGTAGAAATAATATAGAAACAATAAACAAAAAAATCAACACTTTAAAAGAGCAAAAAGAACAATTGCAAAATGATTGCATTATGTATAAGGCAGATATTGCCAAACAAGAACAAAATAGTTCTAATTTTGATGAAAACCTCTCAGATTTACAAGCACAAAGTCAAGGAATATCTAATGTCCTTGACACAATCGCAGATATAGCAGAACAAACAAATCTTTTGGCTTTAAATGCTGCCATTGAAGCAGCTCGTGCAGGGGAGCATGGACGCGGTTTTGCAGTTGTTGCCGATGAAGTACGTAAACTCGCAGAGAGAACACAAAAAACATTAGCTGAGGCAAAGCTCGAAATTTCGGCTGTTGTAGAGGCTATAAACATCCTAAAAAGATAAAAACTTGACAATGGCTCTCTTGTTATTGTAAAATTGCACCAACAAGATAGATACCTAACGTATCTTTTAATCTTTCCTACAATAACAATCTAACACAGTTAAGGCAGTCATACATATGAGTGAAAACACATCTTCCACACAATCTCGTAAAAATACAAATACAAAAAACACAAATACAAAAAATAATCATAAACACAATAATTCAAAATCAAGAACACACACACCAGTAAAAGGTTCGAGCGTTGAAGAACTTCGCACAAAAAGTATTGGCGATCTTATTGATATGGCAGTAAAACTTGGTGTTGAACAACCAAATGAGCTTAAACGTCAAGATGTTATTTTTGAGATACTCAAAGCACAAACTGCCCAAGGCGGATACATTCTTTTTAGCGGTATTTTGGAGATTATGCAGGACGGTTACGGCTTTATTCGTTCTATTGATCAAAGCTTTAATGAAAGTATTAATGATGCTTACGTTTCAAATACGCAAATCAAACGTTTTGCACTCAGAAACGGAGATGTAGTAACCGGTCAAGTTCGTCCTCCAAAAGACCAAGAAAGATATTATGCACTTATAAAAATAGAAGCTGTCAACTCCCTACCACCAGAAGAGAGTAAAAAAAGACCACTTTTTGAAAACCTTACACCTCTTTACCCAACAGAACAACTAAATTTAGAATACCGTGAAAAAGGACTTACAGGTCGTATGATGGACCTTTTTTGCCCTATTGGAAAAGGGCAACGTGGACTTATAGTTGCACCTCCTAGAAGTGGTAAAACAGAGCTTCTTAAAGAAATAGCACATGGTATTACAAAAAACCATGCTGAAGTTGATTTAATAGTATTACTTGTTGATGAACGTCCAGAAGAGGTCACAGATATGGAACGTTGTGTCAAAGGTGAAGTTTACAGCTCGACTTTTGATATGCCTGCAAAAAACCATGTTAAAGTTGCTGAGATGGTTATAGAAAAAGCAAAACGTAGAGTTGAACTCGGGCGTGATGTCGTCATCTTACTTGATTCTATTACACGTTTAGCCCGTGCTTACAATACAGTAACACCTTCAAGTGGAAAAGTACTCTCTGGTGGTGTGGATGCCAACGCACTTCATAAACCAAAACGTTTCTTTGGAGCTGCTCGTAACATTGAGCATGGTGGAAGTTTAACTATTATTGCCACTGCCCTTGTAGATACAGGAAGCCGTATGGATGAAGTTATTTTTGAAGAGTTCAAAGGTACCGGTAATATGGAAGTCGTGCTTGATAGAAAAATTGCCGACAGACGTATTTACCCTGCTATTGATATTTTAAAATCTGGAACACGTAAAGATGAACTTCTCATCGGTCCTGAGGTACTTCAAAAAGTATTTATTCTACGTCAAATGTTGCATAAACAAGATAACGAGGTAGAAGCTCTGAAATTTATCTATAATACTATGGGTAAAAAATCTACAAACGAAGAATTTTTAGAGAGTATGAATACAAATTAGAGTTTAAAAAAACTCTAACTCATCGTTTTCATAGGCAACAACTTTGTTGCGGCCTTCGTTTTTTGCCTGATACAAAGCATCATCTGCCATAGTATAAAAACCATCTGCATCAACATTCTCATTTGCAAAATCTACGACCAACAACCCAACCGATATGGTAATATACTTTGCTACTGATGAATTACAATGTTCCAAATGAAGTGCTTCAATATTTTTCCGAATTTTATTTGCAAAAAGAAGAGAATCTTCTTTATCTACCCTGGAAAAGAGTATACCAAATTCTTCACCACCCAATCTAAAAGCAAAATCTCCCCCTCGTTGTAAAGATTCTAAAATAACATTTGAAACAGCTATAAGTGCTTTATCTCCGGCATCATGACCATAAGCATCATTATACTTTTTAAAAAAATCTACATCAATCATCAAAAAAGAAACAAACGTTTTATCTCTCGTTGCTCGGCTTATCTCCCGTTTAAGAGTTTCATTAAAATATCTTCTGTTATACAAACCTGTAAGACCATCTGTAATAGCCAATTTTTCAAAAGTTTTTTTATCAGTTACATCATAATTTACAATAACTTCACCAATTTTTATATTATTATCATCAAAAATTGGCAGCACACTTGTTTGAATCCAATGAACAGATCCATCCGGCAACACCTTTTCTTCTTCATTTTCTAATTTATATTCATTGTTAATGACATCTTTTACTTTTTTCACAAATGCGAGAGGCAACTTGTCATTTTTCATTAGATTCATCCATATTTATATATTCCCTTGCTTAACGATTACCTCAACCATATCATCTGCAAGCATAATGCCTGTTCTATAAAATAATTGTTTATCAGGTTTGTGAAAAACAATTGTCGTTGGGACTTCTTCTATCAAATATTGTTGCATTAAATACCCCGAAGCATTACAGTCAATATTTAATACTGAAACATTATGAAGCCTGTCACATAACTCTTCAAGCTCCATTTCCATAACTTGACATGCATCACAATATTCAGAACCAAACTTTAAAACAACAACTTTTTCTTTTTCAAACTCTCTTGCCATAATTTCATAAAAATTATCTTCATCAACATCTATAAAGGGCATTTTTCATCCTCCTAAATTTTTTACAAGACTTTTAAATTCATCTCCACGCTGCATAAAATTTTTATATTCATTAAAACTTGAAGCTGCCGGAGAGAATAACACTATACTCTTTGAGACATTATAAGCTTTTTTTACACACTCTTGCAAGTTATTTTCAAAAAAAAGCTTTTTCTTTTTCTCTTTTGCTTGTAAAATATTATATATACTTTTACCAGTATCGGAAAAAAGTATAATATTTTTAATACTACTCTTTTGCAAAAATTGTATCAATGCCTCATAATGCACACCTCTATCATTCCCACCAAGTATAAGAGTATCAACATCTTTTAAAATTTTTACAGCTTCCATCGTCGCTTCTGGAATCGTTGCTATAGAGTCATTGATATAAGAAACACCATCAATTTTTTGTACAAATTCAAGTCTATGTGGCAGTGTTTTAAACTCTTGCATAGTTCGAAGATATATATTCGTATCAATACCTAAAATAGCTCGAAGTTTTTCGAGTATTTGCAGTGTTGCTGTATGAATAAAGCCGTTTTGCAATTGAAAATCTATTGGGTATTTTAAACTGTTTTTAGAAACATTTAAGCCTTTAAATATTGACTCTTTGAGATTATAAATAAAAATATCTTTATTGTTTTGATGAGAAAAGATATTATACTTTGCACTATAATACTCTTCTAAATCTTTATAATAATCCAAATGTTCTTCAAACAAATTCGTTATAATGGCAATATGTGGTGAATATCTTACATGTAAAAGCTGGTGCGATGATAATTCCATAACAATCGTTGTATCGTTATCAAGATTTTCAAGTATATCAAAAGCCGCTATGCCGATATTACCGCATAAAACACTTTTTTTACCCGCATTTTGCAGTAATGCATAAAGGAGTGTTACAAGTGTACTTTTCCCTTTTGTTCCGGTTACACCGATTATCTGATTTTTGTAGTGTTTTAGCAGTAATTCTGTTGTTGATGTAAAGTTATATGCCTTATAATCAATACCAAGATTGTACAAAGATATGCCGGGTGATTTTACAACTAAATCTACAGCACCTAGCTTTTTCAGATAGTTTGCATCACAAGAGGCATGGTTTTTATCTATAATGACAAGCTTAGTATTTGGCAAATATTTTTGAGCAAAAGTATAAAAAGATTTTCCCTCTACACCAAAACCAAAAATACCAATGCTTGGGTATTGTTCTAAATCAGAAATTAAGTTTTTCAACATGACGTTTAAGTATCTTTTTAAATTTTTGTGGCAGATTATTTTGCCCGTTATAATCTACATGTAGATTGTAATTTATATTTTTCGGTGTATAATATTTGAGCAAACAAGGCAATGTTGCTTGTGAATATGCCTTATATTTTTTACTGAGTGCATAATTTACCTCATCATACGTTCCCACACACTCAAAAGGTTTGACTGCATCACTTTGGCTTAGTGCATCAAAAAGTTCTTGCAGTTGTTCATCATCAAGCATATTTTTAGCAAATATTTTTTCTAAAACAGCGTCTTGTATATAATTACAAAGCATAATGTAGGTAAAGAGGCATTTTGGACATTTACCGCACCATTCATTACGTTTACTACCGACATTACAACTGCGAAATGTAAAAAAATGCTCTTTCGCAAAGGTCGCAAAAAGTTGAGCGATATGTATCTCATCTAATGGACGTAAAAAACTAAAATACTCCACATCATCTGTTACAAATTTTGCAATATAGTGTCGAAAATCATTTTCAAATTCTATAGATTTTGAGTACTGATGATTAATTTTTTGTCCATTGTAAATAATGTTTTCTTCATTGGCACTTGATTCATTGGAGAGAACGATATACTTTGTTTTATATAAAAGTCCCAGCCAAATAGAGATAAACCCCACAATAGAAGAAAAAGGGATGTGCCCATTTAGATAGCCTCGTTTGTTAAAATCAAAAATTTTCTCTAAATCAAGTTCGCGTTTTAACTCTATAGAATTTTGCGGGTGTTTTTTCAGTATCTCTTTTGAAGCAACAATAGGATTCATAGAAAACATCAACGCCTCGGGAAATTCTTCTTTTAGCAGCTCATAGCTGACAAGAGAATCTTTCCCGCCACCAATGGGAATAATAATATTTTCTTGCGTTTTTACAGATATTTTTCCAAACGCTTCATCTTTACATGTAGAACTAAAATGCACCAGTTCTTCTTGTGTAACATTTATATTATTAAGATAAATAAACTCGCCTAAACCATTAAAGTAAAGTTTGGCAAACCAGTTTTTTTGTTCCCCGTTCAAACTACCACACTCTATAATAAACTTTTGCGGTACTGCAATTTTATAATAACTGATAGCTTCTGCCATACCGATATGAAATACAATATTTTGCATCTCAAAATCGGTGGAGATTTTTTTATTTTTTGCTATTGAAAGCTTATGATAAAAGTCGGTAATATTTCCTTCTTCATCAAGCTGATAATGAAACTTTAAAGCTATTTGATTTTCATCATATTGAATTTCATAGCTTTTATAAATAAATTTATTTGCTCTTTTGCGTAATTCTTGAAATTTTTTCATAGGAACCATTTGATATTTTTAAAAGATTATATAATCTTTTAACTCTATATCAACTAAAACTCCTTATAAAATATTCAAGCAGTTTTCTTATCAACAATTTTTAATTTTAGGTATTTAATATTTTTTCCAAAGCATTTTCATATAATTCCAAATCAAGTGCAAACTCTTCAATTGTTTCTTTTGCCGTTGCAATAGACTCTTCTGTTATCTCACCATTTGGCATAACAGTCTCACGCACCGCTTTGAGTTCTGCTGCCATTCTCTGTTCATCCGGTCCAGTTCCTTCCGGATCATCACTGTAGCGAATGATATGAACAATATCAGGATCAAGCCCCCATCTATGAAAGAGTGTCGCTGTCACATCTGTTGTTTGCGCACCACATGCAGTTTTTTCTGCACTTGCAATATCTTTTCCTGACATAAGCGCTTGCTGTATGATGTCAACTTTTCCGTCTTCAACAAGTGTTTTAGCAATGATAACACGACCAATATCCACTAAAAATGCTGCTGGAGCCAAAAGAGAGAGGTTTTTAGACTCTTTTCGCATAAGCCAATGAATCATTAAAGAAAGCTGTCTGTCACATGCAAGTGCAAACTTCTCTTTTGTCATATTGTACGGAGAGAGATCTATCTCAAAATTGGAATCAACTGCACTTGCAAGTACAAATGTTCTGGTCGCGTCTTTTCCGAGTAATGAAATGGCCTGCTTAATACTTGTAATGTTACTTTTAATTCCATATGCTGGAGAGTTCACTATACGAAGAATATTTGCTGTTAAAAGAGGGTCTTTTTCTATCACCTTTTGCATATCTTCAAAAGTCGAATCTGGATTATTATAAATTCTTTCTACTTCCTGAACAGATTCAGGAAGTGCCGGAATTGATTCTATATTTGCTAAAAGAGTTTTTGTCATTATTTTTTACCTTTCTAATTTATTCAATATTTTATTGTAGTGCAAGTAGAGCAAAAAAAAATCATATTATGTTTTATTTATCAATACTTTCGCTTACTGTATACTCTCGTAACAATAAAATAAATAATTTCCTTTTAACTCTATATCTGCTAAAATCTATTTAATTAACAATGGAGTATGAATGTGAAAGAAGCGCATGAAGTTTTAGCAAGAAAGTATCGTCCGTCAAACTTTGATGAACTCATTGGTCAAGACACCATAGCACAGACCTTATCACTTGCACTTGATTCAAACAGACTCTCGCATGCCTACCTCTTTTCAGGACTTCGAGGCAGCGGAAAAACTTCAACAGCCCGTATTTTTGCAAAAGCACTCATTTGTGAAGAAGGAATGAGCCATCAGCCCTGTGGCGTCTGTTCCAACTGTGTTATGGCGAGAGAAAACCGTCACATGGACATCATAGAAATGGATGGAGCAAGCAGTCGAAAAATAGATGATATTCGTGATTTAATTGAGCAGACAAAATACAAACCTGCCGTTGCAAGATTCAAAATTTTCATCATTGATGAAGTTCATATGCTTACAAAAGAGGCGTTTAATGCACTCCTAAAAACCCTTGAAGAACCACCAGAATATGTAAAGTTCATTTTGGCAACAACAGACCCGCTTAAACTACCTGCAACAATTTTAAGCCGAACACAGCACTTTCGATTTAAAAGCATAGCAACCAATAAAATAGTTGACCATTTAGCCCATATTCTTAAACTTGAAAAAATAGAGTATGAAGAAGATGCCTTGGAAATTCTTGCAAGAAGCGGTAGCGGAAGTCTCCGCGATACCCTTACCCTGCTCGACCAAGCCATAATCTATTCTAAAAATTATGTAGATGTAGCAACAGTCACAGAAATGCTTGGACTTGTTGATCCTAAATTTATAGCAGACCTCTTTTTGGCTGTTTTTGCAAAAGATTATGCCAAACTCGTTGAATATACAAAAGTACTAGAAGATTATGAGAGTGAAATGGTTGTTGATGAGCTTATAGCCTACCTTAAAGATAAAATGTATAATCAAGATGCTCTTTTTTCTACGCTAGTTCTTGATAGATTTTTTAGAATTCTCAGTGAATCAAAATATCTCTTTAGTATTAATGCCGATGGCTCATTTGTACTTTCTATGATCTTTTTCAAAATGATTGAAGCACTTAAAATACGTGAAATCGACCAAATGATAGAGTCTTTTGAAAAAGATGTAAAGCGTCCTGAGTTGATAATCCCCCAAGAAGAGTCAAAGCCTGCTCCTATAAAAATAAAAGTCCAGGAATCCACACCGGAAATGCAAGGTAAAGTTGCAAATATTGAGAAAGAAAAGGCAGAGCAAAAGGAAGAAGAACCAATAGTACCAGCAGAGGCACCAAAAGTGGTAAGTAATCAAGGCCTTGAACTCTTTTATGAACTTAGCACAAAAATAAAAGATAGAAATTATACACTCGGAGAGTGTTTTAGCAATCATATCAGCTTTGTTTCTTATGAAGAAAATACACTTACATGGGAAAGTTGCGCAGATGAAGAGTGCAAAAAAGTTCTTAAACACGGTTACTCTGTTATTAAGCAGCTTGTACGAGAAACATTTAGTTTTGAGACAAAGATTAAAGGCATTGCCTGCACGCAAGTTGTACAACATAAAGAGGAACCTAGCCAAGCACAAACACCACAACCTGAAATGCAAAGTGGCTCCACATTAGCAGACATTGAAGCCGGAGGAGCTGCGAGTTGTGTCACAAACTGTAATGAAGCTTCTGTTCAAGATGAAAGCAACGGCACAGATATTACAAAAGAACCTATGGTTCAAAAAGCCATAGAGATGTTTGAAGCAAAAAAAGTAACGGTGCAGTCAAAAATTTAATCAAAGAAGATTTCGCTGCAACATAAACCTTCTTTGTGACAATATTCTAAGATTGCAACAAAAGGCGTGGAATTTCTTTTTTTGATAGTAGCAAATTTTGATTGTGAGATATTGAGCAGTTTTGCTATATCTTTATCATAAATTTTCTCACTGCTACCATCTGAAACCTGCTCTTTTAAAACATATATAATTGATTGAAAATCTCTCATTTTTACTCCTAAAGTAAAAATATAACAGAGATAATCTACAAAAAGAAAAAATATATCAAATTGCTATAATTTTTACTAACATATTTTATAACCAACCCCTCGTACTGTTTGTATATAGTCTTTACTTTTATCCGGATCTATCTTCTCTTTGAGTCTATTTATAGCGACATTCACTGTCTTATACTGATAATTTTCACTATCGCCCCATACATTTTCAAGTAAATAATCTCTCTCTAGCACACTATTTTTATTTCTAATAAATTCATCTAAAAGATCAAACTCAAGCTTAGTTACTTCTACTTTTTCGCCAGAAACACTGAGGGTTCGACTATTTTTATCTAAAAGTAAATCTCTAAAAGCAATCTTGCCATCATGAACTTTTTTTGATGTTCGCTTTAGCAAAGAACGCACTCGTAAAATAAGTTCTTTCATATTAAAAGGCTTTGTTATATAATCATCCCCACCACTTAAAAAACCATGTTCAATATCTTCATCACTATCTTTAGCACTTAAAAATATAACTGGAATATCAAGTCCTTCATCTCTGAGTTTAGCCACAAACTCACTCCCTTCCACTCCGGGAAGATTCCTGTCCATTATCAATAAATCAACATCTTCTTCATCGAGGATTTGTGCAACATTCTTTGTATTTAAAAAACCTATGGTTTCAAAATCTTCTTTTTGTAAGGTATACTCTAAAAGTTCTAATAAATCTTCTTCATCTTCTACTATGACAATATTTGTCCGCATACATTCCGCCTTATTTTTTATAATTATAACAAACTAAAATATTATATGCTATAATAGGTAAAATAATGTAAGTTCTTGGAGGGTAGGAGATGTTTGTTTCATCATATAATACATACATACCACAAAAAACTACGCATAAGCCTCAAGAAAGTACGCAAGAAAAAAATGAGAGAGCATTTCAGGCAGGTGATTCGAAACTTTTTTCCAAACAGCTAGATAAGGTCGTTACATCTTCATTAAAGATGCCTGTGAACTATATATCAAATTATAAAAGTCTACATAATCATCAACTTTTAGAACAACAAAACCAAAGCAAGAAAAACTACTCACAAACGAAGTTTTCAAAAATTAATACAATGCAGAGTGCTCAAAGTGCCTACAGTCAAAATTCACAACTTTTTTCTCTTTTGCCAAAACCGAAAATTGCCCTCGCTGACACTATAAAATTACCAAAAAATCTACAACAAAACAGTGCATTCAAATCAAAAATAGTCAATACTTATATAGAAAATGACAATTATTATAAAATAACTGCCTAATCTTCTACCCATGCATCAGTTTTTATAACTCTATTATCATCAAATACTTTTAATTTATATGCACAACTACATCTGCCCTCACTAATATCCATCACAGCTAACTGCAATATTTTTTTACACTTTTTTGGAATATCAAAATGCCCTTTCATCCCTGTTAAAAACTGCTTTATCGGCACTTTTGCATCCATGCCTATAACATTGTCCCGACATCCGCTCAGTCCCATATCGCTTAAATATGCAGTGCCTTGCGCGATTTGAAAATCATCTGTCCCTACATGTGTATGTGTTCCAATTAATGCACTGATTTTGCCTTGCAAAAGCATCATCATTCCCCTCTTTTCACTTGTTGCCTCTGCATGAAAATCAACAAATATGTTTTGTATGCCTTCTTCATGTAATTTTTCTACATTCTCTTGTGCACAGCGAAAAGCATTATCACTATAAGGCATAGAATAATGACCCATTAAATTTAATACAGCCAATTTTTCACCTGCTACATCGTATATTTTACACCCAGTTCCAGGTACTTCAGGCGGATAATTATGCGGACGCAGAATTTCATGCGTATCAAAAAGAGGCAATATGTCTTTTTTATCCCAAGTGTGATTTCCTCCGCTCATAACATCAATGCCATAAGAAAAAAGCTCATTTGCATTTTTCAGCGTTAACCCAAAACCATGGGAAGCATTTTCATAATTTACAATAACAAAGTCAATTTTTTCTTCTTCTTTTATCTTTTTAAGGTACTCTTTGAGCATATCGCGGCCAGGCTTGCCGACAATATCTCCTACAAATGCAATTTTCAATTTATACTACCTTTGGTTTGTTATTTCTTAAATAATAAAGCGTTGCTTTAATAATATCGTCATCGTCTTTAGAAGCTGATTTTATTGTTTCTTTTGAACTATTCAAATAGGTAAACGTAATATTTTGACCGTAATTTGTTATGGTTTTTATCTTTTTCTCTAAAGAGAGCAATTTAATAACCATCAGTTCAAAAAACTGTTTTGTCGGTATATCGAGTTCACCGAAGCGATCAATCACTTCTTCTTCTATTTCATAAATTTCAAGTGCATTCTCACATTGTGAAAGTCTTCTGTAAATATCTAAACGAAGTCTATCTTCTTTGACAATTTCATCACAAATAAAAGCAGATATTGTCAGTTTCACATCTACCTTTGCTCGCTCTATTTCTACTGTGTTACTCAGCTCTTTTATGGCATCTTCAAGCATTCTCAAATAGAGTGAATAGCCTATGTTTTTGATATGTCCGCTTTGTGCATCACCCACAAGATTTCCTCCACCGCGAATTTCTAAATCATGATGTGCCAAAACTGAACCGGAGCCTAAAAAGGAGTTCGATTCCAATGCTAAAAGTCGTTTTTTTGCTTCATCTGTTAAATTTTCTTTATTGGGCACAATAAAATAAGCAAATCCTTCAGCACTTCCACGCCCAACACGACCACGAAGTTGATGTAGGTCTGCTATACCAAAGCGGTCTGCACCATCAACAACGATTGTATTAACCCGAGGCATATGAATACCACTCTCTATAATAGAAGTAGCTATCATTAAATCATATTCTCCTGCTTCAAATTTCAACAGCTCTTTTTCCGTTTGAACAGCTGATATTTTTGAATGTAGCATTAACATCCTCAAATCTGGTAGTAAAGCCTGAAGTTCACCAAGTTTTATAGGCATATGATCAATAGAATTATGTACATAAAAAACTTGTCCACCTCGGCGAAGTTCTCTTAATATGACCTCTTTTATAAGCTTCTCATCATACTCTTTTACAAAAGTTCTTACACCTTGACGCTCACTTGGAGGCGTTAAAAGCTGACTCATTGTCTTAATTGAACTGAGTGCTTGATTAAGTGAGCGAGGAATCGGTGTTGCACTCATAGAAAGCAAATGCACATTATGATACAACTCTTTTATTTTCTCTTTTTGCTTGACACCAAACTTGTGTTCTTCATCTATAATCACTACACCGAGTTTTTTAAATTCTAAGCCAAAAAGTGTATGTGTTCCTACAACACAATCTATTTCGCCGCTAGCAAGGCCTTTAATGATGGCATTTTTATCTTTTGTACTTACAAATCTATCAAGTTTTGCATATCGTAAACCAAGTTCTTGAAATCTTTCATCTAAAGAACGCCAATGCTGTGCAGAGAGTAGCGTAGTTGGTACAATAAAAGCCGATTGATACCCTGATTTATAGGCTGCATAAATGGTATTAAGAGCAATTTCAGTTTTTCCAAAACCTACATCACCACTTAGAAGTCTATCCATAATGTGACCTGAACCCATTTGATGAATGATTTCATTGACTGCCTGTGTCTGATCTTCTGTATAATCAAAGCCAGAAAGTGCCCCAAATTCCTGGAGCTCTTTTTTACTCAAAGTAATTTTTGGTGATTTTATTAAAGCTCTTGCTGCTGCTGTATTTACAATTTGTCCGGCAATTTCTAGCAGTCTTTTACGTACCTTGGCTTTAAGTTTACCAAAACTTCCTTTGCCAAGTCTGTCAAGTACAGGTGTTGCACCCCCTCCGGCAATATATCGGTCTATAAAATCTAAATTTTCAACAGGCAAAAGTATTTTATCATCACCAACATATTTAATGACAATAAAATCTTTTATTCCTCCTAAAATTTCGGCTTGTTCAATTTTTTCAAAAATTCCTACACCGTAATCTTCATGAACAACATAATCCCCCGCTTTTAAATCATCAAGTAAAATTGAACTTTTTCGGCGGCGGCGTTTTTTATCTGCTTTGTTTAAAGAAATAACAAGTTCATCAGGCGTAATAATATTTAAAATATAGGGTGCTGTAACAATTGTCATATTCGCAGTATCGAAAATACCTGCTTGTTTTATAGTGGCATTATTCGCAGCGATAAGCGTCACTTTTTTATTTGAATGTACCTTTAAAAGCTGGCTCACATTTGCAACAACAAGTTCTTTTACATCGTCGTTTTCTTCTAAAATATCTAAATCAAAGCTGTCTCTTGAGAGTTGTGGGTTATTTATGCCATAAGCATCTTTAAGTAAATTATCTAAATTTCTAACAAGCTTAACATTTTTACCTTCTAAAAAGTTCTCAGCCATTTCATCAAGATGCCAAAAGCCTAAAGAAGCGACATCTTTATTAAGTGCGTCAAATTCGCTCTTTTGTATTTTCTCATGCAAGTTTTCATAAGCACTTGCATCCAGAGAGTAAAAAGCACTGCAAATTTCAATCTCTTCTAAATCATCACCCAGCGTTCTTTGTGATTCTAATTCAAACTCTTTAATCTGTTCTATTTCATTATCAAAAAGTGAAATTCTTAGAGGATTGTTTGCAGAAGGTACAAATATATCTATGATATCTCCGCGTTGAGATATTTCACCTTCAACTTGCACCATATCTACAAATGTATATCCCCAGTGGAGCATCTGCTCTTTAAACTCTTTAAGCCTAATTTGCGAACCAAATTCTAAAGTCATTGTCTCTAAAATATCTTTTTTAGGCAAAGGAAACAGTAGTGTTTTTAACGGCGATATAAGAAGTGGTTTCTTTTTAGATGTGTAATATTTACGTAATGCAAAAAAAAGTTCATGCAACTCTTCTTTATAAGAGCGTAAATCATCTCCATATGTCGGACGAAAATCAGGAAAAACCAAAACATCACGATGAAAAAACTTCGCAACACTTTCAAGTTCATATGCTTCTTTTGCATCTTCACAGACTAAAATATCGAGTTTATCGCTCTTTTTAAAATCTTTTGTAAAATAATTAAATAAAATTGCTTGAGACATTAATTTCCTGCAGTCTTTATTAGCAGAGTATCACTCTCTTTTATAATTGAATTTCCTTCAAATATACCTTTTGGTTCAATTATCAGTTCAACAGAACTTATTTCACCATTTACATGACCTGCTGCTTTTATTTCTACTCTATCTGCATCTATACTACCTTCAACAGAGCCTTGAACTACGAGACGCTTCGTACGAATATCACCTTTTACATGTCCATTTTTGCCAACATTCACTTCTTTAGAAGAGTTAATAACACCTTCTAATTCCCCATCAATATATAAATTACATGTAAGCGTTATTTCGCCTTTGATTTTAGCTCCAGCCGTGATAATTGCGGTGTTTGAGTCTGTTTTGTCAATTTTATCCGCGACGTTGCCATTATTAAAGATTGCCATGGTACTTTTTTCTCCTTTTCAAATATTTCATTATAATTTTTTTGTGTCCATTTAATAAAGTAAAAAGGGTTTAAAGGACGATGGATAAAACGTATTTCATAATGCAAATGCGGCCCGTTACTAAGTCCGGAATTTCCAGTGTAAGCTATTAAATCACCCTTTTTTACAAATTGACCTGATTTTATCACAATTTTGTTTAAATGCCCGAAATATGTTTTAAAACCATACACATGTGCTAAAATTATTAAATTTCCAAAGCCGCTTCTTTTATGCATTCCAGCCCACTCTACTATAGCATCAGCCGTCGCATATACAGGGGTATTGAGTTTTGCTTTAAGATCATCCCCTTTATGAAACTCTTTTGTATGGAGTGTCGGGTGAATTCTATAGCCAAATTTACTCGTAATTCCATGGTATGCAACAGGAGAACCATTTGGAATAAGCTCAAGTAAGGTTGCTCTGTGCGAGGAGTTGAGCATTGTCATATTTACTCTTTCCGTCAATGATTCATCAGCAATAGGCTTCAACCCTATAAGTGTTTCTATTTGCGAAAGAGAGTCAGAAAGTGCATCAAGTTCTTTTTCTTTTGAAAGTAATGCATGACTTGTTGTCTGCATTCTACTTTGTAACTCATGATTTTGATGTAACATTTTAGTATAGGCTTTGGACACTTCATCTTTTTTCTTTTGCAACTTATTCACATTTGCATTTAAGTATAAAATAGTTCCGCTTCCGATAAGGCCTACCGTTAACAGAAAAAGGGCTGCATAAAAAAAAGCTTTTTTAATGAACTTATGCACATTAAACTGCTTGACCCCATTATCATCATGAATAGTAATTGTAAAATGATTATCCACGATACCCCTTTAAAAATGTTTCTACAACACTGAACGAGCCAAAAACAAGGTACTTTTCATTCTCGTTTATATGAGAAAAAGTTCTATATTTTATATCTAGTTCCTGCATCACACACTGTAACTTTTCAGTTTTTTCTATTCTATCTTCTTCAACTGCAATAATCTCTACATGTAAAATTATCGGTTGTAAAATTTTAAGAATTTCTTTATAATTTTTATCTTTGTAACTATTATAAACTAATATATATTTATTCTCTTTTAAAGCATCATAAATTGATTTTGCAGCGAGGGTGTTATGCCCGACATCTACAAGAATATTTTCACCTAAAGAAGAGAGTCTGCCAAAAAGTTTTGCATTATCAAAATCTTGTACTTCATAAGAAAGTTGCAAATGCTTTAAAGCGGCAACAGCAAGTTTGAGGTTTTCTACCAAATACGGAGCTAATACATTATTTTGAGCTATTTTTGCAATTTTTTTTCTATCTTCATCTTCCAAATATAATTCACACCTCTTTATAATAAGAGATTTCTTTTTTGCTATTTCATTCGCTGTTTCATATACTTCTTGATGTGCCTGTTTTGCTAAAATCGCTCCATTTTGTACAGCTTGTAATTTTGTTGTAGCTATTGCTGTAATATTATTCCCTAAAAAGGCTTCATGATCGAAATCAATTGGCGTAACAAGTGTAAAAATATTTTCAAAGATTGCCGTAGCATCATGTTCACCGCCAAGTCCCGCTTCTAAAACAACATAATCACATTCGCTATACAACAAAAGAGCCAGAATTGTTGTATATTCAAAATAACTTAAGGATTCTGTTTCTTGGGAAGTCAAGAGTGATAAAAGTTTTTCATGAGTACGATTGAGCTTTTCATAAGAGACATTACTTCCATTGTGCCATATACGTTCATTAAACTCCAAAATATGTGGTGAAGTATAATGTCCCACATCAAAACCCAAAGAATAAAGTGCTGATGCTAAAAAACGTCCTGTAGTTCCTTTTCCGTTTGTACCGATGAGATGAATAATTTTTGGAATTTTTAAAGAAGAGCGAATATGCTCATATATTCTAGGCATACGAGCATAGTCAATTTCATCATAATAAAGAGGCTTTTTTTCTAAGAATGTTTGCAACACAGTTATTTTTTATACTCCACTCTGTTTCTTCCTTCTTGTTTTGCTTTATACATATATTCATCTGAAGAATTTATAGCGGCTTCTAAAGAAACATGTTCTAAACGCTGGGAAACACCCGAACTAACAGTAACTTTAATGCGTTTACCTTTGTAGACAAAACGTGTTTTTTCCACATGTTTTCGAACTTTTTGCGCATATATGACGCCGCCTGCTGTATCTGTTTCACTTAAAAGTGCTAAAAATTCTTCTCCTCCAAAACGCCCTATAACATCTACCGTTCTACTTTCTAACTTAAGTATTTTAGCAAAGGCAGAAAGCACTGCATCTCCAGCTTCATGCCCGTAGGTATCATTGACTTTTTTAAAATGATCAATATCAAACATCACAATCGCGAAATTCCGATTATAACGCTTAAATTCTGCCTCTTTAATCTGCATAAATTCATCAAGAGCACGTTTATTATAAAGTTTAGTTAAAAAATCTTCTTTAGATTCTTGCTTAGCAGTTTCTAACTCTTTTTCGAGTGCATGCACTTTTTTACTTAAAATTTTCACTTCACTGTTATGTGACTGTAAATCTTGACTTAAAAGCTGTGTATTTTCTTCTAACGCAACAGCAATAGTAAAGAGTTTTTTATGAGCAATTTTAAAATTTGTACCTGATACTTCTGTGTAAGACTCCAGCTCTTTTTTAATGGCCTGTATTTCACTATTTGAACTATCAGAACGTTCAATCATGTCTATCAGTCGCAAAGAGAGTCTATCTAATACAGAGTCAATTGATTCAATCATCTCTTTGACACTCTCTTTGTCAAGGGCAATTCGAAGTGATATAGCTGATTTTATCTCATTTTCTACACTTGCACTCTCTAATAATGCAGGGTTATTTTGAATTTTTTCACTCAAATTTGCGATGGTGTCATTTACACTTGAAGCAATAGAAGGTACAAAAGAAGCAATCAAAAGTCTCGATATCTTATATAAATCAACACTGCCTAATTCTGGGTCAGAGGCACATACCAAGTGAAGACTTTCTATACTTTTTTGTAAATCCTGTGTATCTACATCACCATACTCTTTAAGTTTTTGTAAAAATGTATCATCATAAGTTGTAAGAAAATTGACCCAATACTGTCTAAACTGATTCAGTTGTTCGGGCTGTGAACCCCTCTCAAGCAACTCAAGTGTTTTTTGTGCCAAATCACTTGCTTCTTTATTGTGCAGCACAGAAACAACCTGCAAAATTCTTTTTGCGAGGAGTGTTTGGGATTCTAATGTATCAGAGCATTGTGTAGGATTCGTTCTGTTAAGCTTGGAAATTAAAAAGCGAACAAACTCATGCATCGTTTTGATATTATAATTTTTCAAATCTTTTTGAAAATCTTTATTGAGCATTTGATTAAATTTTTTCAGATGTTGGCAGTCTTCAATCTGCATACCCGCTTTTTTTGCCTCTTTACAAAAGGCTTCAGTATAAAAATCAGGAGTTAAAAGCTTCCCCTCAAGTTTAAGTCGCTTTACGGCTTTAGATATTATAGTTTGTATTGTCATGGCTTTTTCTCCTATCTATTTCTAGACCCTTCTGCCGATATTTGGGCAACAAAGGAAGATATTGCTTTTACAGCACTAAATTTAATAGCATCAAATCTCTCTTGATCTGTAATAACAGCATTTGGAACAACAGAAAAGTCATATGTTCCTTTGGCTGTATATTGTTTTTTCATATTTTGCGATTCTCTTATTATATGCAAAATAATAGTAGCACGGTATGCTATAACAAAACCATCTGTATTATACTGAATTGCTGCATAACTTGGTGGGCTCAAAGTAAAATTCAAAGAAGTGTCGGCATACGCTTTTGATGTTAACGATGCATGGAATATTTCAACAATGGCACTATCAACAGCATCTTTTATAAGCACGGTATTTTCCGGATCTTGAGCAGATATAGTAACATGTGTACTAATTTTTTGCCCAACAACACTACGTGCATATTTTGAGCTGGGTCTATATCCACAAGCACTCACTACTGTCATCACTATTAACAGGCTCACAAGAGTTACAAAGCGTGGATATTTTTTCATTTTTAGCCCTTTACTACAATATTAACAAGTTTTTTTGGAACAACTATCTCTTTGACTATTTCTTTACCTTCAAGCCATTTAGCAATGCTCGCTTTAGCGGTACTTATAATCTCTTCTTTATCCGCATTCGCAGATACTTCTATTTCAGCTCTTTTTTTACCATTAACAGACACACCCAAAGAGAGAGAATCTTCAACAAAAACTTCTTCCACTATTTCTTGAGGAGCAAGATTTTTCAAGTTAAAATATTTTTCACTGATTTCCCAACATGTATGTGGAATTACAGGTTCCATTATAGCACTTAAAATCCAATAACCTTCACTCCAGACATCACTATTTTTTTGTCCATTGAGTGCATTCATAGCTTCCATTACTCCTGCAATCATTGTATTAAAAGTATAACGTTCGTTATAAACATCTTGTGAACGTTTTAAAGCCTCATATACTTTTTTACGTGCAAATTTCTCTTCTTTACTTAAAAGTGCATGTTTGATTGCAGGTTTTTCTTCACATTTTTTTATATTCGCACTTCTGTCAAAAAATCTTTTTATAAATTTATAGGCACCTTCAACAGCACTATCATTCCATTCTAACTCTTGTGTCGGCGGTGCAGCAAAGAGTATAAAAAGTCTTGCCGTATCTGCTCCATATTTTTCTATAATGGCATCAGGATCGACAGTATTGCCTTTTGATTTACTCATTTTAGCACCGTCTTTTAAAACCATACCTTGTGTGAGAAGTTTGGCAAAAGGTTCATCAAAATCAATATAGCCTAAATCACGAAAAACTTTTGTGAAAAATCTTGCATACAAAAGATGCAAAATGGCATGTTCTATACCGCCAATATAATGATCGACGCCTTCATTCCCGTTAGAATGCATCCAATATTTAATTTGTTCTGCAGAAAAAGCCTCTTTTTGCCAATTTTGTTGTGATGCACAAAAGCGTAAAAAGTACCATGAAGATTCCACAAAAGTATCCATTGTATCTGTCTCACGTCTTGCCTCTCCACCACATTCAGGGCATTTACAATGTTTGAACGTAGGATGATTTTCCAGAGGATTTCCTTCTCCCGTGATTTCTATATCATCAGGCAAAGAAATAGGAAGATTCTCTTTTTTCTCCATAACAAGTCCACATTTTTCACAATGAACAAAAGGAATTGGAGCACCCCAGTATCGCTGACGGCTCACACCCCAGTCTTTGAGTTTATAATTTGTAGTTTTTTTACCAATACCTTTGTCTTCAAACATTTCTATAATATGTTCTTGTGCTTTTTTGGAGTTCATTCCGGTAAAATCACCAGAATTGCTTAAAGCTCCAACTTCAGTAAATGCAGTTTTTGAGAAATCATGTTCTCCCTCAAATGGCTGTATTACCGCGTGTATAGCTAAATCATATTTTTTTGCAAAGTCATAATCTCTCTCATCATGAGCAGGAACTGCCATAACAGCACCGCTTCCATAGTCCATTAAAACAAAGTTTGCGACCCATACAGGAATGCTTTTTCCAGTTAAAGGATGCTTTACATGTAGATTAAGTGATACTCCTGATTTTTCTTTTTGTCTATCGATAGAAGAAGCACTTTTCATAGCATTTATTTCTGCAATAACACTAGCACTTAAAAGTTTATGCTCAATCATATAAGTAACTATCTCATGTTCAGGAGCAAGAGCTGTATAACTTACACCGTAAATAGTATCGGGACGTGTTGTAAATACATCAAAACGTTCAAATTTATGTGAAAGTTTTGTTTGACTCGCTTCATCAAAATACAAATCAAAAGCAAGCCCATTTGATTTACCTATCCAGTTTTCCTGCATAGTCAAGACCTGTTTTGGCCAACCACCCTCAAGCTTTTTCAAATCATGTAACAATTCATCTGCATAAGCTGTGATTTTAAAATAGTATTGATTCATATCTTTTTTTACAATAGGTGTGTCACATCTCCAGCAACATCCTTCTACCACCTGTTCGTTTGCTAAAACGGTTTGATCATGCGGACACCAATTAAGCATCCCTTTTTCGCGGTATAAAAGCCCTTTATTATACATATCAATAATAAAGCCCTGCTCAAACTTTGTATAAAGTTCATCACTTGTTGCCATTTCACGTTTTTTAGAAAATGAAAATCCAAGAGAATAAAACTCTTTTTTCATATAATCAATATTGTCATACGTCCAATTTTTTGGATGGCTTCCATTTTTAATAGCAGCATTTTCAGCAGGCATACCAAAACTATCAAAACCAATAGGATGAAGAACATTTTTTCCTTGTTGTCTGTGGTAGCGAGCAAAAGCGTCACTAATTGAGTAATTTCTAACATGCCCCATATGTAGGCGGCCGCTAGGGAATGGAAACATAGAAAGTATATATTTTTTCTCTTGTGTAAAGTCTTCACTTGGCTCAAAACTCTCGTTATCTTTCCAATACTCTTGCCATTTTTTTTCTATATTTTTTGCACTGTATTCCAATTTAATTGTTCCTGTAAATATTAATATTCTTCTTGTGTTTTACTGCTTTCTATGTAAACAAGTCCCATAGAAAAAACATTTGCAATTAATGCACCAATAGCCAAAGCAATTGCCCATGAATCATTTTGAACAATAACTAAAAATACAAAGGCAGGTATGAGGTGTAAATCTGCTACCAAAGAGGAAGCAAGAAGTTCTGCCGAAAGTAAATTACGCACACCTATTTTTAAAATTGTAGAAATCAGATTCACGCTCGCTGCGATAAACAATGATATAGCAGTATTTTCATACAAAAATCCTGCTATTGATGTTAAACTCATTAGTGAAAAAAATACGTATACTACTTTGCCCCAATCCATAACTTTTCCTTTATTTTATTACATTACACCAGATTCAAATTGTTCGCGCATTCTGTTCTTTTCTGCTTCTCTTTTTGCTTTTTCTGCCAATTTTGAATGATAATTTTTCACATCAAAGCCAAATAAGATAAGTATCGGTGAAGCAACAAAAATTGATGAATATGTTCCCACGACAATACCTACTAAGAGTGTAAATGCGAAAGCATGAATAATCTCTCCACCAAACATAAATAGCGTAAATACAACAAAGAATGTCGTTAAAGAAGTCAATGTTGTACGGGCAAGTGTTCTAGTAATAGATTCATTGATAATTCCGGCTAAATTAGCATTTTTTGATTTTGTAATACCTTCACGAATACGGTCAAATACAATAATAGTATCATTTAACGAATATCCTAAAAGCGTCAAAATTGCAGCCAAAACATCAAGATTCACATCTATTTGGAAAAGTGATACAGCCCCCATAGCTATGGAGACATCATGAATAAGTGCTGCAATAGAAGCCACAGCAAAACGCCACTCAAATCGAAATGCTACATATATAAGAATCGCAGCAACTGAGAGAAAAAGTGCCATAAGCCCTTTCTCTTTTAACTCTGAACCAACTTTAGGCCCAACAATATCAACACGACGAACTTTATAATTTCCTGTTCCTTTGAGTGTTGTGCGAGTCACATCCCCAATATCTTTTGTAACACTTCCACTACTTGTTTTCATACGAATAATAACTTCATCAGGTGAACCAAATTCACTGATAGATGCACCATCAAATAAGCTATTTGTTTGTAATTTTGCACGCATTATTTTAATAGGTGCTTTTGTATCGTATTTTACCTGTACAATAGTTCCTCCGGCAAAATCAATACCGTAATTGAGACCTTTTGTAGCCAAAATTGCATACGAAGCCAAAACTAAAATAGTAGAAATCAACATTGCTAATTTAGATTTACTCATAAAATCAAAGGTACGACTATATTTAAAAAATTCCATAATTATCCTTTAATTCCAAGCCAAAAACGGTAATTTTTACTTTTACCCATTTTTGGTTCTATCATTTGATAAATTCCATGCGTTCCAAGAATTGCAGTAAGCATTGAAGCCAAAATACCGATACTCATAGTAACAGCGAAGCCTTTTATAGCCCCCGTACCATAAACATATAAAACAACAGAAGCAATAAGCGTCGTAATATTAGCATCTAAAATTGCTGTCATTGCATTTGCATAGCCATCTTCTACGGCTTTATGCATCGACTTGCCCTCATAAATAAGTTCACGAATCCGCTCGGTTATAATAACATTGGCATCTACCGCCATACCGACCGTCAGGACAATACCGGCCATACCGGGCAGCGTCAGCGTTGCACCAAAGAGGCTCATAACAGCCAATAATATAAACAAGTTTGCAATAAGTGCAATATTTGCAATCACACCTGCCATACGGTAATAAACCATCATAAAAACAATAACAAGAACAAAACCGCCAATAAGTGCTACCATAGAAGCCTTGATACTATCTGCTCCAAGACTAGGACCGACAGAACGTTTTTCCATCATATAAATTGGGGCAAGTAATGCTCCTGAACGAAGGGCAATTGCTAAATCTTTTGCTTGTAAAACTGTATAGTTTCCAGAAATCTGTCCACTTCCTCCGCCAATACGTTCGTTAATATTTGGAGCAGAATAAACCTTGCCGTCAAGCACAACTGCCAGACGCTTACCAACATTTTTACCGGTAAAATCACCAAAGATATCTGCACCTTCTGCATTTAATTTAAAATCAATTACAGGACGGTTATTTTTATCAAAACCTACATGTGCACCGGTAAGCATTCCACCATCTAAAATAGGAATTTCATGTACAAGATACTTGATTTTAGGAGATTTAACATCTTCTAAAATCACATCACCATATGCCGCTGCATCCGCATCACTCATATTATATACGCGTGCATTTCTATCTTCATCAACTGCCATAAGATCAAGCTTTGCAGCACGAGAAATAAGCTCGCGGGCACGTTGTTCATCTGCTTGTGATTTGATACCTGCAAGCTCTACAAGAATTTTATCTTTTCCCTGACGTGCCACAACCGGTTCAGACAAACCAAACTGATCAAGTCTATTTCTAATTGTTTCAATTGCTTGAGAAACAGCCTGCTTTTTAGTTTTTGCAATCTCTTTTGGTGTTAAATTCAATGTAATAACAGAACCCTTATGTGCTATTTTTACACCTTCAAGTTTTGCTAAGAATGTATCAAAATTCTTGATTTCATCATTATCCAGCACTTCAAATGTTACACTCGTATCATTAAAGCTCAGTCCATCTATCAAAATATCGTTACGATCAGCAAAATGTTTGATACTTGCCGCCATAGATTTAATACGAGATTTCGTTGCTTCTGCTGTTTTGACACCAAGAAGCATATGCAATCCACCCTGCAAATCAAGACCTAAGGTTATTTTTTTGCCATTTTGTGTTTGCAATAGAGAAGGCACAGAAAAAACTATGCCAAATACTATTGCCAATACAAAAATGACTATACGGTAATTAAGCTTCATCCTCGTACTTCTTTGCAATGGAATCTTTTGTAATTTTTACTATTGTTTCATCATTAAGTTTTACAGTTAAGAAATTATCCTCAACTTTATGAATAACAACGATAAAACCGCCGTTTGTGATGACTTTATCACCTTTTTTAAGAGCTAATAACATCTCTTTTTTGGCTTTGGCCTCTTTTTGTTGTGGGCGAATAATTACATAGTACATAATTGCAATTAAAAATACAAACGGTAATAGTTGAGAGATAATTTCCATATCTTTTTCTTCCTTGTTTTATAAAATTGCAGCGATTATACAAAAATTATGCTAATAAGCTCTTAAATTGCGTATAATTTCAAAATGAATACATTTACAAAAAAAATTTTACTTGGAATCACAACTGCTGCATTTTTTAGTGCTTTTATCTATTTTGCATATTTTGGCATAACAAATAAATTTTTAAATACCCTATTTGGATTATTTGCAATTGCACTACTTTTATATATTCCCAAAAAATCTCTGCTTATTGCAGGTTTTTTTATAGGGTTATTTTGGTTTTACTGGATTGGCTTTAGCTTTAAATACCAAGGTGTAGGTTATATGGCACCTATTGTCACTCTGGGTTTTGGTATTTTATATTTACTTTTTTTTGCACCGCTTGCCCTAAGCAACAAGCCTTACATACGAGCTATTCTTCTTTTTGGACTTAGTTTTTTTGAACCTTTAGGCTGGAACTGGATGAAAATTGAACTTTTATTTGTCAATAGCTATATAGGTGTTTATAAATATCAACTTATTGCTGTTTTACTCGCTCTTGCTTTACCTGCCCTTATAAAAAACAAAAACTATAAATTTATTCCACTGCTTCTTCTTATATTTTCTTTTAATTACGGTTATCCAAAACAAGAGAATGCACCACTAAAAATAAAACTAGTGCAAACACAAATACCACAAGACCAAAAGTGGCTCGAAAAACGCATCTATCCGACAGTTTTTATGATTTTTAAAGATATAGCCATGGCAGTACACAATAAATATGATGTTGTCGTTTTTCCCGAATCGGTATTTCCTCTCTTTTTAAATGAAAATCCAAGACTAATAAAAGAGTTGCAAAAAGCTTCAAAGAAAATAACTATTGTTGCCGGTGCTCTTTTACATGAAAATAATTTGAATTATAATGTTACATATATGTTTGAAAATGGAAAATACAAAGTGGCAAAAAAACTTATATTAGTCCCTTTTGGTGAATATATTCCACTGCCGAAATTTGCTCAAAAATTTATTAATGATACATTTTTCAGTGGTGCTAGCGATTTTGTAACAGCAAAAAAACCGACAGACTTTACTATAAAAGGCATTAAATTTAGAAATGCCATTTGTTATGAAGCTACATGTAAAGAACTTTACAAAGGAGATGTCAAGTATATGATAGCTACAAGTAATAATGCATGGTTCACCCCTTCAATTGAACCTACTTTACAAAAATTACTTTTAGAATATTATGCAAGAAAAAATGGAGTTACTATTTATCATGCTGCAAATATAAGCGGTACTGGTGTAATCAAATAACAAGGACTTATTCGATATAATAAAGAAAATTTGTTTTTCAGGATTAAAATATATGGTAAACCTTAAAAATCCAAATCTCTATTTAAACCGCGAAGTTTCTTGGTTACAATTTAATACAAGAGTTCTAAAACAGGCACAAGACAACGCCCTTCCTCTTCTTGAACGTTTGAAATTTCTTGCTATTTACGGTACAAATTTAGATGAATTTTATATGATTCGTGTTGCCGGGTTAAAAAAACTTTTCGCCGCAGGCATTATTGTTTCAGGGGCAGACAGGCTCACACCATTGCAACAGCTTCGTGAAATAAGAAACTATTTGCATCAAGAGCAACAAGTTGTAGAGCATTGCAGAAGTGAAATATTTAAAAAATTAGAGCCTCATGGTGTCAGTGTTAAAACCTATGATGAAGTTAATAATCATGACAAACATAAACTCAATCAATACTTTAATGAAAATATTTATCCTGTAATTATTCCCATTGCCGTCGATGCAACACATCCCTTTCCTCATTTAAACAACTTGAGTTTTGGACTTATCGTAAAATTACGCGATATGGATAATGAAAATATAGAACGTTTTGGGATTATTCGCGTTCCACGAGTTTTAAACAGATTTGTCGAACTCGGTAACGGAACATATGTACCTATTGAGAGTGTCGTACAAAAACATGTAGATGAACTTTTTCCTGGGTATGAGCTTATAAAATATGCACCATTTCGGGTTACAAGAAATGCCGATATTGCCATAGAAGAAGAAGAAGCAGACGACTTTATGGAAATCCTTGAAGAGGGATTAAAGCTCCGACGTAAAGGAGAAATGGTACGACTTGAAGTTGGTTCGAATGCTGATGATGAAATTATTAATTTCTTTAACCGTCATGCACATATTTATAAAGATGATATTTATAGATACCATACATTTTTAAACCTCTCAAGTCTTTGGCAAATTGTTTCAAATAAAGATTTTGCACATCTTTTAGCACCTTCGTTTCAACCAAAGAATCTGCCTCCTTTTGAGAATAGTGAAGATATTTTTACTATATTGGAAAAGCAGGATATACTCATGTACCATCCTTATGAAAGTTTTGATCCAGTTATCAATATTATTCAACACGCAGCAAAAGACCCTGATGTTGTTTCTATTAAAATGACTCTCTATCGTTCAGGTACAAAATCACCTATTGTAAAAGCCCTAATGGATGCTAGTGAATCAGGGAAACAAGTCACTGTTATGGTTGAGTTAAAAGCACGATTTGATGAAGAAAACAATCTTATCTGGGCAAAAGCACTTGAAAAATCAGGAGCTCATGTTATTTATGGTATTCAAGGTTTTAAAGTCCATGCAAAAGCCGCACTTGTCACACGAAGAAAAAACGGAAAACTCAAGCAGTATGCACATTTAGGTACAGGAAATTATAATCCATCTACTGCAAAGATATATACAGATATGAGTTATATGACAAGTAAAGATGCCATAACAAATGATTTAACAAGATTTTTTCACTTTTTAACAGGCTTTAGTAAAAAAGGGAAACTCAATGAACTATATATGGCACCCTCACAAATAAAGCCAAAGATTCTTTCTCTTATTCATAATGAAACACGTCAAGGCAGTAATGGACAAATTATTGCAAAAATCAATTCACTTGTTGATGAAGATGTTATAAGAGCCTTGTATAAAGCCTCAATGGCTGGTGTAAAAGTAGACTTGATTGTCCGTGGAATTTGCTGTTTAAAACCAGGAGTAGAAGATGTTAGTGAAAATATTAGAGTTGTTTCAATTTTAGGGAAATACCTCGAACATGCTCGCGCATTTTATTTTAAAAATGATGCTTCAAAAGTTTATATTTCAAGTGCGGACTGGATGCCTCGAAATCTTGTGCGAAGAATAGAACTTTTAACGGCCATCAAAGATGAAGATGCAAAAAATAAAATTATACAAATTCTTAAGTTGCAATGTTCAGACAATGCACTTTCACATGAACTGCAAAACGACGGTACATATACGAAAGTCAAGCCAAAAGATGGTGAAAAAATGATAAATAATCATAAATTGCTTGAAGATTATGTCAACCGTATAGCAAAAGCAACTAGAAAAGAGACAACTACACATGTACAACAATTAGTAGACCGTCTCTTCATTGAAAGTTAAGGGAAATAACAATGCTTCATTCATTTAAAAATATACTACCAACAATAGGTAAAAATAGTTGGATTGCCCCTTCTGCTGATGTTATCGGTGATGTCACATGTGGCAAAGATTGCTCCATTTGGTTTGGTTGTGTCGTTCGAGGCGATGTACATTACATAAAAATAGGGAATAGAGTCAATATTCAAGATTTAAGTATGATTCATGTCACGCATTACAAAAAGAGTGATAAAAGTGATGGAAATCCGACAATAATTGGAGATGATGTAACAATAGGACATCGTGTAATGCTTCATGGGTGCACAATTGAGAAAGCTTGTCTCATCGGTATGAGTGCTACCATCCTTGATGGTGCAGTGATAGGAAAAGAAAGTATTGTGGGAGCAGGTTCTCTTGTAACAAAAAACAAAGTATTTCCACCCCGTTCACTCATCATGGGAAGCCCTGCAAAAGTTGTCAGAGAATTAAATGATCATGAAATACAAGAACTTTATGCTTCTGCTTCGCGTTACGTAGAGTTTAAAAAGGATTATCAAGAATCTTAGGTTCTATAATCCGCATTAATTTTAACATATTCATAACCTAAATCACACCCAAAAGAGGTAAATTTTCCTTCTGCAATGCCTAAGTCACAAGAAATTGTAAAAGTATTTAATTGCATAACTTTACTTGCTTTTTTCTCCATTGCCTCATCAAAGAAAAGCTCTCCTTTTTTATATACACAAATATCATTAAATGAAATTGTAAGTTTTTCTTCTACAGCGTATGCACCACTTGCTCCTACCGTTGAAGCTATTCTCCCCCAGTTAGGATCTTGTCCATATAATGCTGTTTTTACGAGAAGAGAATTGGAAAGTGCTTTTGCTACAATCTCAGCCTCAGCATCACTTTTTGCACCACTTACATTATATGTAACAAGTTTTGTAGCACCTTCACCGTCTCGTACCATTTCACGTGCTAAAAAGAGCATTATTTTATGCAGTGCTTTTTCGAATGCTTCTGCGTGATAGGCTCCACTTTTTGCATTACTGAGTAGTAATACCGTATCGTTTGTAGATGTATCACCGTCAACACTTGCCGCATTAAAAGTAGTTTGCACATTTTTGTTTAATGCCGCTTGCATCTCTTCTTTTGCAATATTAGCATCAGTCGTAATAAAACAGAGCATTGTAGCCATAGCAGGGTTAATCATACCAGCACCTTTTGCCATTGCCCCAATATGAAAACTACTACCATCTTCCAGTTCAATTTTATAGGCTATCTGCTTTGAAAAAGTATCTGTCGTCATTATAGCCTGAGCTGCAGCATCTGCATCTTTTTTAGTTAAATCAAAAAGCTTGGCACCTGCTATAATTTTATCTTTAGGAATTCTTACTCCAATCACACCCGTTGAACTCATTACAGGATTTTCTATATTTGCAGGTAATGTTGCCAAAATTTCATTTATATCTTCTACTCCAGCATTTCCAGTCATTGCATTTGCATTTTTAGAATTTATCAGTACAAAATTTGTTTGAAACTCTCCTTTGGCCTTGCAGTGTCTAATAGGAGCGGCAGCCATCTTATTTGTTGTAAAAATAGAGGCTATTTCACATTTTTTTTCACTATAAATAAAAGCCATATCTTTTGCCATATCTGCTTTAAGGCCAGCACTCACACCATCAGCGTAAAAACCATTTGCAGCACACACACCACCCTCAATTTCTGTTAATTTATACAAATTTAAGCTCCTTTGGTTTTACTCTTTTTGAGAGTAAATCTTTTGTAATTTTTATTCCTTCTTGCGTTCCTATAACCAACAATTTAGATTCACTCGTAACGAGGACATCTCCTTTTGGCATTTCTATAAGCTTACCATCTTTTCTTGTGATGCCCACTACAGAAGTATTTGCAATTTCACGAATATGTGTCTCTTTTAATTTTTTCAAAACTGCCCAACTGTAACGAGGCACTGTGATTTCTTGCATATCCAAAGGATTGTCATTTTTATACAAAAATTCTTCAAGTAAATTTTCCATATCTGGACGTGCTGCCATAGCAGAGACACGTTGTGCGGTTAACTTTGTAGGAGAAACCACTGTATCTGCTCCTAGCTTTTTAAGTTTTTCTACATCACTGATGGTTTCTGCTGATGAAATAACATAATACGGACGAGGTAAAAAATGCTCTTTTTCAAATAATCTCACTGAAGCAATAAGTGCAATATTATCAGCTATTGAGCTTGATAAGGTTATTAAACCCTTTGCTGATGAGAGATGAGCTTTGAGCATAGAGAGCTCTGCGTGAGGCTGTGCTTGCAGATAGTGTGGATATTTATATTCGAGTGCCCATTCATGAATTTCCGGTCTTGGATCAATCACCACAAAAGGAATATGATTCTCGCGTAACTGCTTTGTTACTTCAATGGTATACTCATTATGATAGCATACAACAAAATGTTTTTTATATCTTGCTATTTTATATAACATTCTTCTCTCCTTCAATATGGCAGCAATATGACCCTTATTCAGTTCATTGACTAAAATACCAATAGCACTTGAAAATACGGCAAAACCAGCAATTATCAAATTTATAGTAAATATTCTACCTGCATTTGAAACAGGAGCAGTCTCTCCAAATCCAACAGTTGTAAAAGTAATTGCTGTTTGGTAAATAGCATCCATAATAGTAAAATTATCAATAAGGACATAACCAACTGTCCCAATAAGCATAACTAGTACAGTTAAAATAAGTGGTAAGCGAAAAGCTTTTAGGTGAGGGTAAACTTCAGGAAGAAGCTTAGGATCAGGTTTGGGAGGGCTCTCCCAATTAAGAAATTTACGAATCCTTTGTGAAAGATTCAAAATAAATTCCTAAATCTACGAATTTTTCTTAAGTGTGCGTAATTCTCTTGCAGAAATCTTAATTTTTTTCGTTGTACCATCTTCTAATGTGATACGTACTGTTCTTAGGTTTAATAAAAAACGACGTTTTGTTCTGTTTTTTGCATGAGAAACATTGTTCCCACTCATAGGGCCTTTGCCACTAATAGCACATCTTCTTGCCATTTGAGTATCCTTGAATGATATTTTAAAGTTGCGAATTGTATCAAATCAAAGCAAAACTCCAACTTAAGCCAAATATATTTTAAAAGAAAAAGCCCCCTTCAACTCTATATTATCTTTTTCTCGTTAAAATATACGATATTTAACACAAAGAATGATATTTTGATTACAAAAGAAAAAGTTAATGCATTTATAGAAAAAATTCCACCTTCACCAAAAATTTTAAAGGCAACTATTATACTTTTAGACCAAGGTGATTTAATCAAAGCCGCTAAAATTGCAAAAGAAGATTTGGCTTTGAGTGCGTATCTTAAAAATCTTGTTAATAGGCCTATATATGGTTTTAGAAATGAGGTTAGTGATGTCTCTCAGATATTTGGTATTTTAGGTGTGTCAAAATCTCAACAGGCTGTTTACAATTATATGATTTCACTTTTATCCCCTGTCAAATGGAAGCTTTTTTCTTTAAACAAAGCTACATTTTATGAACTTCAGGCACAATTATCTGCAAAGTGGCAAAAAATTGTTGCTCATCTTGGTATAAAAGACAAAGATATTCAAAGTGCCATTTCATTACTTCCTGCTAGTATTATTGTCTCAGAAGCTCTTTTTTGCGAAAAGATTGAAGATGTTAGGCTTTTAAGAAGTGTCAATGAAATTGATTTAAATACTATTTTACAAAGACTTTGTAAAATGGACTTATTCGATATTTGCGATAATATTGCGCAAAAGTGGGAAATGTCAGAGAGTATTTCTCAAATTATCAATGCAGCATCTGGCCTTAAACCTTCTTCTGATGAAACAATCAATATGCTTGGAAAATGGATGCATTTACTTCTATTTTATACTTTATCGCAAGAAATATTCATACATGCCCAGCTCAATGATTTCATTGATTTTCAGGTTGACTATGTAAGTGACATTTATGAAGATTTTTTAAGTCTAATGGAGATTTCATGAGAGCAGTTATACGAGATGGCATAGGAGTTTTTCATCCTCAAGGTTTTTTAGACGGTACTTCAGGTGCTGCTTTATTAAGCATAGAAGATATTGATGTAACCATCAAAAGTAATGCAGAAATGATTCTTGTTTCTCTAAAAAAAGTCATTTTTTTTAATAGAAATGGCTTAGATACTTTTGTGAAAATGTTTCGTAAAGTACGGATTGCCAATCATATCGTAGTCGGTTTTTGTGATTATGATACAAAAAAGTATGATGCAATAATGAAATTTTATGATTCTGATTTAAGCTTTTCTTTGTTTAAAACACAGCAGATTGCCACCCTTTTTTGTGCTACTTTTAAAGAAAAAAACAAAAATGTTTTACTTTACAGTGAAGATAAATCACAAAGAGCAGCACTTGCTATCGAGTTACACGATAATGGACACAATCCTATCGTTGCACAAACAGAAGCAGAATTTCTTGAAAAGTCAAAAGTTGAAGATGCCTATGATTTTGTAATTGAGTCAACCTATTTAGGACAAATGGGACAAAAAGTAGCAGCAAGGGTTACTGGGAATGCTATTATTTACACAGTTTCCTCTTTTTTAGATGCAGAAATCACAAATACCTTCAATATAGCATACCATAACAACTCGCTCAATGTCGGTTTCAGACTCTTTATATTTGATGCCTATAAAGTTGTAAGTATGAATATACATGCACTTAACTTTTTTTCTAAACTTTCTTCATCTTCTGCAGAATATAATGCCACTATATGTTTTGTAGGTTTATCTTTTGAAAAAACACCTGCTGCTTTTAAAGAAACACTCGAAGATGCAGGTATACTCTTTTTTGCTCAAATGGATGATATACTCCAAAACAAAAAGCTGTTAGACGAATTAGGGGCAAGTAGTGCTGCAAATGTAAAAAACAAACGTGTACTTAATAAAGTACTTGTAAGTGAATTACCAAATTTTATAGATGCCACCGTTGCCACGATAGAAATGATGACAAATTCCAAAGCAGTAAAAGATGCAGCAAAAGTAGATAGAATAAAGATTGATAATAAAGAAGATAAAATTGCAAGTTCTATAGGTTTTTATGGTGATATAGATGGAATGGTTATGCTTATATTCCCTGTTGAAATTGCAAAAAAAGCTTGTGAATTATTAATTGGTGAGAGTACTGAGGATAAAGAACTTATTCTTGATACCTTGGCTGAACTTGTTAATATTGTTGGAGGAAAAGTCAAAACATTGTTGGCTGATGAACATATCAGTGTTGACATCACATTGCCAAGAACATATCATGATGTTGATGGACTTTTAGAAGTTGCGGACAATAAAAAAGGTGTACAAGTTGATTTATCATTTAATAATGATAGATTTTTATTTTTCTTAACAAGATAAAAGCTAGTGTAACGTATAATTTCAAAAATTAAAGGAATATAATGCAGGTAGCTCCTAGTATTCTCTCAGCAGACTTTGGAAATTTAGCACGCGATGTCAAAGAAATTTGTGATGCAGGTTGTGATTTAGTTCATGTAGATGTTATGGATGGCCACTTTGTACCAAATTTAACAATTGGACCGGTCGTTGTTTCAGCAATTGCAAAAGCTGCCACAAAACCTTTGGATATTCACCTTATGTGTGAAAACAATACTTTTTTCGTTGAACTGTTTGCTCCTTTGCAACCAAAATATATATCTTTTCATATTGAAGAAGAAAAACATCCCCATAGACTTGTTCAAAAAATTCGTTCTCTTGGTATTAAGCCCTGCATTGTTTTAAATCCAAATACAATTCCAGAGGAGCTTGAATACCTTCTTGCAGATTTAGATATGGTACTGCTAATGAGTGTTAATCCCGGTTTTGGAGGGCAATCATTTATTGATTCTGTTATTCCAAAAGCAAAAAAATTAAACGAAATGAGAAAACGTCTTAACCCAAATTGTCTTATACAAGTAGATGGTGGTGTTAGTGATAAAAATATTCATATGCTTAAAGATGCAGGGGTTGATGTTGTTGTGGCTGGAAGCTATGTTTTTAAACATACAAACAGAGCACAAGCAATACAAAGCCTGCAAGTATAATTTTTATGCGTACTAAAATTTGTGGAATCACCTCTTATGAAGATGCAATGATGGCTATAGATGCAGGTGCAGATGCACTAGGCTTTGTATTTTATGAAAAATCTCCAAGATATATAAATCCACCCCAAGCAAAAGAAATTATAAAAAAATTGCCTCCTTTTGTTGAAAAAGTTGCCCTTTTTGTAAATGTCACGGCACAAGAAGTAAATGCTACATGTAAAGATATTGGGGCTACCCTCGCACAAATACATTTTGATGCGGATGAAGCATTTTATAATGAACTTGACGTACCACATGTAAAAGTCATACGGGCACAAAAAAAAGAAGATATTCTTAAATATGCTGATGAATATCGTTTAGTTGATGCCTATTGTGAAGCCTATGGTGGAGCAGGTAAACAAATAAATACAACGTGGTTTGAAGATGTCGATTGTTCTAAAATTATCCTTGCTGGCGGGCTTACTCCAAATAATATCACCGCATTAAAAAAATATGGTTTTTATGCCTTTGATGTCAGTAGTTCCGTTGAAATAGCATACGGAATAAAAGACAAAGAAAAAATACAAAAGTTTATACAAAATGCTCACTAACGATTTTACCCTTGATGCTAAAAGTATATCTAAACTCTCTTCTAGAGGTCTCTCTTTAAAAACAATGAAAGACCAACTCAATGAAGAATTGGACTTATCTATCGAGCTATGGAGAGCCCAAGGTTTACATGTAATTAAACATCAGGGTGCATACTATTTTGATACAAAATTTATTCCTATACATGAAGCTGAATTTTGCATTGTTGATATTGAAACAAATGGTTCAAAAATTGAAAAACATCAAATTATAGAGCTAGCAGCAATCAAAATAAAAAATGGTCAAATAGTAGATAGATTTGAATCATTGGTAAAAGCAAAAGAAATTAACCCTCACATAATAGAGCTTACCGGAATATCTGTTGATGATACAATAGATGCACCAGAATTAAAAGATGTTTTACTCAGGTTTAAACATTTCCTGGGTGATGCGGTATTAATTGCTCATGATGTAAAATTTGATTATAGTTTCATCTCCAAAAGTATGCAAAAGATTGGATTAGAACCTCTTTTAAATAGAAGCTTATGTTCACTTGCACTAGCAGAGAGAAGCATTGTATCTTACAGATATGCTCTTTCTTACCTCAATGAAACATATAACTTAAATCCTCAAGCAAGACATCACAGAGCCATGAGTGATGTTATCACTACTTATGGGCTTTTTTTACTTAGTCTAAAAAATTTAAATGAAGATATACAAACGGTAGAAGATTTAATAAAATTTTCAAAAGAGGCACCAAGACTTAAACGTCCAAAGTTTGACCCACTTTTGAAAGATGCACAAGAGTAAAGCTACTCTTTAAAAGCACCCGGTTTAATCAGTTTTGCATAACGAGCATCCATTCTTTCTTCACTGCTCATAGCTTTTAGTGTAGCTACTTCTTTTAAGAAATACTCTTTAAGAACTTCGGCAGCTCTCTCTTTTTCTCTGTGTGCTCCAATCAACGGCTCATCAATAATATCGTCAATTAAGTCAAGTTCTTTTAAATCAGCACTTGTAATTTTCAAAGCATTTGTAGCTGTTTGCACTTTTTTCGGATCATTCCATAATATGGCTGCACAACCCTCCGGAGAAATAATAGAGAAAATCGAATAACGCATCATAGCAAATTTATCAGCAACTCCGATTGCAAGAGCACCACCAGAACCACCTTCACCTATAACTATAGAAATTGTCGGTGTATTTACCTCTGCAAATTCTAATAAGTTTCTTGCAATTGCTTCACTTTGATTTCTTTCTTCAGCACCAATTCCAGGATAAGCACCCGGTGTGTCTATCAGCATTAATAATGGAATATTAAACTTTTCAGCAAGTTTTGCAGCACGAAGCGCTTTTCTGTAACCTTCAGGATGTGGCATACCAAAATTACGTTTAAGTTTATTTTTTGTACCACGTCCTTTTTGCTCACCGATAACCATAACTTTTTCATCACCGATATAACCCATATAGCAAATAATGGCAGCATCATCACTAAAATGTCTATCACCATGAATCTCATACTTGTCTCTCATAATAAGATTAATATAATCAAGTGCATAAGGACGATCGAGATGACGTGCAAGTTGAAGTTTTTGAAAGTCTGAAAGATTTTTATAAATCTTTTCGACTTCTTTATCTAATTTCTTTTTTAATTCATCAACAGCCGTATGATCATGACGAACCTGTGCAGAGATTATGTCTTCTTGAATAAATTTTATTTTATATTCAAAGTCTAAATATGTAGCCAAATTAAATCCTTATCAATTAGATTTTTTTGAATATAAGAACACCATTTGTCCCACCAAAACCAAATGAATTACTCATAACAACGTTCAAGTCAGCTTTTCTTGCACCTTCGGTTACATAATCCAAATCACAGTTTTCATCAGGTGTTTCAAAATTAATAGTTGGAGGAATGATTCCATCTCTCATTGCCATTAAACAGGTAACAGCTTCTATACTACCAGAAGCACCAAGACAATGCCCAATTTGCCCTTTAATAGAACTCATTGGAGGACAATTCTCTTTTCCACCTAAAAGACCTTTAAGTGCTAAAGTTTCATTCTTGTCATTTACAGGGGTACTTGTTCCATGTGCATTTACATAATCTAGTTTTGGTTCTCCTGCCATTTTATAAGCAGCTTTCATAGCACGTGCAGGACCATCAAGTGATGGTGTAGTAATATGACTTGCATCACCACTTTCACCAAAACCAATAACTTCACCATATATTTTTGCTCCACGAGCAACTGCAGCTTCATACTCTTCAAGAACAAGTGCACCAGCACCTTCTCCCATAACAAAACCATCACGATCGGCATCAAAAGGACGAGATGAATGTTTTGGATCATCATTTCTTGTTGAAAGTGCTTTCATTGCAGCAAAACCACCTACACCAACACCAGTAATTGCAGATTCTGCAGAAACAACGAGCATTTTATCTGCACCATTACACATAATAGTTTTTACAGCATCACTCACAGCATGTGTTCCAGCAGCACATGCCGTTACACTTGAAAGGTTAGGCCCTTTTGTTCCGTGTGCAATTGAAACAAATCCACCAAGCATATTAACAAGTGCTCCAGGAATAAAAAATGGAGAAATTCGTCTAGGCCCTTTTGTGCTAAGAATTACAGAGTTTTTCTCAATCGAAGGAAGTCCACCAATTCCAGAACCGGCACATACTCCAAATCTGTCCATGTCAGTATCTTCAGGAATTGCAGCATCTTGCATTGCTTCCTGTGCAGCTTTAAGTCCAAGATGAATAAATCTATCTGCTTTTTTTACTTCTTTTGGATGCATAACTGTTGCAGGATCAAAATCTTTTACTTCTCCGGCTATTTTTACACTAAAGTTTTCCGGGTCAAATATAGTAATTGTATCAATTCCACATTCACCATCACATATTGCCTTAAAAGAACTCTCTTTATCATGACCTACTGAATTTATCATTCCTAAACCTGTTACTACCACTCTTCTCATTGAATATTCTCCATAAATATAAAATACTTTTAAAAATCAATATAATAATTAACTATTAAAAATATTTGCTACTAAAGAGGCAAGATACCTCCCTTAGCAAGTTAAAAACTAACTACTTGTTTTCGATATAATTTACAACATCTTGAACTGTTTGAATCTTTTCAGCTTCATCATCAGGAATTTCAATATCAAATTTCTCTTCAAGAGCCATAACCAATTCTACAACATCAAGGCTATCTGCACCTAAATCTTCAACGAATTTTGCATCCGCTTTTACTTCATCTGGGTTAACGCTTAATTGCTCTACTACTACTTCTTTAATATCATCCAAAAGTGCCATTATAGCTCCTGTTTTTAAGTTTAAAATCCTGTAATTATAGCATAAATATCTTAGATAAGATTTATGCCATGTTCATTCCGCCATTTACTTTTAATGTTTCACCTGTAATATAGCTGGAATAATCTGAAAGTAAAAATGCTACCGCTTCTGCTACTTCACTAGCATTTCCAAAACGATTCATCGGAATTTTGTCTGTAAAACTTTTTTTCACCTCATCACTCAGCACTTCTGTCATTTCAGTTGCGATAAATCCTGGTGTTATACTATTATAGCGTATTTTACTTGTTGCTGCTTCTATTGCAAAACTTTTTGTCATTGCAATCACACCACCTTTACTTGCTGCATAATTTGTCTGCCCGCCGTTACCTGTTTCACCTACGATAGAAGCTATATTTACAACAGAACCAAACTTTTTCTTTCGCATAACTTTCATAGATTCACGACAACCTATAAATGCAGATGTAAGGTTTGCATTAATTACAGCCATAAAATCCTCTGTTTTCATACGCAATGCAAGTTTATCTTTTGTAATACCAGCATTATTTACAAGGTAAGAGAGTTCTCCATCGGCATCTACAATTGTTTTAATACCATCAATAAATGCCGCTTCATCTGTTACATCAAAACCTAAAACTGCTGCACTACCACCGTTTGCTTCTATCATTTCTTTTACTGCATCTGCTTCTTTTGCACCGCTTCTATAATTTATCCAGACTTTAAGTCCAAAACCGGCTAAGGTTTTTGCAATCTCAGCACCTATTCCACGGCTTGCACCTGTTACCAAAACATTTTTTCCACTAAATTTCATATTATGTATTCTCCTTTAATTTTATTT
Source organism: Sulfurimonas sp. (assembly GCA_027013185.1). Taxonomy (GTDB): domain Bacteria; phylum Campylobacterota; class Campylobacteria; order Campylobacterales; family Sulfurimonadaceae; genus Sulfurimonas. The sequence goes on from JALUXS010000079.1 coordinate 40,732, forward strand.
TCTATTTTTCGGAACCTAAACCAGACTCTCGTCCATTTCTTGCGGAATCTCTAATTCCATCAATTTTAACACAGTTGGGGCTATATTATTGAGTCCACCATTTTTCACTTTTGTTACGCCATTAGCATCCACAAAGCACCACACTTTTCCAACCGTATGATTCGTAAGGACATTGCCATCTTCATCACGCATTTCTTCACAATTGCCATGATCAGACGTAATTACTAGAGCATATTCGTTCTCTTGTGCTTTTGTCCATATTTTTCCAAGCTCCGCATCCACTGCTTCAACCGCTTTTTGTGCCGCTTCCAAATCGCCTGTATGCCCTACCATATCACCATTTGCAAAATTTACAACTATAAAATCATACTCAGCATCCATAGCTTCTAAGACTGCTTGACCAACTTCCTTGGCACTCATTTCAGGTTTCATATCGTACGTTTTTACATTAGGCGAAGGAATAAGAACTCTTGTCTCATTTTCGTATGGTTCATCTATACCGCCATTAAGAAAAAATGTCACATGTGCATATTTTTCAGTTTCTGCCGTATGTAATTGTCTAAGTCCAGCATTTGCAATAACTTCCGCCAAAGTATTTTGAGGGACATCTTTTCTAAACATCACCGGATAATTAAAACTTTTATCATACTCTGTAATCGTTGCCAAATTTACATGTAAAACTTTTCTTTCAAATTCTGCAAAATTTTCATCAGCTATGGCTGTAACCATTTCTCGCATTCTGTCACTTCTAAAATTTATAGTAAGAACACTGTCTCCATCTTGCATACCATCATAAGCTTTAAAAGCAGTCGGCTCTACAAATTCATCTGTTTCACCAAGTGAGTAAGAGTGCCCAACATATGCTTCAGGGCTCATATTTGTTTTAGGCTCTGCATTTACAATAGCATCATAACCACGCTTCACTCTTTCCCAGCGATTATCTCTGTCCATTGTATAAAAACGTCCGGAAATGGAAGCAATTATAATATTTTCATTCAGATGCTTTGTAACTTGTTCAAGATATTTTTGTGCAGAAGTGGGGGAAACATCACGCCCATCGGTTATAAGATGCAGAAAAACTTTTTTCCCATTTTGTGCAGCAATATCAGCTATACCCATAAAATGATCTATATGAGAATGTACACCGCCATCACTCATTAAGCCTATCAAATGGAGTCTCTCTGATTTTGTAAATAAATTTTGTAAAACTTCATTTTTTTCTAAAGAGCCATCTTTAAGAGCTAAAGATATTTTGACCAAATCCTGATACAAAACACGTCCGCTTCCTATACTCATATGTCCAACTTCAGAGTTACCCATCTGTCCTTCAGGCAAACCAACACTCAAACCAAATGTATCAATTAAAGAGTGTGGCACTTCACTAAAAAGTTTGTCATAGGTCGGTTTGTTTGCATTATAAAATGCATTATGCTCCGTCTTTGAGCAATACCCTATTCCATCTGTTATGACTAAAATTGCTTTTTTACTCAATTTTATTCCTATTAATAATTTTACTGCGTGATTATACTATAATGTCGCTTTGAATTATACAATAGGAAATATTTTTGCTTTACTGGTTACATACATTACTCGATATAAATATTTTAGGTTACATTACCATTCGTGCAGGCATTGCCTTTTTTATTGCACTCACACTCACACTTTTTTTATTGCCAAAATTTATTCGTTGGGCACAAAAGCATTCAAGTGTTCAACCCATAAATAAATGGGCGCCCCAGAGACATCAAGAAAAAGTCTCTACTCCTACTATGGGAGGAATTGTATTTATTGGTGCAACGATTATTGCTTCACTTTTTACAATTAAGCTCACCAATGCTTATGCACTCGGTGGGTTATTAACACTTGTTTTGTTCTCTCTTATCGGATTTCAAGATGATTTTGCAAAAATAAAAAAGAATGAAAATCTTGCAGGATTCAAAGCGAGAACAAAACTGGCACTGCAAATAGTTTCTGCGTTCATTATTGCTTGTTTTTTATGCTATTTTGCAGATTTTAATACTGATTTATACGTTCCTTTCTTAAAAAAACCGCTTCTAGATATGGGTGCTTTTGCACTGCTTCTTTGGGTTTTAGTGATTGTATCAAGTTCAAATGCCGTGAATCTAACGGATGGACTCGATGGTCTAGCTACCGTTCCTTCCATTATTGCGCTTTCAACATTGAGTATTATTATATATATAATAGGAAATGCTAAAATCAGTTCTTACCTTTTAATGCCTCATTTTGAAGTCAGTGAAGTTGCTATAATTGCCAGTGCTTTAGTCGGTGCTCTAACGGGATTTTTATGGTATAACTGTCATCCCGCAGAAGTTTTTATGGGAGACAGTGGATCTCTGACAATAGGTGCATTCTTAGGATATTTAGCAATTATTAGCAAAAGCGAAATTCTTTTATTACTCATTGGTTCTATATTTGTTATAGAAACACTCTCTGTTATATTACAGGTTGGAAGTTTTAAACTACGAAAAAAACGTATTTTTCTCATGGCACCGATTCATCATCATTTTGAAATGAAGAAATGGGCAGAAAACAAAATAATTGTAAGATTTTGGATTATTGCCATCCTTTCCAATATTTTGGCATTAATTACACTCAAAATAAGATAAATTTCATGAAAAATATAGCAATATTTGCATCGCATAATGGCAGTGGTCTTGATGCAATTGTAAAAGGTGTAAAAGAGGGAATTTTACCGTTAAACATTGTACTTGTCGTTTCAAATAATACACAGGCAAAAGTGTTAGAAAAAGCGAAAGATTATAATCTTACATGTAAGCTTGTCAATACAAAAACAGATGATAATCCCGATGAAGCACTTTATGAACTTCTAAAAGAGCATCATTGTGAATATATATTTTTATCCGGCTATATGAAAAAGATTCCTTCTATTCTTACATGTAACTTCAAAATTATTAATTCACATCCCGCACTGCTACCCAAATACGGCGGAGCAGGTATGTATGGAAGATTTGTACATGAAGCTGTCATAAAGAATAAAGAAAAGAAAAGCGGTGTAACCATACATGAAGTAAACGAGCATTATGATGATGGAAAAATTATTCTACAAAAATCACTAGAAATAATGCCTAATGATGATGTCAATAGACTCGAAGAAAAAATAAAAAATTTAGAAAAAACTGCAATAGTTGAGGGACTTGCATTGTGTTTGAAATAGCAGAATATATAGGTATTATTGCTTTTTCAATGAGTGGTTTTTTTATTGCGGCAAAAAATAGACTTGATTTACTTGGTGTTTTAATAGCTACCTTCTTAACAGCTTTAGGCGGTGGAATAATGCGAGATGTTACAGTAAATAAAATTCCTTTTACATTCTCTCATAATTACCCTGCACTGATAGTTCTTTGTGTGTTACTCCTTTTAATCATCTTTAAATTTCATAAACGTAATTCCATTGAGAACAAAGCACTCTTTATTTTAAGTGATTCTATTGGCCTAGTCTCTTTTAGTATCTCCGGTGCACTTATTGCCATACAAAACAGTTTCAATCTTACAGGCATAATCGCAATGGCATTTCTTACGGCGGTAGGAGGAGGAATAGCAAGAGATGTCATTATAAACGAAGTTCCTTTTGTTTTAAAAACAGGTTTTTACGGTACTGTTTCCATACTTATCGCTATTATTTTATATATCTTACATATTCTACATGTAAGTTCTTATACAAATATTTCTCTTCTCTTTTTTGCAGCACTGGCTCTCAGACTTATTGCCTATTATGCAAAATGGTCTATTCCTTTAAAATGATTCATCACGCAGTATAAGCTAACTTTCAGTACCTATGGGCTATACTTTCGCTCTTTAAAAGATGGCCTGTTAGCTCAGTCGGTAGAGCAAGTGACTGAAAATCACTGTGTCCTTGGTTCGATTCCGAGACAGGCCACCACTTTTGAGAAACTTTTATTTATGGCCTGTTAGCTCAGTCGGTAGAGCAAGTGACTGAAAATCACTGTGTCCTTGGTTCGATTCCGAGACAGGCCACCACCTTTATATCAATTTCCTAAACTTTATTTACAATTAAACACAATAACTTGATATAATAACACACTACTTTTTTTAAAAAGTAAAATTTGGGGCTGACCTGGTTTCGACGGGATTTAGTCGCTTTCAACTGCATGTCGGACTGAGCATTTCCGTTACACGGCTCACAATTGCTTAAACGCAAACAATACAAATTATCGCCCAGCTTTAGCAGTAGCTTAAGTTTTACCCCCTCTTAGAGGACGGGCTGCTTCACCTGTGGATTCTAAATAAGCAGGACTCGAAGTATAACCCTTTATTTAGATATATTTTGAGTTTGTCTCAGCTCAAAACAAATCAACGAGGCTGGTCTTGTGTAGCTTTGCAAGTTGTGTGAAGCAAGATGAGATTTAAACAACTTCTCTAAACATGTAGACGTTGAGGGTAGCTAGGTTTCGGACTGCGGTTCGATTCCGCACAGCTCCACCAAATGCTAACAATTAAAAAATCAATAAACTGTGAAATATTTTATGATGGTGCTCGATACTGGACTTGAACCAGTGACTTCTTCCATGTCATGGAAGCACTCTACCACTGAGTTAATCGAGCTGTAATAAATGAAGAGCAGTATTTTAACAAAAAATCCTTAAACTAGCTTATGCTTCTTGACGGAGGATAGGAAATCCTAAATCATGCATCTTTGTATCGACTATTTCTAGAGCTGCTTGCATTGTCTTTTGAGAGATATCAGGCAGTTTTTCTTCTCCCCACATTTTTTGAGCATCTTTGAAACCTTGAAGCATCCCTTCTCTTCCTGAACGAAGTTTCTCTTCATCACCACCTGCACCAGATATTACAAAGTTTGCTATACGCTCTGAAGTCTGTTTGATGCCAAAAATACCATCTTCGCTTACAAGTTTTGCAGCTTCATCTTGAGAAAGATCCGCTATTGGCTTACCTTTATAGCCTATATCTTCTAAAAATGATTGGAAATCTTTATAGGCTACTTTGAAATCAACCTCTTTAGAGACTAACTTCCCTTGTATATTTACAGATTTAAGAGCAAAAGCATTTGCATTCTTTGTAATCTGAGTTCTTATATCTGAAGCCTCTTTTTTACTCAACTTTTCTGTAAAGTTAATTTTTACATTGTTTTTACCCGTCGCTGTAGTATTTATCGATTTGTTTGAATTAATTTGCATCATATGTCCTTTCATTCATTCTTTACTATTACAGTAACTAAATCGACCAATTTAACATTTTTTTCATAGAATTTACCGATATAATATTTAAAAAGCTCTCTATTTTACTTTTAATTTAGGTTTAGAAGTAGTATAATTTCGGCTACTATTATATACCACAAGGTAAACTATGAATTTAACAAAAGAATTAGAAGATTTAGGGCTTAAAAATGTAGGTAAGATACATCATAATATGAGTTATGATGACTTAATTGAAAATGAACTTGAAAAAAAAGAATGTGCTATGACTACAAGTGGTGCTACCACTGTAGATACCGGCGTTTTTACAGGAAGAAGCCCTAAAGATAAATATTTTGTAGACAGATATCCTTCAAATGAACATATTGCATGGGGTGATGTTAATCAAAAAGTAGGCGAAGATGTTTTTAATGAACTTCTAGAACTCTCGCGCAAACAACTTTCAAATAAAGACCTCTATGTTACTGACGTATTTAGCGGTGCTAGTCCTGCATCAAAAAAATCTATCCGTTTTGTTACAGAGATAGCTTGGCAGGCACATTTTGTAAAAAATATGTTTATACGCCCGACTGAAAAAGAGCTGGAAGTTTTCGAATCTGGTTTTACCTTTTTAAGTGCTTCAAAAGCATTAAATGACAAATACAAAGAACATGGATTAAACTCTGACGTATTTATTTTATTTGACGTAGAAAGAAACCTTGCTATCATGGGTGGTACATGGTATGGTGGTGAATTAAAAAAAGGAATTTTTTCAATGATGAACTACTGGTTACCGCTTGAAGGTAAACTTTCTATGCACTGTTCAGCAAATGTTGGACAAAAAGGAGATACAGCACTCTTCTTCGGACTCAGTGGAACTGGTAAAACAACACTCTCAACAGATCCAAAAAGACAACTTATCGGAGATGATGAGCATGGCTGGGATGATGACGGTGTTTTTAACTTTGAAGGCGGATGCTATGCAAAAGTTATCAATCTTGACGGTTCTCAGGAACCAGAAATATTTGGTGCCATTAAGAAAAATGCTCTCCTTGAAAATGTTGCAGTTGATGAGGAAGGAAATGTTGATTATTCAGATGATTCAAAAACTGAGAACACTCGTGTTTCTTACCCTATTGAACATATAATAAACCATAAACCTGAACTTATGGCAGGTCATCCAGAAAATATCATCTTTCTTTCTGCTGATGCTTTTGGCGTTCTTCCTCCTGTATCAAAACTTACACGTGAACAGGCAATGTACTATTTTCTAAGCGGTTATACTGCAAAAGTTGCTGGAACTGAACGTGGGATTACTGAACCCGTTGCAACCTTTTCTGCATGTTTTGGTGAAGCTTTTATGACACTTCATCCGACAGACTATGCAAAACTTCTCGGTGAAAAAATCGACAAACACAATGTAAATGTTTATCTTGTTAACACAGGTTGGACAGGTGGTGGTTATGGTGTTGGAAAACGTATGAGCTTAAAAGATACTCGTGCATGTATCAATGCTATTTTAGATGGTACTATAAATAGTAGCGAATTTGATACAACTAAAACTTTTAAACTTCAAGTACCTAAAACACTAGGAGATATAAGACCTGAGCTTTTAAACCCTAGAAATGCATGGGAAGATAAAGAGGCTTTTGATAATACTCGTGATAAACTCGCAGATATGTTTGTTGAAAACTTTAAAAGATACCAAGATGCAAGCAGTGAATTTGATTTTTCTGCCGCAGGTCCAAAAGTAGAGAAGTAAAAAGCCCTTAGCTTTTTACTTCTTTTTTAATTATTTCTTCTTCGTAACTTTTTCCAAATACAACCAAACTGCCCCACCGATAAATAAAAGTATAACAGGAGCAATCCATTTGTTATCACTTATATAAACTGCAAATTTACTTAAAACAGCACCAAAGTAATAACTACTCAAACCAAATGTCAAAGCCCACAAAGCAGCCG
>JALUXS010000080.1 GCA_027013185.1 Sulfurimonas sp.
ATACAGCTGTTGCACTTCAAATGAAAGATTCTCTCTCACTCATCATTGAAGATGTAAAGATGATTATGAAGTCCATCAAAAAACGTGCGATGGAACATAAAATGACTTTAATGGTTGGACGTTCTCACGGTATTCATGGAGAGCCCATAACATTTGGTTTGGTGTTAGCTGTTTGGTATGATGAAATGGCACGTCATTTAAAAAATCTTGAAGAGACTATGGATGTTATAGCAGTCGGGCAAGTAAGTGGTGCTATGGGTAACTTTGCACATGCTCCATTAGAATTAGAAGAATATACATGTGAAGAACTCGGTCTAAAACCTGCGCCTGTATCAAACCAAGTAATTCAAAGAGACAGATATGCAAGACTTGCTACATCTTTAGCACTTATGGCAAGTTCTATTGAAAAATTTGCTATTCAAGTTCGCCACTGGCAAAGAACAGAAGTATATGAATGTGAAGAGTATTTTGCAAAAGGGCAAAAAGGTTCTTCTGCAATGCCGCATAAACGTAATCCTATACTTACAGAAAATATAACAGGTTTGGCACGTATGATACGTGCGTATGCAAACCCTGCCATGGAAAATGTGGCACTTTGGCATGAACGTGATATATCACACTCATCTACCGAACGCTTTTGGTTGCCAGATGCGTTTGTAACATCTGACTTTATGTTACACCGTATGAATAACGTTATAGAAAATCTCACAGTCTACCCTGAAAATATGATGAAAAACCTCAATCTGACAGGCGGACTTGTTTTTTCACAACGTGTTTTACTCGAGCTTCCTCTTCAAGGTGTAAGTCGAGAAGATGCCTATAGAATTGTTCAAAGAAATGCAATGAAAGTCTGGGAAGAAATTCAACATGGAAAACCTACTGTCAATGAAAAAGGCGAAAGTCTTTACCTAAACCATCTACTAGCAGATGAAGAGCTGAGAAATTCACTCAGTGAAGAAGTAATACGTGAATGTTTTAATTATGACTACTATACAAAGAATGTAGACAGGATTTTTAACAGAGTTTTTAACAAGTAAGGACAGTTATGATAACAGTTATAAAAAGAAACGGCCGAACAGAGCCTTTAGATATTTCTAAAATACAAAAATATACTTCTGCTGCTGTAAAAGGTTTGGCAAATGTAAGCCAAAGTGAATTAGAAGTTGATGCTCAAATTCATTTTCGTGATGGCATAACATCAAAAGAAATACAAGAAACGTTAATTAAAACAGCTGTTGATAAAATTGATATAGATGCACCAAACTGGACATTTGTTGCTTCTCGTCTTTTTCTTTTCAATCTATATCATCAAGTTAATGGATTCACAGGTTATTGCAAACTTGAAAAATATTTTGAAAAAGGTGAAAAAGCGGGGCGTATACTTTTGGGGCTAAAAGAAATGTATGACCTTGATGAATTAGAAAAACATATAAAACCAGAGAGAGATTTACAATTTAATTATCTGGGTATAAAAACACTCTATGACAGATATCTTATAAAAGATAGAGATTCAAACCCTATAGAACTGCCACAGCATATGTTTATGGCAATATCTATGTTTTTGGCTCAACGTGAAGAGAACCGTCAAGAGTGGGCTATTAAATTTTATAATATGATTAGTCAATTTCAAGTGATGCTTGCAACACCAACACTCTCTAATGCTAGAACACCAAGACATCAACTCAGCTCTTGCTACATTGGTTCAACCCCTGACAATATCGAAGGGATTTTTGATGCTTACAAAGAGATGGCAATGCTATCTAAATTTGGCGGCGGTATTGGCTGGGACTGGACACAGGTTCGCTCAATGGGCTCATTTATTGATGGGCATAAAAATGCAGCCGGAGGAACTATTCCTTTCTTAAAAATAACAAATGATATTGCTATTGCTGTTGATCAGCTTGGTACCAGAAAAGGGGCTATTGCTGTTTATTTAGAGCCATGGCATATAGATATAAATGACTTTTTAGATTTAAAGAAAAACTCTGGTGAAGAGCGTCGTCGTGCACATGATTTATTTCCTGCATTATGGCTTAATGATATGTTTATGCAAAGAGTACAAGAAGATGCTATTTGGACACTTTTTGACCCATTTGATACAAGAGAACTGACTAACATGTATGGTGAGGAATTTAACAAACGTTATTTAGAATTAGAACAAGATGAATCACTCATAAAAGAAAAAGTAAAAGCCAAAGATTTATGGAAAAAAATTCTAACCTCTTACTTTGAAACAGGTTCACCTTTTCTTTGTTTTAAAGACAATGCTAACCGTGCAAATCCAAATGATCATTACGGAATCATTCGTAGTTCAAATCTTTGTACAGAAATTTTTCAAAACACACAGCCAAACCATTATAAAATCAAATTCATATTTGAAAATGGTGAGAGTGTGAGTTATGAAGAAGAAGAGATGATAACAGTTGACAGCGGTATAACAAAACCAGCCAAAAAAGTAACTGCCCTTGATTCACTTGGTGGATTACCAATTTTTGTTGTTGAAAAAGAAAAAATTGATGGAGCTACTGCTGTTTGTAATCTTGCTTCCATTAACCTTTCACGCATCAATACAAAAGAAGATATAGATGCAATTGTACCGACTGCTGTAAGATGTTTGGATAACGTTATCGACCTAAACTTTTACCCTGTTGAAAAAGTAAAACGCACAAATATGCGAAGCCGTTCTATCGGTTTAGGTGTTATGGGTGAAGCACAAATGTTAGCAGAAGCCGGCATAATGTGGGGAAGCCAAGAACACTTTGACAAAATAGATGAAATAATGGAATCTGTTTGTTATAACACCATTAAGGCCTCTTCTAATTTGGCAGTTGAAAAAGGAAGTTATCCGGAATTTGAAGGTTCTAAATGGAGCAGAGGCATATTTCCTCAAGATCACGCAAATGCAGAAGTTATCAATCTTGTTGACCGCGGTGGACTCTTTGCCTCCACTTATGAATGGGATGAGTTACGTACAAAAGTGAAAAAACAGGGAATGCGTAATGGTTATCTGATGGCCGTTGCACCTACATCTTCTATATCAATTTTAACAGGTACGACACAAGCAATTGAACCTGTATTTAAGCGTAAATGGTCAGAAGAAAATCTCAGCGGGCTTATTCCCGTAGTTGTGCCAAACCTTTCACCTGATACATGGAGCTACTATACACCGGCCTATGATTTAAATCAAACAGTACTTATTAAAGCAGCTGCCATTAGACAAAAATGGATAGATCAGGGGCAGTCACTTAACATATTTATAACACTTGATAAAGCAAGTGGAAGATACCTCAATGAAATTTATATGCTTGCATGGAAACTCGGACTTAAATCTACCTATTACTTGCGTTCTCAATCACCGGAGATGGCAAATGATGTAGAAGACAGAAGTATGGAGTGTGTAGGTTGCCAATAGACCTTCAACGCTTCGACAATTTTAAAGACGCCGAATTACGCTCTTTAGAAATTGTCTCACCAACACATGTAAAACTGAGAGTTGCAGTGCAAGATAAGGCTCGTGCTTTTGACTGGATAACACTAGAACTTGATTTTATAAATGTTACAGATGCGAGACTTATTGAGCAAAATAAACTAGCATATGTAGATATGAGTGAAGGTGCAAATATTTTACATGTAGAAAAAGAATTTGCATTTGGTATAGGAGCATGCTATAATATATCAACTGTTAAAAACTCTACATTTTATATAATTTCCAAAGATTTAAAATATCAAGAGGGACAATTTTAAAGGATAGCAATGCATTATGAGGTTAAGGGAGAGATACTTGGTTTTGTAAATACAAAACAAGTAGATATCAACGAAATAGATGAGTTATTTTACACGATGTCAGATGTACATAATGATGGTATATCTTTTACTTTGGTCAACCCTTATTTACTGCGTGAATACTCTTTTGATATTCCATCAAAGACAAAAGAACTGCTCAATATAAATGCTGATTCAAAAATTAGTGTTTATAATATTTTACTTATACAAAAACCACTTGAAAAATCGACTATTAACTTTTTGGCACCGATAATACTTAATCATGATGATAATACACTTGCACAAATTGTATTGGAGCCAAAACAAAATCCTGATTTTGGAATGGCAGAGAGTATAGAATCTTTTAGGAAAAAATAATGAAATACCTAGTCACAGATGATTCAAGACTTGCAAGACGCGTACTTGTAAAATCACTCTTAACACTTACAAAGGAAGAAAATATTTTTCAGGCAACTAATGGTCTTGAAGCAATACAGGTAATGCTCAAAGAACGACCAGACATTGTATTTTTGGATTTAACAATGCCAGAAATGGATGGATATACTGCTTTGCCAAAGTTTTTTAAAATAAAACCAGATGTAAAAGTAGTAGTTGTTTCCGCTGATGTGCAAGAACAAGCAAAAGAGAGAGTTTTAGCATTAGGTGCAAGCTTACATGTAAATAAACCTATTAATGAACAAAAACTAAAAGAAATATTGGAATCTTTATAAAAATGTCTACAGATATTTTGAGCGAAGATGAAAAAGATGTACTCCAAGAGTTAATGAATATAGCATATGGAAGTGCTACGGCTGTAATAGCCCAAATGCTTGATGCTTTTGCATCTTTAAGCATTCCAAATATCCAAGTTATGCAAGTAGCTACACTTTTAAAAACTTTTCAAGAACTCAAAAGTACAAGCTATTTTTTTGCTTCCCAAGCTTTTCACGGTGAGTTTGATGGAGAAAGTGCTTTTTTCATTAATGAAGAGAGTGCAAAAAATCTAGCATTGCATCTTGAACTTGAAAACAGAAGTGATTTAGATGATGCTATTTTAGAACTAACCAATGTTCTAACATCTTCACTTACAAGTAGACTTGCACAAGAGATGCAAACAGAGGTAGGTTTTTCTCTGCCAAATATTTCAAAAGTACCTTTAAATAAAATAAATGATGTTGCAAGCTTTCAAATATATTCAAAAGTTATTGTCATAGATACCGACTTAAATTTTAAAGACCAAAAAATAAATGGAAAAATTTTTATCCTAACAAAAGATGAATCAATACAATGGCTCAAAACAAAACTAAACATAATTTTAGAAGAATTGATTTAGATAAAAATATTTTATCTGTTATCAATAATGGTATTCTTATACTCGATAACAAGCTGCAAATATACTCTTTCAACAAATGGATGCAACTGCACACAAAACTCAAAGAAAATGATGTTATAGGAAAAAAATTAGATGAATTATTTCCTCTCCCTAATAAAAGAACACTCATACGTAAAATAGAAACTGCCCTTACAATGCAAACACCAACTTATTATACCGCAAGCGTTTCTCATTACCTCATTCCTATAAAAATAAATCAAATTGAAAATTCTCTTTTTGAGTATATGCAACAAGATGTTAGCATAATTCCTCTTGCAAATAAAAAACAGTTTGTGGCTGTTATACTCACAGACCAAACAATAATGGCAAACACAAATGCACTCTTAAAAAAAGAAAAAGAAAAAAATAGGTTACAGTATAAACAACTTTTGGCTAGTTCGAGAAGTGCTGCTATGGGCGAAATGATTAGTATGATAGCCCATCAATGGCGACAACCACTCTCTTTAATTAATACCTTAATTGCCAATATAAAAATAAAAAAAGAATTACAATTATTAGATGAAGAAATTATAGATAATTCTATTAATAAAATTGAAGATACTGTAAAGTTTTTATCTCATACTATCGATGATTTTCGTGACTATTTTAAACCAAATAAAGTAGCAACAAATGTTAATATTTCAAATCTTTTTGGACAATCTCTGTTTTTTTTAAAAAATGAACTCAAACAGCTCAATATAGAATATGATGTGCAAATAGAAAAAGATATAGATATTTATACCTATAAAAATGAACTTCTCCAAAGTATTATCAATATTTTAAAAAATTCTATTGACGCATTTAAGGAATCAAACAAAAAAAATAAAAAAATTTCTGTATTTGTCCAAAAAGAAAAGAAATATATCTTACTTGAAATAGACGATAATGCGGGTGGTATTGCAAAAGAAAATATTAACAAAGTATTTGATCCATATTTTTCAACGAAAAGCAAAAATGGCACAGGATTAGGACTTTATATGTGTAAAACAATATTAGAAGAACATCTCCATGGTAAAATATCTTTAACATCTAATACAAATGGAACAAAAGTAGCAATACAATTACCTTATAAAGTGTAAAATACCATTAAAAAAGGAAGATGCCATGAAAATTGTATGTCCACACTGTTTGAGCGTAAACAATGTACCAAAAAAAGAGAGTTACAAAAAAGCTAACTGCGGTAAGTGCAAACAATCACTTTTAGATACGAAGCCCTTGGAACTTACAAATAGTACTTTTGATGAAGTAGTGGTTAATAGTGATATTCCTGTCATAGTAGATTTTTGGGCACCGTGGTGCGGTCCTTGTAAAATGATGGCACCAAATTTTGAACGTGCTGCAACAAAATTTCCACTCAAAGCACTCTTTACAAAAGTAAATACAGAAAATGAGCAAAATTTAGGTGCACGTTTTTCTATTCGAAGTATTCCGACTATTATTGTTTTTAAAAATGGTCGTGAAGTAGAAAGAGTCAGTGGAGCCCTTGATGTAAATGCACTTACTTCTCTTGCTTCAAAATATGGTGAGTAAAATCTATTTTCTTAATTTAACTCTTTGAGAATGTGTTATGGCTACGGCCATAGCGTCTGATATATCAAGGGGTTTTATCTCTTTTTTAATATTTAATAAACGTTTTACCATAAATGCAACTTGTTCTTTTTGTGCTTTTCCTTTACCTGTAAGTGCTTTTTTTACCTGCAGTGCCGTATACTCATGAAACTGCCCAAATTCTTGCAAGAGTTTTAACATTATCGCTCCGCGAAACTGTGCAAGTTTTATGGTTGTAGCAGGGTTATGTGCATAAAAAATATCTTCCATCGCCACTTCATCTATTGTATGGTTTTGAAAAATTCTTCCAAGACCTTCTACCATTTGGGGTATCTGAAACTGTAGGTTTTCTGCTTTCATTTTAATAAGTCCAGCTTCTATCAATGAAATTTTTCCATTTTGCAGTGAAATTAAAGCATATCCCATATTTCTAGTTCCGGGATCTATTCCAAGTATTGTCATAAGCGTATTGTAGCATTAGACTTCTTACAAAACTCTATTATTCACATTGTAAATTTTTAGTTATTCACATCTATTTAACCCTATTTTATGGAAAAAGTAAGTATTATTCACATTTAAATAATTAAATAAGGTTTTATGTGAATATAGGTCAAGAAGTATTACAGGCACTCAAAAATGAGATTAGTGAATTAGAATATACACGATATATTAGACATCTTACGTATGATATAAAAAAATCCACAAGTGATACAGCTATATTTTATGCACCTAATGCTTTAGTAGTTAACTGGATTAAAAACAAATACAGAGAAAAGATTGCCCATCTTTTTGAAATTAAAAATGGTTCAAAAGTAAATGTTGAAATAACACTCAAAAATACAGTAGAAAAACGAAAAACAAAAAAAACTGTAGAAATTAAGCAAAATAGTTCACTTTTAAACCCTTCACATTCCTTTGATAACTTTATGGTTGGCGGATCCAATCAATTTGCGTATGCGGCTGTAAAGAGTGTAAGTGAAAATGCAGGAAAAGTTTATAATCCTCTCTTTATTTATGGTGGTGTCGGTCTTGGAAAAACACACCTTATGCAAGCAGCCGGTAATGTTTTTCAAAATGAAGGCAAAGTTGTTATATATACAACAGTTGAACAGTTTTTAAATGATTTTATTCGACATGTAAGAAATAAAACAATGGAGCGTTTTCAAGAAAAATATCGAAAATGTGATGTACTTCTTATAGATGATATTCAATTTTTAAGTAATAAAGAGGGAATTCAAGAAGAATTTTTTCATACTTTTGAAGCTCTAAAAGGTGCAGGAAAACAAATAATTCTTACAGCCGATAAACATCCTAAAAAAATAGGTGGTCTTGAAGCACGTCTGCAAAGTAGATTTGAATGGGGTTTAGTTGCCGATATTCAACCACCTGAACTTGAGACAAAAATTGCTATTATCAATAAAAAATGCGAAATTAACAAAGTAAAACTCTCAAAAGATATAATCAACTACATAGCAACCGTAATTGACAGTAATGTAAGAGAAATAGAAGGCATTCTTTCAAAATTACATGCCTATTCACAACTTATGCATATAGATATTGATTTAGAATTTACAAAAAATGTTCTTAAAGACCAAATGAATGAAAATAGAGCAAATCTTACTATGGAAACTATTACTGAAGTTGTGGCAAAAGATTTAAATATAAAACCAAGTGAAATTCGCTCAAAAGGTAGAAGTAAAAACATTGTATATGCACGAAGAATATCCATATATATTTGTCGTGAACTTACACAAAACACTATGCCACAGCTTGCTCAATATTTTGGTATGAAAGACCATACAGCAATTAGTCATACAATTAAAAAAATCAATACTCTTATAAAAGATGATGAAGATTTTAAAGTAAAAATTGATGAACTTACAAACAAAATAACATCCTCCTCATAATTTTATTTTAAAAGGATGAAAAAAAAAGATATAATTGTGAAAGTGAATAGATGTGAAAGAACTCTATAAGACTCTTCACATCTTAAAAGTAAGGCTTGTAGGCATTTAAAGAGAATTTTCACATATTCACTTCATACTACTACTACTTACTAAAATTATATAAATATATAGGGATTTAAAAAATGAAAATTACCATATCAAAATCTATACTGGAAAACATCCTCATTCATGCTGGACCTTTTTTAGAAAAGAAAGATACATCACAAATTACTTCTCATATCTACATGAACGTAGAAAATTCAAAGTTAACACTCAAAGCTACTGATTATGAAATTGGTTTTTTAGTAAGTACTGACAATTTAAGTATACAAAGAGAAGGAAGTATTACTGCCAATGGTAAAAAATTTTTAGATATTGTTAGAATACTAAAAGATGGTGAAATAAATTTAGAAGTGAAAAAAGATAATTTATTAATATCTCAAGCACATTCAAATTTTAAATTACCTACATTTTCACATAATGAATTTCCTGAGTTTCCATCATATGAAGGAAAACCAAGAATTTCCATTGAATCTCATACCCTTATAGAATCTTTAAAAAAGATAACACCAGCAATAGATACAAATAATCCAAAATTTGAACTTAATGGTGCTTTGATTGATATACAAAAAAATTCAATTAATTTTGCTGCTACAGATACAAGAAGATTAGCTGTAGTTACATTGAATAATGAAAGTGAAAATGAACTCTCTATAATTATTCCAAAAAAAGCAATAATTGAAATACAAAAACTCTTTTTTGAAAATATAGAACTTTATTATGATGAAACAAATCTTATTATACATTCAGAACAATATACATTTTTTACAAAATTAATAAACGGAAAATTTCCTGAATATTCAAGAATTATTCCTAAAGATACTGCACATAATTTAATTTTACCAAAAGCGATTATGATAGATTCTATAAAACAAATAACTACAATATCAACAGATGTAAAAATAACTTTTTTACATGATATTATTAGTTTTGAAAGTTTAAGTGATGATAATATTGAAGCAAAAACAGAAATATCATATAACACAGGTTTTGATGAAGCATTTTGTATAGCAATTAATTCAAAATATTTACTTGATTTTTTAAATTCTATACATTCATCAGAATTTAATATAGGACTTAATGAAGGAAATCTTCCTTTTGTTCTTAAGGATAACAATTTTATTACAGTTGTAATGCCTATTGTGATATAAAGATATAAAACTTATCATAAGATTATTTTAGATAAAATAACTGTAATTATGCCAAAATGGCAATGGAGTGTTAAATGCAACAAGAGTATGGTGCTAGTAATATTAAAGTTCTTAAAGGTTTAGAAGCTGTTCGTAAACGTCCTGGTATGTATATCGGTGATACCGGGCATCGTGGTCTTCACCATTTAGTTTATGAAGTTATTGACAACTCTATTGATGAAGCAATGGCAGGATATTGTAATACTATAAGCGTAACACTAACAAAAAGAGGAACTTGTATAGTTTCAGATAATGGTC
>JALUXS010000081.1 GCA_027013185.1 Sulfurimonas sp.
TACTGCAATAGCAATAACAATAATGTAAGAGAGCCAGTTATACTTCACTAAAATTTCACTTAAATTATCTGGTACGGCTACGGTAATCAATGCACCAAGAAGCAAACCTACCAACAAAGGAGAAGCAATATCTTTTAATAATGTTCCAAAAGAATATGAAAATGCTTTTGTTAAAAAATTGCCTTTATTCTCTTCACATTTGCCACTACAACAACTTCCTTCACTACAACTCTCTTCTTCTTTTGGAGCTGTCACAGAAAACGCAGCTTTTGGTTTTTCCTCTACTACTTCTTCTTTTGCATAAATATTTGTCATAATTCCTGCTATGATAGAGATAATCATAGAGGTAACTACACGGTAAATCGTAAAAGCCCAACCAAACATTCCATACGTTGCTAAAATCGAATCTACGCCTGTAATGGGTGTTGAAATAAGAAAGGAGAGTGTCGAACCATTACTTGCTCCACTCTTTTTAATTCCGGCAGCCAAGGGAATAACACCACATGAACAAACAGGCAGAGGAATTCCAAATATAGTTGACTTAATAACAGATACGATGGAATCTTTCCCTAAATGATTTTTTACTATACTATCAGGAACAAGTTCATGCAAAAAACCTGCAAAAATAAGTCCAAAAAGGATGTAAGGTGCCATTGCATTGCTTAAATCAAAAAGTGCCGAGAAAAAAAGTGTAATATATTCCATCATAAACCTAATGTGTCTCTATTTTTACAGCACCACATTTTGAACTGCTTTTTTTCATTGCACCACCACATTTACCGCTGCCGCACTTCATCTGCTTATTCTTCATATCACACATTTTCCCACTCATAGAATTTTTCCATGATGAGTGAAAATTATTATATAACCAGTTTGCAACTATTTCACGTTCTTGAGCACTCATAGTTTTACCTATAGGAGGCATTGTACCAAAACGCTTATATGCCATCGGCATACAAAAGCCCTTCTTTTTTGAGGGGTTTTGTATATAATCTTTTACAAAAGCCACAAACTCTTCTTTAGAATTTGTCATTTTCTTCAAACGCATCGAGACCATAGGCATTGGCGGTGCTTTCATGTCGCTCTTTTTCATTTTTTCCATCATTGTTTTTCGCATTGCCATTTTTTCTTCTGGTGTTGCTGATTTCATTTTAAGCATCATGGACTGCTTCTCTTTTTGATTCATCATACCTTGCATAGCATGACATACAGAACATTTTTGTATGTAAATCTCTGTTCCTGTCGATGCTTGAAGTGAAGCCAGAGCAAAAACCAACATAAATAATAACTTTTTCATTATATAATCCTTTTATGATATAATTCATATAACAGAATTGTTATATAATAAAACTTTAAAAGAGGTTAGATGGAAAAATTAGTTATGTTGGCAAAAATATTTTCAGATGCGAACAGAATAAAAATAATTGGTCTGATGCATAGAGAAAAAGAATTATGTGTATGTGAAATATGTGATACGCTTGGGCTTTCTCAGCCTTTAGTCTCAAGACATCTCAAGCAGATGAGAGAGTGCCAAATCGTACAAACAACTCAAAGCGGTAAATGGATAATTTATTCTTTACATAAAGATAAGACTATTGATTGTCTTTTAAAGACAATCAAAGCAGATATTGCTGCACTCCCTACAATTATTTCATGTACAACACGCTAGGAAAATTTTATAAAACTTTGAGTTTAATATCACTTAATTAGAAAAGGGAGAAAAATT
>JALUXS010000082.1 GCA_027013185.1 Sulfurimonas sp.
TGAAGCTGGTACTCATTTTCTTTGGCATCAAGTGTTCTTAAATCTTCATATGAGAAAAAGAGTTGTGCCAATGCACCGAGCATTCCTAATGTCGTCAACGGAATAATCGCTTCATGTACACTTGAAGCACTACTTATAAACGCAACTAAAAATACCCCGATATAAGCCACACCGAAAAATTTAAAGTTTGTCGTAATTCTATTCCATGAAGGACGTGCACGAATACGGTAAATCATACTTTGTGCATAAATTCCATATATTCCTATTACTAATGTCACTACCTCAAGAATTAAACGTAATACCATAGATATATTGAAAAAATAGGCAGCCACAACAGCAGTCATAAGCCCCGTGAATACACCCAAAGCCAACGCTTCACGTGAAAGCCATGAAGTTTTGATATTTTTCATAGCAGTCATGGCTAGAAATGGACGACCAAGATGCAAAGCAGAGAGTGGAAGTCCTAAGGCTGCAGGCAGCATAACAAGTAGTGCCATAATCCAGTTCGTACTCTCAAATCCGAATAGACTCATAAAGTCACCTAAAAAGAGTGCGAAAAATCCTCCAAGTGAGATTTGCGTCAGTACTGTCATAAACACAAGTGGCAGTTCTTTATGTGCAGGTTTTAAAATATGTTCATCCATCTCTTTCATATCTTCGGGTAGATTATCTGGTAGTGTATAACGAGTTGTTGAATTTGTGATTCTTGCATCAGGAAGAAATGGCATATTTGCTTGTTCATCTATATCTTTATTTAACCACTCTTCAACATTTACCACTTCTATTTCAATTGCTCCAGCAGGACAAGCCTGTACGCAGGCTGGTGATTCTCCAACATCTAGTCTTTCATGACACATATGACATTTTGTAACAATTTTTCTCTCTTCATGAAAAACAGGAACACCATACGGGCAGTTCCAGGTACAGTATTGACATCCTATGCAAGTATCATCATCATGGACAACAATCCCGGTCTCTGCTATCTTTATATAAGACTCGGTAGGACAACCTATAAGACATTCAGGATCTATACAATGATTGCAACTCATAGAGTTGAGCATCTGGGTAAAGGCAGGAAAATCTCCACCTTCCATTTCACCCACACGACGCCATTTTATATCAGCAGGATTATTATTTTGTTCATTACAGGCAACTTCACAACAGCGGCACCCAACACAAGCAACAGCATCAAAGTGAAAACGATATTGTTCTCCCTCTTTAAGAGGCGGAACATCTATTGAATAGTTACCGCATTGCATACCTGTATCTGCTTTATAATCTATAAAATTTTCTAAGGGTGTCTGCATAGAACCATTCTCCATATATTAATGATGAAATTATATTCTATTTAAATAAAAAATTTATCATTTTGTGTTTACTTTTTAATCAAAACATCTATAAAGTCAATAATTTAATTTCATCTGTACATTTTTTCATCTTTCAATTTTATATAGCTGATTATATTTTAATCATAAATTTTTATATATTTCCTAATTTTTCAACTATAATTACACCATAAATTTAATTGGAGATTACACTATGGCAAGTTTTAAAGCCCTCAAAGGTCAAGGAGATGCAAAAACACTTTTTGCAGCTTTTTTATATTTTGATTTTAGTTTTATGGTTTGGACAATGCTCGGACCATTAGCAACAGAAATTAGTGAATCATTAGCAGTACATGGGTTTATTATAAGTGCATCACAAAAAGCAACACTCCTTTCTATTCCCATATTGTCAGGCGCTTTACTTCGTATTTTACTCGGGTTTGGAGTTGATAAGTTCGGTCCTAAGAAAACAGCATTAATGGCACAGGCAGTTGTCATCTCTGTTTTGTTTTATGCATTTTTCAGAGCTGAAAGTATCACATATAATGAGCTTTTAGTTGTTGCCACAGGTTTAGGTTTTGCCGGGGCGTCTTTTGCAGTTGCATTGCCACAGGCAGGACAATGGTATCCTCCAAAACTTCAAGGTATCGTTTTGGGTATTGCTGGAGCTGGTAATATTGGTGTTGTCATTGATTTTATGTTTGCTCCAAAAATTGCAGAAATTTGGGGATGGCAGGCAGTATTCTTAGTGGGTGGCCTTTTATCAACATTGATTTTTATTACCTACCTTTTTTTAGCAAAAGATGCACCAAAAGAGGTCTATACACCCCGTCCAAAAAAATTAAAAGATTATGGTAAACTTTTAAAAGATAAAGACACATGGTGGTTTAACCTTTTTTATGCTGTAAGTTTTGGTGGATTTGTTGGATTTGCAGGCTATATGAAGGTATATCTTATGAATACTTATCAAGCTGACATGAGTAGCTTTGGTATGCATGTTTTTAATGAACCTAACGTAAAAGTAATTGCCGGTTATTTTGGAGCACTTACTATTTTTGCCGGTGCGGTATTAAGACCAGTCGGAGGAGCAATTGCCGATAAAATGGGCGGTGTCAAATCACTCTATATTTTCTTTGGAGTCGTAATACTTTTAGCAGTTTTAAATGCAGTCATTATTTTACCTTTCTGGGTTGCGATTACGGTACTATTTTTGATTATGGCAAATCTTGGTATGGCAAATGGTGCAGTATTCCAGCTTGTTCCTCAGAGATTTGGTAAAGATATTGGTATTATGACAGGTATCATTGGTGCTGCAGGCGGACTCGGCGGTACTGCACTTATTAAAACACTTGGTTGGAGTAAAGGGGCATTTGACGGATACTCAGCAGGATTTATGATATTTGCTGCTGTTGTTCTTGTTGCCATTATGGGTATATCTTTGGTAAAAACACGTTGGAGAACTACTTGGGGCGTTGCCGCAGGCGGAAGAATTTAATTAGATGATGGAGAATAGTTTGCAATTAGAAGTATTAGAAAAAGCATATGAAGCTAGAAATAAAAAGATTAATAAGATTGAAAAAGTAAAAGTTCTTAAGGACCCTATGCAAGCTTTTGCACAGATAGAACAATATGCAAAAGAAGGCTATGATGCTATTGCTGATGAAGATAAAAAATACTTTTTGAAATGTTTTGGTATTTTCGATAAAGATGGACAAACGCCCAAACAATTTATGATGCGAGTCAGAGTTGCGGGTGGTCATCTCAATGCTACTCAAGCAAGAAAAATCGGAGAAATTGCCAAAAAATTTGGTCAAGACTACATTGACATTACAACAAGAGCGCAAATTGAGCTTCGATATTTAAATATCGAAGATATGCCCTCTATCTTAAAAGGGCTTGAGGAAGTCGGGCTTACGTCCTACCAAACAGGTGTTGATAATTTTAGAAATATTGTAACAGACCCTCTTGATAAAGCCGGTTTTGACAATATATTACCATCATACTCTTTACTAAAAAAAATAGAAGAAAAATTTTTAAAAAACCCTGAATGGATTTCTGCACTTCCAAGAAAATTCAACACAGCCATTACAGGCTCACTCACAAACAGATGCAACATTTTTGGACATGACTGTTCTTTTGTGCTCGCGCAAAAAGACGGTGTTTATGGCTATAATATGTTTCTTGGTGGAAAAGTCGGCATTATTGCAAAAAATGCTGATATATTTTTAGCAAACGGAGAAGAGGTTTTAAAAGCATATGGTGCGATTATTGAAATCTTTAAAAAATACGGTTTTAGAGATAATAGAAATAAAAACAGATTACATTTTCTCGTTGATGCTGTTGGTATGGATGAAATTGCCTCTGCCATTCGTGAAGTAGCCGGCATTGATTTTGCAACAGCCGGAGAGACGATGACAGAGATGAATCCGGTAGATACTGCACATGGAAAAGTACAACTACGTGATGCCTCATTTGGCGTACACATTGTAGTACCTTCAGGCATTTTTTCAGGAAGCGAACTTCTAAAAGTAGCTGAGTTAAGTGAAACACATGGTAATGGTGAAATAAGATTTAGTGTTGAACAAAATCTTTATATTTTGGGAGTAAAAGAGACAGCTTCACTTTTGCAAGATACCTTTTTCACACGATACAAGAATATAAATACACCTTATCTAAACAACCTTATCGCTTGTGCTGGGACAAAACATTGTGCCTTCGGCGTTATCGAAAATAAAGAAGATGCCATTGAAATGGCAGAGTATTTAAACACAGTAGTTCCTTTGGAATCCGGCAGAGTGCGAATGTACTGGTCAGCCTGTGTCAAAGGTTGTGGAACACATGAAATAGGTGATATAGGTTTTGAAGGGTGTAAAGCAAAAGTAAATGGACAAACAGAAGACGGTGTACATATTACCATTGGTGGAAAAATTATCAGCGAAGGAAAAAACGGCTACACTGTTATAAAAGCAGCCCCATTAAGATTTTCAAGATTTTTTGTTGAGACACTTATGCTAGAATATAAAAAACTGCGTCTTAAAAATGAATCATTTGAAAAATTTCATGATAGGGTTTTATCACAGTATTCTCATGCCTATATTGGTTTTTATATGCAACTTCAGGCATATTTACGGGCAAAAGAAATTGATATTACTTTAGATATTAATAAGCTAACAAAAACAGGTAAGAATGAAGAGTTTGAAGTCTTTGAATTAGGTCGTAAAATTTATTTTTCTCTTTTTAAACAAGAAGCATACTCTGCCTATAATAGGTTTACAAATGAAAATCCAAGAGAAAAATTTACAAATATAAAAAAAATATTGCCTGAACTTGATGAAAATATTGCAAATATGCTCACAAAAATGCTCGATAATGACGAAAGTAAACGAGCTGTTGTATTTTCTGAACTTAATTCATATATTAGTTTAGTTTAAAAGAGATTCAAACCTATAAAAAGGGCAAATAATGCATAAAAGTAATATTAAAACATCTGGTTTTACACTTGCAAAACGCAAAGAACTTACAGGTGATGATTTTTATGATATTAAAACTATTGGCAACTTAAGTGTTGCTATAGTATGTGACGGTGTAGGCAGTGCCGAAGAAGGAGCCCAAGCTGCAAAAAGGGTAAGTTCTTACCTTATCAATAACTTTAAAATTCGTCCAAAAACATGGTCCATTGAAAAATCAATAAAAACTTTTATAAACTCCATTAATTCTATACTTTATAAAGAGTCTCAAATAAATTATGAACGGAGTGAACTTGTAACCACATTGGCTATTGTAGTTATTGAAGGCAATCGTGTATATGGTGCCAATGTTGGAGACAGCAGAGTCTATTTGCTCAGGGATAATTCGTTAACACAGCTTTCGTCCGACCATGCAATGCAAGAAGAAGGATATGAAAATGTCCTTACTCAAGCTATTGGAATCTCTGAAGATGTAGAGCCTTATTATTTTGAAAATATTGTTCAAAAAAGTGATAAAATTCTTCTTTGTAGCGATGGTTTGTTTAATATACTCTCTGACAATGAAATCAAAAACAATATTTCAAAAGGGGCTATTTCTCTTGTCAAACAAGCAAGCCGACTTACAAATGACCACCTCCCAGATGATACCACTGCAACTGTTTTAGAAATACTCCAAGCCAATGAGGTAGAAATACTCAAACAGCAAAAATTAGAAATTCCTAATTCACTTAAAATCGGTCAAATTATCGATGGTTATAAACTTGAAAAACCTCTCATTCAAAATGAGAGAACCTGGTTAGTCAGTAAAAAAACAAAACAATATGTTATAAAATTTGCTCCAATAGAAGCAAAAGAGGATAAAACTATTCTTGACCTCTTTGTAAAAGAGGCATGGAATGCAAAACGCCTCAAAGCAAGCTTTTTTCCAAAAGCTGTCATTCCAAAAAATCGTACATGTAGATACTATGTTATGCAACTCTTTGCCGGAGAAGATTTAGATACTTACCTAAAATCACATCTACATGTAGGAATAGATGATGCAGTTGAGCTCGCCTCCACCCTCCTGAATATGTCCCAGTTTTTACTAAAATATGACCTTGTTCACGG
Source organism: Sulfurimonas sp. (assembly GCA_027013185.1). Taxonomy (GTDB): domain Bacteria; phylum Campylobacterota; class Campylobacteria; order Campylobacterales; family Sulfurimonadaceae; genus Sulfurimonas. Next base: position 5,900 of record JALUXS010000082.1, read on the forward strand.
AGATATCAAGCCAAATAATATTATGATTGCCAAAATTGATGATGATACGACAGAGTATAAAATTATTGACTTTGGAAGCATTACAGAAATTTTTTCAGATGAATCAAGAGCAGGAACCCCAAGCTTTTTAGCACCCCAAAGATTTCAAGGAGAAAGTATCAGTGAAACAACTGAAATTTTTGCAATAGGTGTTACGCTATACCTTAGTTTAACAGGAAAATATCCATATGGAGAGATAGAACCTTTTCAAAATCCTATATTTAAAGAAGCTAAAAAACCAAGTACTTACAACTCAAATATACCTGATTGGCTTGATAGTGTTATAATGCGTTCTATAGCACTAGATAAGGACCAAAGGTATGAACATTATTCTGAAATGAATTATGAACTTACGCACCCACAAAAAGTAAAACCATATTTTATAAAAGATGCACCTTTAATTGAAAAATCCCCTTTACTCTTTTACAAGAGTGCTTTTAGTATAATGACTTTTATAAACTTTATACTTATATATTTTTTATTCAAATAAAAGAAGATTCATGAATTGGCTTAATTTTTTTCGACCTACGTCACATTGTCTTAAGAGTTTTGGAAGAGGTATTAATGCTGATATTGTAAAAGATGAAGAGATTCTTTTTAATAAAGCGTATGAAGCATTTGTAGAAAAAAAAGTTTTGGATGCTTATGAGTATTTTTTCAACTCTTTAATAAACTATACAAATGACATATCTAATCAAAATATAATACTTTCAAGAGAAAAAGAAATTTTAAAATTTACTATTTTTCAAGGAAGTGCAAGAATCAGCGGTTTTTGTACAAAAGACAAACTCTATGCTGAAGTTATTATGATTTCGACACAACATACAAATGTTGCCTTAAAGCGCTACATTCTTGAACGTAATTATCATTTTACTTATATAAACTATTGTAGCGATACACACTCAATAAAACTAAAACTCAATCTTGACAATATCATGATGACCCCACAAAAAATCTTTTATCCTTTAAGAGAATTATCTCTAAATGCAGATTTTGATAAAGAGCATATGCTGAGTGAATTTGAACAATATGAGCTAGAAGATGCAAAACATTTAAAAAAGGTGTCTGATGAAGAACTAAAAGTGAAATATAAATTTTTACATAAGTGGATAGATGAATTAGAAGAAAATATATCACTTCTTCCCTCTGATGATAGCATTGGAATGCAATCTTTTTTATATCTGAATCTCTTTTTTCAGATTGATTACCTTATAGTTCCAAAATGTAAAATATACCAACAACTTACGAAACAACTTCAAGACTACTTTGCAGAAGTAGATATGCTTCCTGAAGTAAAGAATGCCCAACTTGCAAAATACATTGCAGAGCTTAAAGAACTTAGTTTTGATGAGTTTTGTTCAAACTTTTATGAAGCACAATATACATTTAGCCAAATTGAAAAAAGTCCTTATGAGGAATTTGTAACTTTTATAGAAGATTCTCTCACAAAAATAAGATGGTATAAAAACAATAGACATCCTCAAATTATTCCGACAATTTACAGTTATATAGCTCTTTATGCTTTATATAATTACGGTTTAAACCCTGCAGCAAGGAAATTATTACATATATACATCACTGTAATTTATGCAGATTTTTTTAATGCTTTAGAATGTTTTGGTATGTATGAAACACAAAAAGATAAATTTCTTAAAAATGATATCATCTCTCAAATTAAAGAAACTGTTGCACAATATAATAAGCAATATAAACTGCTTAAACCATTTGGCGATACACTTGATTTTAGCTCACTTAATGATTTTTCAAATAGTTATTTTACTGCCTTAAAAAATCTTAATTTTCATGAGGCATAAAATATGAATACACAATATTTACTTCAAAGCTATATTGAAAATATTATACAAGTCATGACACCCTACGGGAGTGGAACAGGTTTCATTATAGATGATTTAATCATCACTAACTCTCATGTATGTTCGGGTTTAAAAGAAGTCGTCATTAGTGCAAAACACATTCCAAGAACTATTGCAAAAGTTATATATGATGATCCATATTATGATTTAGCTTTTATACAATATACTTTTAAAAAACCAAAAAATCCACTTATACTAGCTGCAAAAACTGTAGAGAATGGGGACACTACAATAGCGATAGGACATCCTTATGGTCTTAATTATACAGCGACAGAAGGTATAGTTTCTCGTGCATCACGACTTATGGGTGATTTAGAATATATACAAATAGATGCTGCAATAAACCCTGGGAATAGCGGAGGACCACTTTTAAATGAGAAGGCTGAAGTAACTGGAGTTAATACCTTCATTATACAAAATGCCAATAATTTAGGTTTTGCTCTGCCTGCTCATTATCTTAAGGATGCACTTCTTCATTTTAAAGCACTTCATGCAGAAAATATTATTAAATGTCCCTCCTGCAAAAATCTTATCCAAGAAAAAGATATAAAAAATGATTACTGTCCCAAATGCGGTGCAGCATTAAAAATAGCAAAGCTCAGAAGAAAAGGCTATACGCCTATAGGACCGACAAAACTTATAGAAGATATACTTGCATCTTTACAAATCAATGTAACCTTAGCCAGAAGAAGCCAATCTTCATGGAGAATTGATGAGGGTTCTTCACGAATAAACATAAACTACTATGAAAATGGAATAATTATTGGAGATGCGAAATTATGCGCAATTCCAGAAAAAAATATAGAGCAGATGTATAATTTTTTGCTCAATGAAAATAATGAGTTATCTTATTTACGATTTTCTATTGATGAAAATAGTATTTACCTTTCATACCTTGTCGTAGATTCTTCATTAACGAACAAAGAAGGTAAAATTGCAATAAATAAATTAATAAAAGATGCAAATAAATATGATACTATTCTCATAAACAAATTTGGTGCCATAAAACAGCAAAAAGATACAGAAGACTAAAGGAAAATATATGTCAAAATTTTTAAAATTTGAATGTGATTTAGATAATTTTATTACAGATTTAACAAAGAAACTAGAACAGAACAATAAACAGGTAAAAAATCTACTCAAACAAGAGGATAAAAGTTATGCAAATTTTGTAAAACCTTTAGAAATGATGGATGAGTATTTAGAACATTTTTTTACTCCCCTATCTCATCTAAATGCAGTAAATAATTCTGAGAAAACACAAAAAGTCTATACTGATTCGCTACCAATCATTACAGAATATTCCACGCAATTGTCTCAAAATATAGATATATATAATGCTTATAAAAAGATTTTAAAAAAAGAAAAAGAATCTCTTAATTATGAGCAACAAAGAGTTTTAGAATTAAATATATTAAACTTTGAATTAAGTGGTGCCCATCTTGATGCAAAAACAAAAGAAAGGTTACAAGAGATTAATATAAAAAAGAGTGAACTTTCAAATAACTTTTCTCAAAACCTACTTGATGCAACAAATGCTTACGAATACATCATTACCGACACAGCGGATATAGAAGGACTGCCAAAAAGTGAGATAGAAAATGCAAAATTCATGGATGACGGTGTTGTAAAATATAAATTTACTCTACAGATGCCATCCTACATAGCCTATATGACTTATGGTAAAAATAAAAAAATCAGAGAAGCACTTTACCGTGCTTATGTATCACGTGCACCAGAAAATGCGAAAATAATTGATGAACTTTTACAACTAAAAGATGAAATGAGTAAACTGTTAGGATTTAAAAATTATGCAGATTTTTCTCTTGCTACAAAAATGGCAAAAGATGAAAAGAGTGTTATAAATTTTTTAGAAGATTTACTTGACAATTCAATTCCACAGGCAAAAAATGAACTGCATGAGCTCCAGACAATAGCACCGTATCCATTACAAAGCCATGACACTTCCTATTATGCTGA
>JALUXS010000083.1 GCA_027013185.1 Sulfurimonas sp.
CAAATTTTTTTCATTTTTGAGAATATGCTCAGGCAGTATACCCATCATCCACGTCTCTAATGCCTTAAAATAGGGTTTTTTATAATCAACTTCAATTTTATATTTATTAATAATTTTTACACTTTTCACAAAACGAAAATCAGAACTATAGGGAGAAGCTATTTTATCAGACATAATTGTGTTATAGGTAAAAAGCACATCTTTTGCACTGAACTTTTTGCCATCATGCCACAAAACGTTTTTTCTTAGTTGGAAAATAAGTGTTTTATTGTCTTTAAAATAAAACTTCTTCGCTAAATCACCCACAATATTTTTTGCATCTTTATCATATTTAACAAGTCCGTTAAACAAAAATCCGGTGATTTCAGCAGATGAGGAATCTGTTGCAAGTATAGGGTTTAATCGTGCTGGGTTTGATGATGTGGCTAGTTGCAGCGTTGAAGCAGACAGATGTAGGCTCCAAAGCAAGCTGATAATAAAAAAGAATTTCATATTTATTTTATAACTTTTTCATTAACCATTAATCTTGAATCATCAAACAATATATGAAAATAGACACTGTCTGCATCTTTTTTTGCATACGAAGCAATCGTTGGTGCCATAGGAGAATTCTCTATTATTTTTAAATACATTGCATTTGCAAGTTTTATATCTGCCTTAGCCGAAAGATTAGAAAGCAGTAGCATAGGAGAAATTTTTAGTTTTTCTATTAAATCTTTATCTTCTTTGATCTGTATATCTGCATTTATTTTCACACTGCCTAAATCTCTTACTTTATTGAGTGTAAATTTAGAACATGATATGTCTGGAATTTCTATTTTAAAGCCATGTGAGAGCAGATGCGTCAGACTTGAGCGTAACTCTACTTGAAGCAAAGCATTATTCACCTTATTTGATGTTGCAAACAACTTTATAAAGGTTTCAAAGCTTTTTGCTTCTAAGCCTTGCATACTTACATGGGTGTTAAGATTTTCTATATCAAAATTTACTTTTTGAGAATGAAATTTAAAATCTTCTATGGAAGTTTTTGAACTTAATGTTATTTTTTTATCTTTATTTTTTGAAAAAGAGTTTACATGTAAATTATTTATATCTATGTTTACATTCTCTTTGGGAGTTTGCAACGAAAGATTAATATGATGTATTTTGCTCTTACTAGAATAATGAGTATATGATGTAAAAGTACTTGCACTTTTAAGATCGTCAATATTAAAAGTAAAATTATTTGCAGCATCCTGTATATTAAATTTTATTGTATTTACTGTAATTTTTAGACTTTTCGGTGCTATTATATTGCCATTTCCTCGAAAATGGGTATCAAGAAGTTTCATAGAGATTTTTTTATTTTTTTGCAAAGTATATGCATCATCTATATTTTGTATGAAACCGCTAAAATCTTCACTCAGTAAATTATATTCTATATGGTATAAAATACCTTTTGCATCTAAAAATGTTTTAAGATGCTTATATATATCTGGACTCTTCACCTGCATTTGCTGCATCAGTTTCTTTGAAAATGTTCGAGGATATATTTCTAAGATGATTGCTTTTGAAAAAGGAATATTACTATACTCTACATCAACCCCGATAATTGCCCTTTGAAAAAGTGTTTTCACTGATTCTGGGATTTTTGTCTTTGAATAGGCTCTTAAATAATTTACAAATGCATCAGAATTTTTCAAAATAAATTCAAAATGTTTTTTGGTACTGAGGTAACTAGATTGTTCTTTTTGACTCTTCAGTACAATTCCGTTAGCTGCTAAATTTTTAATATTTTCATTTATAAGTTTTTGCATAAAAGAATTTCCAATCAATGGAGCGAGTACAATAAGGATAATAACAAGTAATGATATAGAGAGTGTGGTCTTTTTCATAGCAAATACCTTCTTGGTTTATAATATGAAGACATTATATAGAAATAGAATTAATTTATTTTGATGGAGAAAAAAAGTGAAGTATAAAAAAATTTTACCAATGCAAAAGCATTGATAAAAATAGTAAAACGATTAACGTTTACTAAACTGACGAGAACGACGAGCTTTACGCTTACCTGGTTTTTTACGTTCAACAACACGTGAATCACGAGTCATCATACCTTCAGGTTTAAGAATTGCTTTAATTTCAGGGTTAAAAGCAACTAATGCACGAGAAATACCGTGACGAAGAGCATCAGCTTGACCACCAAAACCACCACCTAAAGTAGTAGCAACGATATCAACTGAACCATCTTGTTTAGAAAGAACTAAAGGTTGTTTAACACGAAGTTTTTTTGCTTCAAGCCCACCTAACCATGCGTCTAATGAAAGACCATTAATAGTAATTTTACCAGTTCCTGGAGTTAACCATACTTTTGCTATAGACGCTTTACGACGACCTGTTGCATATATTTTTGTTGCCATATAATTAGTCCTTATTTAGCAATTTGTGCAGTGTGAGGATGTTCAGCACCTGCATAAATTTTTAATTTTTTAAGCATTTTAGCACCAAGCTTAGTTTTAGGAAGCATACCACGAGTTGCTAATTTATATAGTTTCTCTGGATTTTTTGCTAAAAGCTCAGTCATTTTTACACTTTTTGTGCTACCGAAGTAACCTGAATGTGAAAAATATTCTTTATTTGCCACTTTTCCAAGACCATTAAATTTTGCCTTAGAAGCATTAATGATAACTACATAGTCACCACAGTCGATATTAGGAGTAAAACATGCTTTGTTCTTACCACGAAGTACAGTAGCTACTTCAGTGATCATACGACCAAAAGTTTTACCCTCAGCATCAATCAAAACCCATTTTTGATCGATTTGTTCAGGAGTTGCAATTTTTGTAAATTTCATTCTCGAACCCTTCAAGTAATTTTATTTGATGAAAGTATAGCTGTATAAGCTTGCAAATAGCTTAATTTAAGTATTTTATAAGCTTTTAGATAGGAATAAATAATAAAACAAAAAAATTGCATAACACTATTTTCAGATATATAGTATTATACTACGAAACAATAAACTTTCAAGGAATTGTCAAACAATGTATCGTAAATGTTCTTTTATCATATTATCTTTTCTACTCTGCACACCAATGCTTCTGGCAAACACTCCAAAAGCAGCCATTAAAACAAACAATCAGCTTGTATATGAAAAACAAAAAAGTGCTGACACTTTTTCACAAATGTTTTCAAATGGTCAGTTTTTTGGACGTATTCGCTCAAATACTTTTTTATATACTTGGGAAAAAGAGACGGCAAAACAGAAAAATTCACTTATAAGCGGGCTTGGTGGTTCAGCAATATACAGAAGTGCTAGATTTCAAGCTTTTTCTTTTGGTGCAGGTTTATACTACTTACATGCTTTTTTTAATGACTCAAAATATCCGGTAACCACTTTAAATAAAGGAAAAGATTTACTCAGCCGATTTGATTATGTTAATACTGGCAGTAAAGATATGGCAATGCTTGGACAGGCATACATAGACTACAAAGGCATAAAAAATACAAAAATTACAGTAGGTCGTCAGCTTGTTGAGACTTTTTATGCAAAAAGCAACGATACAAAGATGATGCCAAATACCTTTGACGGTGTCGTTTTAGAAAATGCTTCACTGAGTGCAACAAAAATAAAACTGGCTTATTTAGCAAAACAAAAACTGCGTGACCATACAACGGCACACTCAATTTTAATGTACGGTGATGCAAATTCCAGTTCTTCACTCGCTCCTGAGTGGAGTGAAAATGATGATTCTGCCATGCATAAAGGTCTTACATATACTGCCTTAAAAGCAGCCGGTGTTTCGACAGATGCTCCACTGATAACAGGAGATATACACAATACTTCTATAAAAAATCTCAAAGCTGATTTTTCCTTTTACTATGTACCCCAACTTTTAAGCCAGACTATGGGAGAACTCAATTATAAAATCAACTTTACAGGCTTTAGCATTACACCGGGTGTACGATATATAAAACAGTTTGACGATAAAGCCGGAGAAATCGGGGGAGCAGCATACAATGCAACAGCAAGCTCGCTTGCAGGCTATAAAAATCCAAACTCACTTGATTCACAAATGATAGCGGCAAGAGTGGTATGTAAAATCAATAACTACAAAATAAATCTAGCCTATACAAAGATTTTTGATGAAGCTGACCTCATCACTCCATGGCGTGGATTTCCAACAGGTGGGTATACTCGTTCTATGGCTCGTTACAACTGGCAGGCAAATACAAAATCTTACCGCATAGAAGTTGTTAGAAATGCAAATAAAACTGGTATATATAAAAATACATTTATTCAAGCCTCAATTTTACATACCGATGCAGATGAAAACAAAGGCTATTTTGATGAAAATTATTACTATTTAGGCTTTGTACAAAATCCGCTTGACAATCTTCAATGGAGACTTCGTTTAGGCTATCAAGATACAAAAAAAGTTGATGCCGATGGACTTGACAGTCGTTTGGAATTTAATTATCTCTTTTAGGAAAGAAAATGAAAAAAGTTATAACACTCCTCTTACTGTTTAGTTTTTCTCTTTATGCAAAAAGCATAAATGTGGCGGTAGCGGCAAATGTAAGTTATGCAATGCCTGCTCTTGTGAGTGCTTTTCATAAACAAAATCCACATATAAAAGTACAAATAACTTTAGCAAGCAGTGGAAAACTCACCGCACAAATACAAAACGGTGCTCCTTATGATATTTTTATGTCTGCAAATATGAAATATCCAAATGCTTTGTATGCCAATGCTTTAGCTATTACAAAACCTTTGATATATGCAAAAGGTTCTCTTGCTATTTTTAGTACAAAAAGAAGAGACTTTAGCAAAGGCATAAATATTGTAAAAAATAAAAATATAAAAACAATTGCTATAGCCAATCCACTCACAGCACCTTACGGCAAAGCAAGCATTACAGCACTCAAAAATGCAAAACTATATAAAGAGGTAAAAAGCAAATTTGTATATGCAGAATCTGTTTCACAAACAGTAGCCTACTCCGTTACGGCAACTGATTTAGGTTTCATTACTAAATCTGCCCTCTTTTCGCCAAAAATGCAGCAGTACAAAAAAGGCATAAATTTTACAGATGTAGACCCAAAACTCTATAAAGCCATAAATCAAGGTGTAGTTATTCTCAAGCAAGCTGTCAATAAACCTCAAGCAAAAGCCTTTTATAATTTTTTACTCTCAGCACAGGCAAAAGAAATCTTTCAAAAATATGGATACTTAGTACCGTGAACACCATAATTGCCCACATCAACGACATACAAAGTGTAGAAAATTTAAATATTGTCAGCCTTACATGTAAAGATACAAAACTTAAAATGATGAGTCTGGAGTTAAATGATACCATACAAAAAAACACCAAAGTTATGCTTACATGTAAACCTACAGCCATAGCAATAGGCAAAAAGATACAAGGAGCATTAAGCTACTCAAATCAGTTACATGTAAAGATTATATCTTTAGAGATAGGGGTGCTTCTTTGTGCCTTAAAACTGCAATTTGGGGAGTTTGTTTTAGAGTCTATTATTACAAGTGATTCTCAAAAAAGAATGCAGTTACAAATAGATGATGAAGTCACAGCACTTATTAAATCAAGCGATCTTTCCATCGCAAGAGTTTTATCATGAATTTTGAACCTTTTATTATTTCGTTTAAACTTGCCGCACTCACTGCTTTTATACTTTTTTGTATAGCCTTGCCTTTGGCGTGGTACCTTTCACAAACAAAGTCTCGTGCCAAGCCTTTTTTAGAAGCACTAACCGCACTTCCTATAGTCCTGCCGCCTTCTGTTTTAGGTTTTTACATACTCTGGGCCCTCTCTTACAATTCCCCCATAGGTGCTTTTTTTGAAGACACTTTTGGCATTAAACTTGTCTTTTCTTTTAGTGGACTTGTTGTTGCAAGCTGTTTTTACTCTCTGCCTTTTATGGTGCAGCCTTTACAAAATGGTTTTGAGAGCATACATAAAAATATGCTTGAGGCAAGTTACATTGCCGGAAAAAGTAAGTTGCAAACGATATTTCAAGTTGCCCTGCCAAATATGAAACCTGCCATACTCACAGCAATTATTGTCACTTTTGCACATACAGTCGGAGAATTTGGCGTCGTTTTAATGGTAGGGGGCAGTATACCGGGAAAAACAAAAGTAGCATCAGTCGCAATTTATGAAATGGTGGAAAATCTGGATTATACCTCTGCACACATATACAGTGCTATTATGGTCGGCATATCATTTGTGGTTCTTTTAAGTGTTTATATTTTTAATGCCAGACAAAACAAAAGGTTTGGTTTATGATAGATATACACATTAAAAAAGAGCTTTATGGTGCAAACGGGACCATGAATTTAGATGTAAACCTGCACATCAAAGAAGGAGAGTTTATAGCTCTGAGTGGAAAAAGTGGAAGTGGGAAAACAACGCTCTTACGAATTTTAGCAGGGCTCGAAGATGCCAAAGGAACAATCCAAGTTGACAATAAACTCTGGCTCAACAACAAAAAAACAATACCTGTGCAAAAAAGAGAAATCGGTTTTGTTTTTCAAGATTATGCACTTTTTGAAAATATGACGGTAGAGAAAAATCTGCTTTTTGTAAATAATGATAAAAAACTAGCACAACATCTTTTAGAGTTAACAGAACTTGACAGCTTAAAAAACCGCTATCCAAACAGACTGAGCGGAGGACAAAAACAACGAGTAAGCATATGCCGTGCTTTAATGAAAAAACCAAAAATATTACTGCTTGATGAACCACTCTCAGCACTTGACCCTACTATGCGAACAAAACTACAAAATGAGCTACTTTCACTTCATAAAGAGTTCCATACGACTACAATTATGGTAAGCCATGATCCAAGTGAAATTTATCGTCTGGCAAACCGTGTCATCGTTTTACAAAATGGCGAAGTCATCAACGACGGCTCACCAAAAGATGTACTGCTTAAAACACAAGGGAGCCAAAAGTTTTCTTTTGAAGGGGAACTTCTTGATATAAAAAAAATAGATGTTATTTATGTAGCCATTGTAGCTATCGGGCAACAACTTGTAGAAGTCGTAGTAAGTTCTGCGGAAGCAAAAAACTTACAACTAGGAGACAAGGTAAACCTCAGTACAAAAGCATTTACCCCTCTTATAAGTTAAATTTTTATAATCTTTACATCATCTTCAAGTAAATAACAAATATAGCCTGAGACTGCTTGGCCTGTTATCTCTTTGACTGCTCTGACGTAGTATCGCACCTGCTTGAGATGATGCTCGCTATATTTCATTGAACTTTTATAATCAACAACATTATAAGATCCATCAGTTGTTTGAATAAGCAGGTCTAAATAACGTAGATTATTTTTGTATCGCAATGCTTTTTCTTTGTAGCAGACACCGTCCGTCAAATTTAAAAACTCTTTAGAATCTACAAGATGTTTAATCCGTTGTTCAATATCGAAAATTTCTACTTCATCAAGCATAAAACCATATTTATTGAGCATCATATTTTTTGCATCTTGTAAGGCATTAGTGGTAAATTCATACATCATTTCCAGCGTATAATGCAATGCAATACCGAAATTAATCGCTTTTATATCTTCTTCACCTTCACTTTCAAGTGCAAGCAAGTCGCTTTGTGTTCCATAATACAAATTTTCATAAGCGAGTTTTTTCTTTACTTGAACAGATGTTTTACTTTTACATGTAGAGCGGAGTTCTCCAAAAGACCCTACTCTCAAATCAAGCAGTTCAAAAGTAGAATCTTTTGATTTTTCAATAATGATGAGATTTTCTCTGGCTCTAGTAAAAGCGACATAGAGGGCATTTAAGTTGTCTTCACGTACCAGCTCTTTCTCTTTTACAAGTGCATAAGCATAGTCATTGTCAATGAGTTCTCTGTTTTTAGTTCTAAGATACAAATTTTGCAGTTTAATGCCGTCATAATTGTAAATAATGGCATCACGAGATGCAGGTGCACGTTTGAGTCTGTCAAGGACTATAACATGTTCATACTCCAAACCCTTAGATTTATGTACGGTCAAAACACGTACACCACTAATGTCTGATGCAGCAGCTGAAGTATCTAAGCGTTCATACTCAAATAAAAGTGCTTCAATATCTGCGTAATTTGAAACAGCACTCAAAAAGCGAATCAAATGAAAATCATTATGAAAAAGCTTGTATTCTTCTATACATTTTTTGACAACATCAATAAGTTTCACACCGTTAAAATCTACATATCTAATGGGTCTGACATCTTGTTCAATCAAAGCAAAAAAGTTATGTTTATAAATATCTTCCCTAAAATAAAGATATTTCAAATACTCTAAAACAGCCTTGACACTTCTTTGATTTATGAGCTTGGTCGTTGTTTCTGTCACAACCTCTATATTTTCTTCTTCAAGGGCATTTTTTATTGCTTGTCCATCACTGTTTGTCGCACATAAAATAGCAATGTCATTTACATCCGCACCCAAAGAAAGAAGTCGTTTTACCTGTGTCGAGAGTTCTTCTAAAAGTTCATCATTCACAATTACTTCAACATAACCGCCTTGTGCCTCTTTTCGCACAAGCTGTGGTGTATAATTTTTTATTTTGTGTAAAAATACACTATTGACAAATTCTATGACCTCTTTTTGTGAACGGTAATTTGTCAACAGTTTTTTTACTTCCGTACGATTTTCTTTCACCACTTCACCAAAAAGTGCTGAAACCCCTCCACGAAAACGATAAATAGACTGTTTCACATCCCCGACAAAGAAAAAACTCCCCTCATTACACACACCCTCTCCTGAGGTAATTTCTTGTATTAATGGTTTAAGAATTTCATACTGCAAAACACTTGTATCTTGGAACTCATCCAAAAGCATATGTTCTATTGTGGCATCCAATCGAAAATACAGAAATTCACTCTCATCAAGACGGTTGAGGATTTCATATACCAAAAGTGTCACATCAGAAAAGCTTAGTTCACTTTCATCAATATAAAGTGCTTTTTTCGCTTTTTTATAGACGGAAACAAGTTCATTCAAAGCATAAAAAAAGTTCTGCTCCTTTGCCTTTGCCTGTGCTTTAAGTGCATTTTGTATCTTTAGTAATTCACTGTCCATATCCGGAGTAAAACACTTTTTAAATACCCAGTAATTCAAACTTTCTTTATACACCCATGTTTTGGCTTTAAGCTCGTCAAAACTTTGCACAACAACGGCTTTTTGCAGTGTCGGTGAAGCTTCTTTGCAATTTGCTATACTGCTTTGCAAAGCTCGCAACCCTTCCATTGCCTCTTCTTCAAACTTTTTTGTTGCGGTTTTATCAAATTTCAGATGGGCGAGTTCCTCTTTTTTAAGGTAAAAGGTATCAAGCAGTGCAAATATATCGCTGACGCGTTTATTGGACTCCAAAGAGAGGTTTATAAGAATAGAACGTTTATTTGCAACACTCACTTCTTTTAAAAAACGAGACATTAATTTTACTTCATGCTGGGCATTTGCTGTTGAAAAATCTGGCATTAAAGAGGCATATAAAGAAAACTTTCTTAAAATCTGGGTAAAAAAACTGTCTATTGTCATAATTTTTGTATGTGCATTTAAAAATTCGGCTAAAATTTTACTTCGTTGTGCCAAAATATCATCTTTAGCCACGCCGCACTCTTTAGCAATTTCATTCAGTTCCATACGGGATTCAAGCTCTTCTAGCGTTTCAATAATACGCTCGTTCATTTCAGAAGCTGCTTTATTTGT
>JALUXS010000084.1 GCA_027013185.1 Sulfurimonas sp.
TCAAGCAGAAACCTGAGGAATACTGGATACCAATAATAGCCCTTTATACTGGGATGCGACAGAATGAAATCTGTCAGCTCTATATTGAAGATATAAAAAGTGAGATTATTTCAACGGGTGAGAAAGTGTACTACTTTGATTTAAATGAAGATAAAGACAAACATTTAAAAAATGACAATGCTTACAGACTCGTTCCAATTCACCCAAAACTCATTGAGCTTGGCTTCATTGACTACTTCAACTCTGTCAAACACAAACAGAAGCGATTATGGAGCAATTTACGACTGCATCCAAGCGAAAAGCGATACAGCATTGATTACGGCAAAAACTTTATGACATATTTCAGAACTTATGTGTCAGAAGACCCTACACAAGTGTTTCATAGTTTTAGACATACGGTTGGTGACCAGCTACTTAAAAATGCAGTCAAATACAAACTGCCAAAAGATTTAATGAACAGGGTTATGGGGCATGAACCTGATAAAGATGAAACTAGTCAAACTTACTCTCGTGGATATGGGGTTGAAGAACTATATACTGGAGTTTGTAGTTTGGAGTTTAGAGAGTTTCCAAAAAAACTCTAAACGTCATTTATAGTATTTTTATTTATGTACCAATGTTGTAAGGAATTAAGGTTACTATATATATAATTGTATATAAGTCACATTTATCATAATTTTTACGAATTTAAAAATAATTTTTCATGACTTAATTTAACTTTTTGGAGCGAATAATGACGAAAGAACACTTACAAAAGTTAATTAAAAATAATGAAAATGTTACAAATATTGATGTTTCTAATATAACAGATATGTCTTATTTATTTGAATATGCAACCGATTTTAACCAAGATATATCGAATTGGGATATATCCAATGTTACCAATATGAATAGTATGTTTTTAAAAGCTAAAAATTTTAACCAACCTCTAAATAACTGGGATGTTTCAAAAGTAACTGACATGTCTGGTATGTTTTCAAATGCAGAAAGTTTTAATCAATCTTTAAATAAATGGGATACTTCCAATGTAACTAATCTGAATGGAATATTTAATGGAGCAAAAATTTTTAATCAAGATATATCGAAATGGGATGTATCTAATGTGACGAATATGACTGGGGTATTTTGTGGTGCAGAAAAATTCAATCAACCTCTTAATAGTTGGAATGTATCTAATGTTGAAAAGATGAATATGATGTTTGCCAACGCAAGTTCATTTAATCAACCTCTTGATAACTGGGATGTTTCACATGTTCGTTGGATGTCGAATTTATTTTGCGAAGCAGAAAGATTTAATCAGGATATATCAAATTGGGATATAACAAATTTAGAATGCATGCGTAATGGATTATTACCTGATGAAACTTGCAATAAAGAGCTTGATACTCTTATAGATTTGGAGTGGCATAAGTATTATAATTACAAAGGAAATAGCACAAAATAGCAAACTTGATACCAAAAGATTTAATAAATATACTGAGGCACAAATCTGAGAAAGATAAAACCGAAAAAAATATAATTGCGATGGCAGAAGACAGAAGAATTATTTTATTTATTAAGTTTGTTTTTATAAGTAGTTTTGTATATAATACTAGTTATATTACAAAATACAAAGGAAGAAATATGGCAATATTAAGTGAATTAGTTAAAGTAAATGAACAACCACATGCAAGGAAGAATGTTATTGGTGACTATTGTTTTAATGAAAATTATTTTCAAATTAGAACCTATAAAGCTGGTGATATAAGCAGAACAGAAGGTCAAAAACAAAATATACAAATTGATAAAGATATGGCTTTACAATTAATAAATCTATTAAATCAATTTATCGAACAAAATTAGAATATCATAAGTAATTAGAGAGAAATATTTGATGGTATAGTTCAAAGATACTACTATTAAGCTTTCTCAAATAACCCAAACCCGATTCAGCAATGATTGCCCTAAAATAGCCATTCAAAAGCTACTTTCTCCACTTCCAAGCTTCGCCATCTCTTTTGCAAAACTGGGTGGCTCATTTTTGAGTCAATTCAGTTTTACACGTAAAATCCACAAAAATTTCACAAAAAAATTTTCTGCAAAAGAGATGGCGAAGCACAATCCCTGACATCATTTTTTTCTTTTTTTCATGAAGTTTATAATAGAACTTACATAACTTGATCGGTGTATTAAATGATATTAACAATTTTTAGCTTTATAGCTACATATGCAAATTGCATATTCATACTCTATCTTACTGACACAAGTGTTACTGACAGTTGTTGTAACGAGTCGTTTCGTGCTTTGCTCTCGCAAAACGAAAAGCACATTTTTGAGTTTGACTGATTGATAGAAAAAATCCTCATAGGATTGTTTAACAACGTAGGTTTCCATTTCGATGAAAACCTACACAACAACAATTCATAAAAAAGGATTTTACAATGGGCGTAAAAATAGATTACAGAGTACGAGCTGCTAAAACGCTTGGATTATCGTTAGATGAAACAAACGAACTCATAAAGCGATTGCACGGGCACTATAAAAGATTTGGCATTGATGGAGATCAAATAGAAAAATCATTTTTCATCTTACAACAAATGTATGAGAGAAAAGAGCAAATCAAACTACAAACCACCGCTCCACTCTTGGGATTTAAACATAGAGGTATTAAGTTATATCGTGGGCTTATCGTTAAACTGCATAAAGAGGGATTGAGTACTCACGAAATTCATAAAAAAATTTACAGAAAAAAAGATGCTCCATCGCACAGTACAATAAAGCGTTATCTTAAAGCTCTTAAAGAAAGGAATTTAAACAATGGCTAATCTCAAAGGTGGCAGTTTTGAAAAACAGATAAGAGATGCTAACTTTCGTCTTGCGGCTTTTGGAGAAAAACGAAATGGCACAAACTCAAATAGAACTCATTCAGATGCTCTACGGATAAAGAGAGACGGCTATTTTAAAGACTTCAAAGATTTTGCAGAAGAACAGCAGTTAGAGGGAAAATTAAATGAGTTGATGACAGAGGATCAAATGAGTGATTTTTTAGAGCAGAGATTAGAAAGCATCAACTCATTTTCAGCGCAGGAAGATTATATTCGCGGGTGGTCCGGACTTGTACAAGGGTTACAACAAAGCAATATCTCAATAGATTTAGATGTCAGCTATTTTACTGAACAGGTATCTATTTACAAAGAAGAAGCAATAGAAAGAGGCGAAATATTTGGAGAGCCTAAGATGATAACTACAACATACCATCCTACTGAAGTAATCAATGAATTAAATTCTACACTTGGTGTAATTGCACAGGTGCAATATGAAACAGGTTTTAGAGTTTCGGAAGCTTATGATGTCATCAATGAGCTGAAAAAGCATCTTGATAGCTTAAAATTGCACTCTGTAAA
This sequence comes from Sulfurimonas sp., assembly GCA_027013185.1. Lineage (GTDB taxonomy): Bacteria > Campylobacterota > Campylobacteria > Campylobacterales > Sulfurimonadaceae > Sulfurimonas. The sequence continues at coordinate 3,384 of JALUXS010000084.1, forward strand.
AGGCAAAGGAGGACAGATGTACAGTGCAAAAATTATCTCTCTTGAATTAAAAATAATGCTTTTAAAACTCAATGCACAAAACATTCAACTGCCCCATAAAAGCACCTATTACAGACACTTGCAAAAGTTTGGTATGGCTTCACACGATATAAGGGCTTTTTATACAAAAGAGCTTTATGAAGAAAAAAGAGAAGAAGGTTTTTCTCATATTGAAGCTTGTAAACTTGTCAGTAAAGAGATAAATCATCATCGTACTCAGATTACTGAATACTATTTAGCCAAATTTTCTTGACTATAGAAAGAGAATAGAGTAAAATTAATGTATTAAATTTAGGCACAAAATTTGTGCACAAAACTCTTTGATACTCAATTAAGAGCCCTTTTTTAGGGGTTTGTGAGACAAGGGTGACCCTCTCCTCGGGGTCACCAACTTTTCTTACACTAAATAATCATTTCAACTTTTCAGATACAAGCTTATTAACTACTTTTGGATTTGCTTTACCACCTGTTGCTTTTAGTACTTGCCCGACAAAGAAGCCTAAAAGTTTTGTATTTCCTGCTTTGAATTTTTCTACATTATCCGGGTTTTTAGCGATAACTTCTTCAATAATTGGTAAAATAATAGCTGAGTCACTTATTTGTACCAGACCCTTACTTTCTACTATTTGTTTTGGTTCTTCGCCACTTTTACTCATTGCTTCAAAAATATCTTTTGCAATTTTTGTTGAGATTGTTGCATCATCTATCATTTTAACAAGCTCTGCTATTTGTTCTGGTCTAAATTTCAGTTCTGTTAACTCTTTTTGTTTTAACTCTCTTGCTACTTCATTCGTTATAATATTGGCAATACTTACAGGGCTATTATATTTTCTGAGTACATCTTCGTAAAATTTAGACAGTTTTTCATCACGAGCTAAAGTATTAGCTATTTCCTTGTTTAGCTTAAAATCATTCGTATATTTTTCAAACAATATTTTTTGTTCATTACTCATAGGTATAACTTCACCATCTATTTGTACTTTTTTAGTTTGCGGTTTCGGTGCAGTTTTTTTTACTTTTGTCTTTTTACCCCAAGAATCCTTTAAACCGACTATTTGATTAAATACAGGTTTTTCATCACTGTAATCTACTGGGTCAGTATAAAAATACCCTACTCTTTCAAACTGAAATCTTTCATCAGGTTTTTCAATTATTACAGCCGGCTCAACAAAAGCATTTTTTATGATTTTTAAAGAATCTGGATTTAAATCTTCTATTCCTTCCGGTATTTCATTTTTAAATAGTCTGTCATACAATCGTATTTCCACTTTTTTTGCATGTGTAGCACTCACCCACTGAATTGCACTTTTTACTTTTATACCGCTCGTATCTTGTGAACCACTTTTAGACGCAGCATGGTACTGTGCTTTTATTTCTGTAATATTTCCATTATCATCTTTAACTACTTCTTTACATGTAATAATATAACCATGTCTAAGTCTCACCGGTTGTTCAGGTGTAAGACGAAAATAGCCTTTTGGCGGATTTTCTTCAAAGTCTTCACGTTCAATAAAAATCTCTTTTGAAAATGGCAGTTTTCTTGAACCCTCTTTTGGCACATCATCAGGATAATAAGGAGCATCAAGCTCTTCAGCTCCTTCATAATTTTCAATAGTAACTTTGAGTGGATTAAGAACACACATAACACGAGGCACTTTTTTATTTAAATCATCTCTTATGCAAAATTCAAGTTGTGCAACATCAACCATGGAATTTGCTTTTGCTATACCAATTTGATCACAAAAATTTAAAATAGATTCAGGCGTGTAGCCTCTTCTTCTATATCCGGCGATTGTTGGAAGTCGAGGATCATCCCATCCGCTGACATAATTGCCTTCAACTAGCTCTAAAAGTTTTCTCTTACTCATAACTGTATAGTTAATGTTAAGTCGTGCAAATTCATACTGATAAGGACGAGGTGGTTTCAGCTCAAGAGTATCTAGTACCCAATCATAAATCTCGCGGTTATTTTCAAACTCTAATGTACAAAGTGAGTGCGTAACGCCCTCTGTGTAGTCAGATAAACAGTGTGCAAAATCATACATTGGGTACACAGACCACGCATTTCCCGCTCTAAAATGATGCACATTTCTAATACGGTACAAAAGAGGATCTCTCATCTTCATATTGGCTGCACTCATATCGATTTTAGCTCTTAAAACATGTTCACCGTCTTTAAATTCACCGTTTTTCATGCGTTGAAAAAGGTCTAAATTCTCTTCGATACTGCGCTTTGCATATTTAGAGCGTTTTCCTGCTTGAGTCACAGTTCCACGATACTCACGTATTTCTTCTTCTGTTAAACTATCAACATATGCTTTACCCATTTTAATAAGTTTTATAGCATAATCATGAATTAAAGAAAAATAATCGGAAGTAAAATAGAGATTGTCATTCCAGTCAAATCCAAGCCATTTTACAGCATCTTCAAGAGCTTGGACATACTTTGTATCTTCTTTACTTGGATTGGTGTCATCCATTCTTAGATTACAGTGACCATTATAATCACGTGCAATACCAAAATTTATAGATATAGACTTAGCATGCCCGATGTGGGGAAAACCATTTGGTTCTGGTGGAAATCTTGTAATTATTTCTTTGTATTTACCTGATTTTAAATCATTTTCGACTATTGTACGTAAAAAATCTTTTTTCTTGCTCATTATTATTAAACCTTTTATTATAAGGGATGCATTTTAGCAAATCATAGCTTATAATTAATCAAAAATTTGTTAAAATTACAAAAAATATTTAGGAATGTTAATGCTGAGATTTGCGTGTAGTCCTACTGGTGATATGCATATAGACGACCTAAGAGTTGCCCTCTTAAACTATATAATATCAAAACAAAAAAATGAAGATTTAATTGTTCGTATAGATGATATGAACAAAGAAAAAAATATAGAAGGAAAAGATCAAGAAATACTGGCTATTTTAGAGCTTTTTCATATAAAATATTCTCAAGTTGTTTATCAGAGTCAAAACATCCGTTTTTACTCTGCAATGGCACTTGATTTGCTTCATAAGAAAAAAGCATTCGCATGTTTTTGTTCTCACGAGTGGCTGGAAAACAAAAAGAACGAGGCAAAGGCGGCAAAGAAACCATATAAATATGATGATGCCTGTCGTAATCTTCCTGCAGAACTTGTCATTGACAACACTGCGCCTTTTACAGTGAGAATTGCGAAACCTGAGCAAGCAACTACTTCTGATCCAATGGATAGTTTTGTAATCATGCGTCAAGATAAAACACCGACATATAATTTTGCCTGTGCTATTGATGATATGCTAAGTGACATTTCTATAATTATTCGCAAAGACGAGCAAAAAAATGACACAGCAAAAGAACTACATGTAAGAAATTCTCTTGGCTATGATAAAGAGATAGAATATGCTTATTTACCCGCTCTTTTAGATACTCCAAGTGTCAAGGAGCTTTTAGAAGATGGTTATTTGCCTGAAGCAATTTCAAATTATTTAATATCAACAATAAATGAGCCTTTAAAAGAGATATTTACTCTCCAAAAAGCCATAGAATGGTTTGATTTGGGCAAAATATCAAAAACCCCTACCCATTTTGACATAGATATTCTAAAACATATAAATAAGGAACATCTTAAAAATTTAGAGGCAAAAGAGCTTTCTCGTTATGTTGGTTTTGCTGATGAAGAGATAGGTGAACTTGCACGTATTTATTTAAATGAAGCAAATACAACAAAAGAGCTAAAAGCAAAAATAGCTCCAATATTTTCACAAAGAGTTATACCTGGAATGTTTGCACAACAGGCAACTCTCATGGCACAAACGATTAAAGATGCACCCTACTTTGAAGCATACATTGATTTCAAAAACCACATCATGAAAGAGACAGGTTTAGAAGGAGAAAGCTTTTTAAAACCGCTTCAAATACTTCTTACAAATGCTGAGCATGGACCTGATGTGGCTAAGGTGTATAAATATCTTAAAAATTATATTCAGGAGATTGTTAAATGAATGCATTAGTTGAAATAGTACAGGGTGTTGGTGGTATTTTTATAGGGCTTGTCAATATTTACATTTGGGTTATTATTATAACAGCACTACTAAGCTTTGTGAATCCAGATCCATACAACCCTATTGTTCAATTCCTTTACCGAATTACAAATCCGGCATATGCTTTTGTACGTAAATTTATGAGAACTGATTTAAATGGACTTGACTTTGCACCATTAATCATTATAGTAGCACTTCAGGTAGTTATTGTTGTTATAAAATCAATACTTTATTAAAGTTATTGATCTTGTTTAAAGAGAAAAGTTGAGGAATTTTTGCCCAAACTAACCTTTAGGTGAAGTGTTCCCTTCTGTTTTTTAAACTTTACAAAATAGTAATTATTCCATTTTGACTCAAATGATGTTAAATGAGTAAATTCATTTCTTGCCGGTATTTCTTCTGATATAAATGCAGGCTCATCATTGAGTGAAAATCTTGCTTTCTCATTTTTCTTTTTATCATATAAATAGATATAAAAATATTCATACTTTTTATAGACTTCAGGCTTAACTTTATTAAGATATACAGCTGTTATAACACCAACAACATCCATTTTTGGATTTGTAATCTTTAGACTTTGAATATTTTCTTCTGTCAACTCTTGTGATTGTGTTATATGAAATCTTTCAAAAGCATTTTTTTGGGCACATCCTGAAAAAGTAACTAGTAAAAAAGCTATTATATATAAAAATTTCATTGCAAACCCTGTTTTTTTTTAAAGAATTATATCTTATTAAACTCTTCTTTTGTATAATAACTTAAAATTTAAAACAAAGTCAAAAATTGAAAAAAAGATTAGCAGTTGCATTTACCGGTCCATCTAACAGCGGTAAAACAACTTTGATATTAAAAGTAGCCAGAAAACTTATTCATGAGCATAATTTAGATGTTGCTATTATAAAACATGACCCAAAAGACAAAGCACGTTTTGATGTTGAGGGTAAAGATAGTTATAAATTTAGTGATACAGGTGCTGAAGTTATAGTCACTTCTCCAAATAGAACAACATATTTTTCTAATCGTCATTCTGAACTGGATGAAATGATACGAATGTTTCATAGCTTTGATATACTGTTAGTAGAAGGGCTGAAAAATTTGCCTCTTCCTCGCATTAGTATTTTTAGAAATAGCATTGATGAAGATTATTTTCCGTTTATGAATGCTTTAGCTATTGATGAAAGTATACAAATAAAGAAGTATACATTACCACAAGATGTAGATATATTAGATTTAAATTCCACCGATGACGTAATATCATGGATATTTAAAAATGCAAAAAAAGTTTAAAAAAAGGATAATAAAATGAGAGAGATATTTGATGCAATTCAAAAAGGTGCAAAGAGAATTAAAAAAGCCATAGATGTAAAAGATATTGGCTATTCAGAGCATGAAAATAGCTCCGGTGAAACACAACTTGAGCTTGATATTAAATGTGATATGATTATTGAAGAAGAGTTTTCAAAAATTGCTTCAATTAACACAATAGCGAGTGAAGAAAAAGAACATGAAGAAGTCTTACATGTAAATGGTAAATATTTTATAGCGTATGATCCTTTGGATGGTTCATCTTTAGTAGATGTTAACTTGAGTGTCGGTTCTATTTTTGGTATTTATGACAGTGCTTTTGGAACGAAGAATATGGTTGCGGCATGTTATGTTGTTTACGGACCACGCGTTGAAATGGTCTTTGCAGAGAATAAAACAAAACTTTACCTTTTACAAGAAGATGAGTTTGAATTTGTTAAAGAAATAAGATTGAACGAAAAAGGTAAACTTATGGCTCCGGGCGGAACACAACAAAATTGGGAACCGTACCATAAAAATATGATAGATGGCTTTTTTTCTGAGGGATACCGTCTTCGATATTCAGGAGGAATGGTACCTGACTTACATCAAATACTTCTTAAAGGCGGCGGACTTTTTAGTTACCCTGCAACAAGTGATAAACCTGCTGGAAAACTTCGTCGTCTTTTTGAAGTTTTTCCTTTTGCTTTTGTTTATAAAACATCCGGTGGTGAAGCTATTAATGGTAAAGATAATTTATTAACTCTTGGTCATGCACATATTCATGATACATCTCCATGCTTTTTTGGTTCAAAATATGAAATAGATAGAGTAAAAGAGGTTTATGCAAAAAATGCATGAAAAGCAAAAAGACAAATTTGAATTGTATCTTGATGAAATGATTAAAAAAATTCAAGAGTGTCAGATA
>JALUXS010000085.1 GCA_027013185.1 Sulfurimonas sp.
GAGGACTGTTTAGATGACTCATGGTTTTAACGTAAATGATGATTTAGTTTGTGAAGGCATAATAGGTGACGGTTGTGGCGGCGGAAGACTTTTCATTGTGAAAGAGAGTACGCTTATAGCGTATGACCCACAAACCAAATCTGAATTAATATTATTAGAAAATGTATCTAAGGCAATGAAAATTTCAAAAAAAATGTGCATTATCACTATTGTTTGTCAAAATGAAACGATTCTTTTTGATTTGTCTTCCTTGCAAAAGGTATAGATTAAGATTAGTTTTAATATAATAATACATGCTTAAATATTTATTTTTTCTTTCATTTTTTTATGATCTTTGTATTGCAAGTGAGCCGATCTCTCCTATTCCTCAAACAGTCGAATATGATAAAGCAAAAGCATTACTTGGCAAGAAACTTTTTTTTGATACGGCTCTTTCAAGAGACAATACGGTTTGCTGTAACTCTTGTCATGTGCTGAGGGAAGGTGGAGCTGATGAAAATCAAGTTTCCGTTGGTGTTGAGGGAAGAAAAGGAAATATTCAGTCTCCAACGGTATATAACGCACGTTATAATTTTAAGCAATTTTGGAATGGTCGGGCTAGAAATTTAAAAGAGCAGGCAAGTGGTCCTATGAATAATCCTCATGAACAGGATATGAACCCTCAACTGATAGAAAAACGTTTAAATGCATCAAAAATTTACAGAAATCTTTTTAAAAAGATTTACCATACAACTAGAATCAGTTACAATGAAGTCATTAATGCAATAGTAGAATTTGAAAAAATACTTATTACACCAAATGCAAAATTTGACAGATATTTACGAGGTGAAGTTAAACTGAGTCAACAAGAGGAAAAAGGCTATGCACTTTTTAAACAGTATGGTTGTATTACCTGTCATAACGGTATAAACATAGGAGGCAACTCTTTTCAAAAAATGGGAACTTTTTTCCCGTACAAGACGAAAGCAGATTATCCAGACAGAGCCAAAGTGACAGGACTTAAAAGATATAAAAATGTTTTTAAAGTGCCGACACTCAGAAATATCGCCCTTACTTCACCATATTTTCACGATGGAAGTGCAAAAACTTTACTGCAGGCAGTGCAAAGAATGTCGCATTTTAATCTTGGTGTAGAAATTCCTAAAAAAGATGCGAAAGATATTGTGGCATTCTTAAAAACACTCACTGGTGTAAAACCAAAAATATTGGATAAATAGTGCTTAATAAAAAAGTTATTTCAATTATTGCTCTCTTTGGGTTTTTTTCTTTTTCAGTTTTGGTATATTTTTATTTTGTACAACGGGACTTTACGAAAAATCAACGTGAATTTGTAACTAATTTAGATACATTAGATAATTACAATAGTGACATAACAAGTGAACTCTTAAAAAATGCTCTTTATGCTTATAACTCTCAAGATACTATCGCACATGAATATGATTTAATGCAAAATCAACTTAGAAAATTAGAAAATTCAAATATCTTACAGCATGCAGCATATGCAAGTATAAAAAACAGTATTGATAAAAGTATTAAAAATCGTGTGAATACTTTTTTAGGTGAAATACAAGATTTTTTACTCTTAAATGCCGCAGTTAAAAATTCTGTAGTTTTTTTATCTGTACATGTAGAAAATGCCTTAACTCTTAAAAAAGAAGACAGAGGTATTTACATAGATGCTGTGAAAATTTTGGATTCTTTTAAAGATACAAAGAAGACACAGGATTTGGACTATATTCGACATATGCATTATCTGCTTCATAGTGATTCAAAAGATAAGCGTACACAAAAGTTTATAAAAATATTTAACCTTCATTCTACTTATTTAATGAAAAAATTTCCTGATTTTATTTCTGTTACAAAAAAGGTACTAAACAATAAAATAGGAAAGTTACTCAATGAAGAGAGAGAAAATTTTAATCATATTGCACTGCATGATTTTCAATTTTTAGATTTGTTTGCCTTTATTGTCTTTGTCCTTCTTTGTATCTATTTTATTTTTTTAATTTATCTGCTTATAAAATACTATAAAACACATACAAAATTTATAAAAGCTGCGAACTCACTGCAGTACTCTTTAACACATGATTCTCTTACTGGACTTTACAATAGGAGTATGTTTGAAAAAGATAAAAAAGAGTTAGATAAACCTGCAATTCTTTTAGCAAATATTGATTCTTTTAAAGAAGTAAATGATGTATATGGAAATGATTTTGGTAATAGTATTTTAAAAGATATGTCAAAAGTGATGCAAACATATTTTTCTTCTATTTCTGGAACAAAAATGTATAGAATGGGTGGTGATGAATTTGCGGTTTTATTTGAAAATAGAAGTTCACAAGATGTTTTTGAAATTGCAAAAAAACTTGAGTATTTAATTGCAAATAAAAGTTGTGAAATTGATACGATAGAAGTTAATGTTTCAGTGAGTGTTGCTACAAACACTGTAAAACCTCTTTTGGAAAATGCAGATTTTGCCCTAAAACTTGTTAAAAAAGATATAACGCAACGTGTTCTTGAATACAATAAAAGTTTGGCTGTAAAAGAGAATTGGAAAAATAATATTGAGACTATAAATATTATAAAATCTGCTCTAAAAGAAGATAGAGTTGTGCCATATTTTCAGGCTATTGTAAACTTGCAAACATTAAAAATAGAAAAGTATGAAGCACTTGTACGAATAGTTCTTCCTTCAAAAGAGGTGCTTTCTCCTTTCTTTTTCTTAGAAATTGCTGCAAAGACACAATATTATTATGAAATTACAAAAGTGATGATAACAAAAACAATACAAATGGCAAAAGAGCGTAACGCATGTAGATTTTCAATTAATTTTTCAATGAAAGATATAATAAATGAAGAAATAATTTCCATACTTTTTGCACTCTTTGATGCAAATCGTGATGTTGCCTCAAGAATTGACATTGAATTATTAGAGACAGAAGCCGTTGTAGTTGATGATGAACGCATCAATCGGTTTTTAGAAAAAGTGCATAGTTATGGGTCTAAAGTTCTTATAGATGATTTTGGAACAGGCTATTCTAATTTTTCTTATTTTTCAAGTTTAGATATAGATGTTGTCAAAATTGATGCTTCTATAGTAAGTGAAATATTGACGGATGAGAAAAAATTACATATGCTCAAAAGTATTCATAATTTTACCATTGGAATGGGTATGCAAAATGTTGCCGAGTTTGTTGAATCAAGAGAACTTGCTTTATCACTTAAAGAATTAGGTATAGAATATGCACAAGGGTACTACTTTTCAAAACCACTTCCAAAACCTTTGGATTACGATACCGTAACGCTGTAGTTTTACTTTTTTTTAGCTATAATTTAGTTAATTAAAATAAAGAGAATAAACTATGCAAAAAATTGAACCAATGACACTGTTTGGATATGAAAAATTACAAGCAGAAGTAAAAGATTTAAAAGAAGTAAAGCGTCCGGGTGTTGTTAAGGCTATTGAAGAAGCATTGGAGCATGGTGATTTAAAAGAAAATGCTGAATACCATGCAGCAAAAGAGATGCAAAAACATATAGATGACCGTTTGGCAGAACTCCAAGAAATTCTTGGAAATTCACAAATCGTTGATCCTTGTGAATTAGCACATACAAAAGTGAGTTTTGGCTCAACTGTTGTGATGACAAATATGGACACGGATGAAGAAGTAACATACACAATAGTAGGCGGATGTGAAAGTAATCCTGATATTGGGCTAATTTCATTCAATTCTCCTTTGGCAAAACAACTTTTAGGACGTGAAGAAGGGGATGAAGTAAAATTTCGCCTTCCCGGTGGTGAAAAAGAGTTTGAAATAGATGAGGTGAAATACCAAGAAATTGTTTTTGAGTGTAGTGAATAATGAATGAAAACAAGCGTATCAATGTAGGCGTAGTCGGAGCGACAGGCTATACAGGTTTAGAACTTGTTAAAATGCTTGTAAAACACCCTTTTTTTCATCTTGCTTATATCGCAAATTCAGAAGGTGGAACAACTATAAATAGACTTCATCCTTCTTTAAACGGCGTTTGTGAAGATGAAGTGAAAAAAGCAAATATAGATGAAATGGCTTCTACATGTAAACTCATTTTTTTAGCATTGCCGCATAAAACAGCGATGGCTTATGTAAAACCCTTACTTGAAAAAGGTGTAAAAGTTGTTGACCTTTCGGCTGATTACAGATTACCTAAGGATATTTATGAGGCATTTTATTGTCCCCATACTGATAGTGTAAATTTAGAGCATGTTATATATGGTTTACCTGAGCTCAACCGAGAGGCTATAAAGTCTGCAAAACTCGTTGCAAATCCGGGATGTTTTCCAACTTCTGCAATTTTAGGGCTTCTGCCTTTTATGGATAAACGCAGTAAAAAGACGCCTATTATTATTGATGCCAAAACAGGCGTGAGTGGAGCAGGGAAAAAACTGAGTGAGGTAACACATTTTGTCAATGTAAATGACAATCTTTTTGCATATAATCCTTTAATGCACCGTCATGCCCCAGAAATTGCAAATAAGCTAAATGTTTCTTTTGATGAAGTAAATTTTGTACCTCATTTAGTACCTGTGACACGAGGTATGATAAGTTCCATATATATTCAAGTGACAGGGAATTTTGATGCTTTAGAAGTTTTAAAAGAGTTTTATAAAAATGATGTTCATATTCGAATAAGTGAAAAACCAGTAGATATGAAAAATGTTGCCGGAACAAATTTTTGTGATATATATGCACAAAAAAGAGGCAATGTACTTTTTATTACTTCAAGTATAGATAATTTAATGCGGGGTGCATCCTCACAAGCTCTTGTAAATGCCAACTTAATGATGGGGCTTGATGAGAGCGTGGCAATTCCAGATATAGCCTATGTCCCTTAATCCGATTGAAATAAAAGAGGGTGCATTTATTGTATCAGATGCACACTACTCACAACAAAGACCTGAACTTTTAACACTCCTACAAGATATAGAAGCAGGCGAAGTAGTGGCTACCCAATTGATTTTTATGGGAGATATATTTGATGCTCTTTTTGGTTCTATAGAATTTACATGTAAACAAAATATGCAAATGATTGCACTTATAAATAGTATTTCAAAAAGAATAGAAATTATTTATCTTGAGGGAAATCATGATTTCAATTTACAAAAAATATTTTTACATGTAAAAGTATTTCCGATTCAAAATCAGCCTGTCATAGCACAGTATAAGGGTAAAAAAGTTTATCTTGCTCACGGTGATTTTGCAGGTGAAAATTTATATGGTACTTATACTGCTCTTATCCGGAATCCTAACGTCCTTTATTGTCTTAAATACATAGATATATTTTTTAATCATGCAATTTTAAAAAAACTTGATGCTTATCTTGGGAAAAAAGAGGATTGTAAAAAATTTGAAAATTTTCATGAGTTTATAGAAGAGCGTTTGGGTTTGAAGTATAAATGTGATTATTTTATAGAAGGGCATTTTCATCAAAATATTTCTTTTGATGTGAAAAATTTTTACTATATAAATTTAGGGGCTTTTGCTTGCAATCAAAGATATTTTATTGTAAAATCAGGACAGAAGAAAGAATTATTAGAAGAAAAAAAATTCTCTAAGGGGATATAAATAATGGATGACAAATCTCTAAAAGTTGGTTCCAATGAAATGGAACTTGTTGATTTCCGTATATTTAAACAAGAAAAAGATAAAGTTTATGAGGGCATATACGGTATTAATGTTTCTAAAGTACGAGAAATTATTCGTCTTCCCAAGTTAACTGAGCTTCCAAGTACACCCGAATTTATAGAGGGTATTTTTGATTTAAGAGAAGTAGTTATTCCTGTTGTCAATCTGGCAAAATGGATGGGCGTAATTGAACCTGAAGATGCTAAAAAAAATGCACGTGTTATAATTACTGAATTTAACAATGTCCTTATAGGTTTTGTTGTGCATGAAGCAAAACGTATTAGAAGAATAAGTTGGAGTGATATTGAACCAGCATCTTTTATGAATAGTACTTCAGGTTTAGAAAGTAATAAAATTACTGGAGTGACAAAAATAGAAGGCGATAATGTATTGCTTATTTTAGATTTAGAAAGTGTTGTGCAAGACTTAGGTTTGTATGAGCCAGAAACCGATGCTGCTCCAGAAAAAATAGAAACTTTTTCCGGTTTAGCACTGATTCTCGATGATAGCACAACAGCTAGAAAAATTGTCAAAGATGCACTTCAAAAAATGGGCTTTCATGTCGTAGAAGCGATGGATGGAGAAGAGGGACTAAATAAACTTAATGATTTATACGGGACATATGGCAATGAATTGTCGCAAAACTTGAAAATTATCATCTCTGATGTGGAAATGCCGAAAATGGATGGATTTCATTTTGCAGCAAAAGTGAAAGAAGATGAAAGATTTAAAGATGTTCCAATTGTTTTTAACTCCTCAATTAGTAATAGCTTTAGTGAAGAACGAGGCGAAGAAGCAGGCGGAGAAGGCTACTTGGTTAAGTTCCAAGCTAGTGCATTTTATGATGAAATAGCGCGTATAGTTCATGCGCATATGAAGAAATAGGGAGTGTAAATATGGATGAATTTCAAGAAATACTACAGGATTTTTTAGTTGAATCTTTTGAACTTGTTGAAAAATTAGATGAAGATTTGGTTGAACTGGAGTCTCATCCTGATGATTTGGAGTTGCTAAACGGAATATTCCGCGTTGCACATACCGTCAAAGGGGCTTCTTCATTTTTAAATTTCGACACATTGACGCATTTAACACATCATATGGAAGATGTACTCAATAAAGCACGGCATGGGGAACTTACAATTACTCCTGATGTGATGGATGTTATTTTAGAGTCAATTGACCTTATGAAAGCACTTTTGGAAACAATACGTGATACAAGTGCTGATGATGGCATAGATGTCGCGGCATGTGTTGCAAGATTGGATAAAATAAGTAACGGTGATCTTTCAGGACTCGCTGATGCCACGACTGCAGAAGAAGCAAAAAAAGAAGAAGAATCTGTAACAGAGCCGGAAGAAGAACCTGATTATGAAAATATGGATCCGGATGATGTGGAAGCTGAGATAGAGAGACTCCTTGCACAGCGTCAAGCTGAAGACAAGGCAAAACGCGAGGCAAAAATAGCTGCGGGTGAAGAAGTACCATCTCCTCCTCCTGAACCGGAAGAAGAAAAAGAAGCAAAAAAAGAAGAAGAAAAAGAAAAAGAAACTGCAGTAGAAAAAGCACCGGCACCTGTAGCTACACCTACTTCTGGAAAATCATCAAAAAAAGAGGAACCAAAGGCAGCAACTCCTGCTAAACGTGCACCTGCGACAGTTGAGCAGACAATTCGTGTAGATGTAAAAAGACTTGATCACCTTATGAATCTTATTGGTGAATTGGTTCTTGCAAAAAATAGATTGATTAAAATAAATGATGATGTTGAAGAACGTTATGAAGGCGAAGAATTTTTAGAAGAATTAAATCAGGTTGTTTCTATTGTTTCTTTAGTAACGACAGATTTACAAATTGCGGTTATGAAAACACGTATGCTTCCAATAGGAAAAGTTTTTAATAAATTTCCTAGAATGATTCGAGACCTTTCTCGTGAATTAAACAAAAAAATTGAGCTTGTAATTTCTGGAGAGGATACAGAACTTGATAAGTCTATTGTTGAAGAAATAGGGGACCCTCTTGTTCACATTATTCGTAACTCATGCGACCATGGAATCGAGACACCCCAAGAGCGTATAGCCAAAGGGAAACCTGAAGAGGGTGTTATTAGTTTAAAAGCATATAATGAAGGAAACCAAATTGTCATTCAAATAGATGATAATGGAAAAGGCTTAGACCCTGAAATGCTTAAAGATAAATCTCTGCAACAAGGTATTATTACTGAAAAAGAAGCAGAGAATATGAGTGATAAAGAAGCATACACACTTATATTTAAACCAGGGTTTTCTACAGCTGCTGCAGTTACAAGTGTCTCCGGTCGTGGTGTTGGTATGGATGTTGTGAAAACTAACATTGAAAAACTCAACGGTATAATTGATATTGACAGTGAAGTGAATGTCGGTACTTCGATAAAACTTAAAATTCCATTGACACTTGCGATTATTCAAGCACTTCTTGTGGGTGTGCAAGAAGAACATTATGCAATTCCATTGGCTTCTGTTTTAGAAACGGTGCGTATTTCAAAAGATGAAATTTATACGGTGGAAGGACGTTCTGTAATGCGTTTAAGAGATGATGTTCTTTCTTTAGTCCATATTGGCGATATTTTTGAGGTTGAAAGAATATTGGATGCAAGTGAACATGCTTATGTTGTTGTACTTGGCCTTGGTACAAGTAAGCTTGGACTTATTGTTGATATTTTAGTAGGACAAGAAGAGATAGTTATAAAATCACTCGGAGATTATCTCAAAGGAATAGAAGGGATTGCCGGTGCTACCATTAGAGGTGATGGTGGTGTAACACTTATTGTTGATGTTGTTGCTCTCATGAGCATGGCAAAAGATGTAAAAACAACAGACCTTGCAAATGCTGATGATGGTACATCGTTAACGAATGAAAAAACAAAAGCGAGTGATTATACTGTAATGATTGTCGATGATTCAAAAACAGATAGAACAATTATGAGAAAATCATTAGAGCCAATGGGTATTACTCTTGTAGAAGCAGCTGATGGGCAGGAAGCATTAAATATTTTAAAATCAGGTGATTATAATTTTGATGCAATGCTTGTTGATATTGAAATGCCTAGAATGGATGGATATACACTTGCAACAGAAATTAAGAAATACAATAGATATAAAAATTTGCCACTTATTGCTGTAACATCACGTACAAGTAAATCAGATCGTATGCGTGGGGTTGAATCCGGAATGGTAGAATATATTACGAAGCCCTATTCTTCAGATTATTTGGCGAGTGTTGTACAAAGAAATGTTAATTTTAAACCGGAGTTTTTATAATGAGTGATAAATTAAAAGATATTATTAATAAACAAGGGCAACAGCAAGAGAGTGTAGTAGGTCAATTAGATGATGTAGTACAGCTAGTTGGTTTTGTTATAGGTAATGAAGAATATGCTATTCCAATTCTTTCTATTCAAGAGATTATTAAACCTTTTACATGGACACGGGTGCCTCAGGTACCAAAGTATGTGCTAGGTGTTTTTAATCTTCGCGGTGCAGTTATACCATTAATAGATTTACGAACAAAATTTGGATTGCCTACAAAAAAACAAAATGAAGATACACGTTTTATTGTTATGCGTCATGGTGATGATGTTGCCGGTTTTGTTATTGACAGATTGACAATGGCAATAAGAATCAAAAAAGAAAATATAGGCCCAGCACCCGATACGGTCAATGGTGAAAATACAATTATTGATGGCGTAGGGAAACAAGAAGATAAAATTATTACAATTTTAAAAGTAAATAAATTGTTAGAAAGAGATTTTTAGTAGTATTTTATA